>JANNKC010000045.1:0-3047 GCA_031396105.1 Anaeromyxobacter sp.
CCTCAGCCCCGCGCCGCCTTCCAGGCCAGCGCCGCAGCCACCATGCCCACGAAGACGGAGAAGGCCCTGGTGAGCCGCGTCGCGTCGGTGCGCGCCGCGAGCCGGGCGCCGAGCAGCGCGCCCGCGGCGAAACCGGCGGCCAGCGTCGCCACCAGCGGCCAGTGGAGGCCGCCCTCCCCCCGGGCGTAGACCAGCACGCCAGGCAGCCCCACGGGCGGCAGCATGGTGGCCAGGCTGGTCCCCTGAGCCTCGTGGCGGTCGAGGCCCATGACCCCGGCGAGCAGCGGTATCATGATGAGGCCGCCGCCGATGCCGAGCAGCCCGGCCAGCGCGCCGCCGAGCGCGCCGATCCAGAGCCCGTGCCAGGCGCTGGCCGGGACCCGTGCCGCCTTCGCCCCGGCGCCCGGAGCGGCGCACCAGCCGCTCACCGCCACCGCCACCAGGAAGGCCACGAAGAGGAGGCGCATGGGGCGCGCCGGCACCCAGGCCGCCGCCAGCGCGCCACCGCCCACGCCGGCCACGAAGCCGGCCACCAGCGCCGCCACCAGCCCGAGCCGGAGCGGCGCGCGCCGGTGGTAGGAGATGACCGCCGGGAGGCCCACCGGGAGGAGCAGCACGGCCAGGGTCAGCCCTTGCGCCGTGTGCTGCTCGAGCCCGAGCAGCAGGCCGAGCAGGGGCACCAGCACGATGCCTCCGCCGATGCCGAAGACTCCGGAGAGCGTGCCGGCCAGCAGGCCCGAGGCGAGGCCGGCGAGGAGGAGGAAGGTCACGGCGGGACGCTCAGGAGGTGGAGCCACGGGCGAGGCGGAGGGGGCGAATCTACGCCGCGCGGCGCGACGGCGCGAGCCGGGTCGCCGGGCCGGTCGCGCACCCCGGCCTCCGCCCCGTCGGGGCCCCGCCACCCCGCTCGGCGCGTCCTGATAGCATGGCCGAGATGGCCTTGCTCGCGACCTTCCTCGGTGCGCTCGCGACCGCCGCGATCGCCCTCTGGTGGCGCGAGCGCCGCGCCCGGACTGGCGACGCCGGCGCCGCGGCGCGGCAGCGGGCCCTGGCGATCCTGGCGGCCCACGCCGACGACGTGCTCCTCCTCATCGACGGGGAGGATCGTATCGTGGAGGCCAACCAACGGGCCACCGCCACCTACGGCTGGCCCCGCCAGGCGCTGGTGGGACAGCCGGTGCGCCAGCTGCGCGCGCCGGAGGCGTTGGCGCGCTTCGAGGTCGACTGGCAGAGCGTACGCGGGGGCGGCGCCCGCGTCTTCGAGACCGCCCACCGGCGCAGCGACGGCACCGCCTTCCCGGTGGAGGTGAGCCTGGGGAGCGCCAGCCTGGACGGCGCGCCCATGGTGGTCGCGGTGGTCCGTGACATCACCGAGCGGCATCGGGCCGAGGCGGCGCGCCGCGCCATGGAGCTCCGCTTCCAGGCCGCCTTCCACGGCGCCGGGGTGGGCATGGCGCTGGTGGACGCGCGCGGCCGGCTGGTGGACTTCAACGGCGCCCTCTGCCGCATGCTCGGCTACCAGCGCGAGGAGCTGGCGGCGCTCTCCTTCCAGGCGCTGCTCCACCCGGAGGACCGGCAGGAGAGCCTGGAGGCCTTCGGCGCCATCGTGCGCGGTGAGCGCGACCAGAACGAGATGGAGCGGCGCTACCTGAAGAAGGGGGGCGGCGTGGTCCACCTGCGCTACACGGTGAGCGCCATCCGCGACGAGGCCGGGCGCTTCCAGCAGGCGGTGGGCATCATCGAGGACGTGACCGAGCACCTGGAGCTGCAGGAGCGCCTGGCGGTCGCCGACCGCATGGCCTCGCTGGGCACGCTGGCGGCCGGCGTGGCCCACGAGATCAACAACCCGCTCTCCTACGTGGTGGGCAACCTGGCCTTCGCGCGCGAGGCCCTGGCCGCCGGGGCGGCCACCCCGCCCGAGGCGCTCACCCAGGCGCGCCAGGCCCTCGACGAGGCCAACGAGGGGGCGGCGCGCGTCCGCCAGATCGTGGGCGACCTGCGCGCCCTCTCCCGCTCCGGCGAGGACCGGCGCGAGCCGGTGGACGTGGGGGCGGCGGTCCGCTCGGCCCTCAACCTGGCGGCCGGCGTGCTGCGCGGCTGCGCCGCCGTGCGGCTGGAGCTGGCGCCGGTGCCGCCGGTGCTGGGCGACCCGGCGCGGCTGGGGCAGGTCCTGCTCAACCTGCTGGTCAATGCCGGGCAGGCCATCGGCGAGGGGCATCCGGATCAGCACACCATCACGGTGTCCACCGCCATCGAGTTCGACGGCCGGGTGCGTGTCGAGGTGGCCGACACCGGTCCGGGCATCCCGGAGGAGGTGCTGCCGCGCATCTTCACCCCCTTCTTCACCACCAAGCCGTCCGGGGTGGGGACCGGGCTCGGCCTGGCCATCTGCCAGCAGACCGTGGCGGCCATGGGCGGCGAGATCGCGGTGCGCACCCGCGCCGGCGAGCGGACCAGCTTCACGGTGCTGTTGCCCGCCGCGCCGGGGGCGGCGCGTCTGGCCTCGACGCCAGCGCCGGGGCCGGACGCGGGTCCGCGCGGGCGCGTGCTGGTGGTGGACGACGAGCCCTACGTGGGCAAGACCATGCGACGCATCCTCGGCGCCGCTCACGAGGTGGAGGTGGTGGAGTCGGCGCGGGCCGCGCTGGAGCGGCTGGCGCAGGAGCCGCCGCCGGACGTCATCCTCTGCGACCTCATGATGCCGGGCATGACCGGCATGGAGTTGCACGCCGCCCTGCTGGCGCGGGACCCGGCCGCGGCCTCCCGCATGGTCTTCGTGACCGGCGGCGCCCTCCACGAGGCTGCGCGCGCCTTCATCGCCGGCGTGGCCAACCCGGTGCTCGAGAAGCCGTTCCCCACCGATCTCCTGCGCGGCGTGGTGGCGGAGACCCTGAAGCAGGGCGTGGCGGCCCTGCCGCCGGCCGCCGCGGCGCCTGGTCAGCCCGCGTAGGCGCCGAGCGCCACCACCGCGAAGACCAGCACCACCAGCACCGCCACCAGGCCGCCCACGGCCAGGCCGACCAGCGTGGCCCAGCGGGCCGGTCCGC
>JANNKC010000051.1:0-35598 GCA_031396105.1 Anaeromyxobacter sp.
GCCGGTCGGTTCGATCTCCACGCCGATTTCCCTCGCCCTCTTCGACGACTCCGAGGTCACGCAGGCCTTCACGGTGGGCAGCTTCCCCGGTGCGACGGCTTTCACCATCTGCTCGAACGGCTTCGTGTCGGTCGCAAGTGGCAACGGAACGTCGTTCAGCCCGGACGTCACGGCACTGCTCAACGCCGCGCAGACCTCGTGGCGGAGCTGGCACGACTTCAACCCTGCAATCCCTGCTCGTGGTCAGGTCAAGTACGAAGAGAGCGCTACGGCGATCGTCGTCCCCTGGGACGGCGCCACCGCGTCCTCCTCGCCGAGCACGGCCTCGAAGACTCCGCCGTTGGCGTCGAAGCAGGAGGAGAAGAGGATGGCGTCCTGGTAGCCGAGGAAGCGGGCCAGGCGGGCCTCCAGCTCGGTGTGGACGTCCTGCGTGCCGCAGATGAAGCGGACCGAGGAGAGGCCGAAGCCGTGGAGCGGCAGCGCGGCCTGGGCCGCCGCCACCAGCTCCGGCCGGCCGGAGAGGCCGAGGTAGTTGTTGGCGCACAGGTTGAGGACCCGCCGCCCGCCCGTCTCGACCCAGGCGCCCTGCGGGCTGGTCATGATCCGCTCGCGCTTCTCCAGGCCGTCGGCGCGGAGCTGGTCGAGCTGGGCACGCAGGTGGGCGGTGTAGCTCGGGTTCATGGGCTCCTCCAGGACGGGCGCGCCGGAGCATCGGCCACGGCCCGCCCCAGGTCGAGGACCAACTGGGCCTGAGGAGGACCCTCAGGGGCCCGCCTTCAGGTAGGTGCCCATCATCGTGGCCTCGGCGACGACGTGACCACGCATGGCCGCCTCGACCTGCGCCTTGGTGGCCCGGCCGAGGTCGCCCAGGGTGGCGTCCAGCGCGAAGAGCTTGAAGAAGTAGCGGTGTCGGCCGATGGGTGGGCAGGGGCCGCCCCAGCCGGTTCGGTGCCAATCGTTCACACCCTCGCGGGTCCCCTGCGGCAGCGCCGCCCGGGCCACGTCCTCGGGAAGGCCAGTCGTGCCGGGCGGCATGTCGTAGAGGACCCAGTGGACCCAGGTCATCTTCGGCGCGTCGGGGTCCGGCGCGTCGGGGTCGTCCACGATGAGGGCCAGGCTCTTCGCTCCGGCCGGCGCGCCGGCGAAGGCGAGAGCGGGGGAGCGATCGGCCCCCTCGCAGGTGAAGGCACGCGGGATGGCGCCACCGTCGAGGAAGGCGGGTGAGGTGATGGTGAGGTGCGGGGACATGGACGTCTCCTCTCGGACCGGCACGTGGCGCATGGCCACCGAGTTCATGCAGTATCGCCGGCCGGTGGGCGGCGGGCCATCCGGGAAGACGTGGCCGAGGTGGCCATCGCAGCGGGCGCACCGGACCTCCTCGCGGCTCATCCCGTGGGAGCGGTCGACCTTCACGGCCACGGCGTCGGTCCCGATGGGGCTGGTGAAGGAGGGCCAGCCGGTGCCCGACTCGAACTTCTCGCCGGAGCGGAAGAGCGGGTTGCCGCAGCCGGCGCAGACGTAGGTGCCGGGGTCATGGGTGCCGAGGAAGCAGCCGGTGCCGGCCCGCTCGGTACCGTGGCCGCGCAAGACGGCGTAGGCCTCGGGTGAGAGCCGTCGGCGCCACTCCTCGTCGGTCAGCTCGAGCTTGTCGTGCACGGGAGGCCTCCTCCGGGAGATAACCGCGGCGTGAACCAGGGGCACACCTACCGGGAGCAGGTCGACGGGCGCGGCGCGGGCCGAACCGTGCTCGCCCACCTGAGCGCCCGCTTCGAGCACGCCGGCCCGGCCGAGTGGGCGGAGCGGATCGCGCTCGGGCAGGTGCGGCTCGACGGCGCGCCCACCGCCGCCGAGGCGCTGCTCCGCGCCGGCCAGTGGCTCTGCTGGGAGCGGCCGCCCTGGGAGGAGCCGCCGGTGCCCCTCGACACCGCCGTGCTCCACGAGGACGACCTCCTCCTGGCGGTGGCCAAGCCGCGCGGGCTCCCCACCATGCCGGGCGGCGGCCTCTACCTCGAGCACACGCTGCTGGCCGTGGTGCGGCGGCGCGCCCCGGAGGCGAGCCCCATGCACCGGCTGGGGCGTGACACCTCCGGCGTGGTGCTCTTCGCACGGACCGCGGCGGCGGCCCGTATCGTCCAGGCCGCCTTCCGGGCGCGGCGGGTGGGCAAGGTCTATCGCGCCCTCTGCGCCGGCCACCCGGCGTCCGACGCCTTCACCGTCGACGCGCCCATCGGCGAGGTGACGCACCCGCTGCTCGGCACCGTCCACGCGGCGGCGGCCGGCGGACGCCCGTCCCGGAGCCACGTCCGGGTGCTCGAGCGGCGGCAGGCGGAGGGCGAGGGGCCGAGCGCGCTCGTGGAGGTGCAGATCGAGACGGGGCGTCCGCACCAGATCCGGATCCACCTGGCCCACGCCGGCCACCCGCTGGTGGGTGACCCGCTCTTCGGCGCCGGCGGCGTGCCGCTCCCCGGCACGCTGGCCCTGCCTGGCGATCCGGGCTACCTCCTCCACGCGCTGCGGCTCGAGCTCGAACACCCGCTCGGCGGAACCCGGCTGGTGATCGAGTGCGCGCCGCCGCCGGTGCTGCGCCGTTGCCCCGCGCGGGCCTTGCGCGCGCCGCCGCCGCCCAGCATGTCCCGGCCTCCCACCCAGGAGCCTCCATGACCGCCCGCACCTGCTCCGTCGTCGCGCTCGGCGCCGCCCTCTCCCTGACGGCGTGCCTCCACGCCAGGCGAACCGGCGAGGCGAGGCGCCCTCCCGCCGCCGACCCGGTGGCCCTGGTGGCGGCGAACGACCGGACCGAGGCAGACCGCGCCCTCGACGCCGGGCGCCACCCGGCGCAGCTCCTCGCCTTCCTCGACCTGCGCCCCGGCATGAGGGTGGCCGACCTCGGCGCCGGCGCCGGCTACACCACCGAGCTGCTGGCGCGCGCCGTCTCACCGGGCGGCGTGGTCTACGCCCAGAACAACCAGGGCTTCCTCGGCTTCGTGGGCGACGCCTGGAAGGAGCGGCTGGCGCGCCCGGTCATGGCCGGCGTGGTGAGGGTGGACCGCGAGTTCGACTCGCCGCTGCCGCCCGAGGCGGTCGGGCTCGACGCGGTGGTGATGAACGTCATCTACCACGACACCATCTGGCTCAAGACCGACCGGCCCGCCATGAACCGGGCCATCTTCGCCTCGCTCAGGCCGGGCGGCGCGTTCGTGGTCGTCGACTCCTCGGCCCGCCCCGGCACGGGCGCCTCCGACGCGCAGACGCTCCACCGCATCGACGAGGCGCTGGTGCGCAACGAGGTGCAGGCCGCCGGCTTCCGCCTCGCGGCCGAGGCTCCGTTCCTGCGCAACCCCGACGACGCGCGAGACTGGAACTCCTCGCCTCGCGTGGCCGCGGAGGCCGGGAAGCGCGGCACCAGCGACCGCTTCGTGCTGAAGTTCGTGAAGCCGTAGCGGCGCGGAGCGCCTCCCGGGCCGAGGCAGCCCAAGTGGGCGATGGCCCATGCCGGCGGGGAGCGCGATCCTGCCGCCATGACCTCACACGACGTCATCCTGGTCGGCGCCGGCCACAATGGCCTCGTCGCCGCGGCCTACCTCGCCCGGGCCGGGCAGCGCGTGCTGGTGCTGGAGGCGCGCGACCGGGTGGGCGGCGCCTGCACCACCGAGGAGACCTGGCCCGGCTACAAGGTCTCCACCGCGGCCTACGTGGTGAGCCTCTTCCGGCCGGAGATCGTGCGCGACCTCGACCTCGGCCGCCACGGCTACGAGCTCCTGCCGCGCAACCCCTCCTCGTTCACGCCCTTCCCGGACGGCCGCTCGCTCCTCATGGGACCGGACGCGGCGCTCAACCACCGGGAGGTCTCGAAGTTCTCGCGCCGCGACGCGGCGCGGCTCCCCGAGTACGAGGCCATGCTGCTCCGCATCGCGGCGGCCATCGAGCCGACCCTGCTGGAGACCCCGCCGGATCCCTTCTCCCGGCGGCTCTCCGACCTGTGGCGGCTCGGGCGCATGGGGCTGCGCTTCTTGAGGCTCGGCGCCGACGGGCCACGGGCGCTCGAGGTGCTCACCGGCCCGGCCCGCGCCATCCTGGACCGCTGGTTCGAGTCCGACGAGCTCAAGGCCACGCTGGCCACCGACGCCGTCATCGGCGCCATGGCCTCGCCCTCCACGCCGGGCACGGCCTACGTCCTCTTCCACCACGTCATGGGGGAGTGCAACGGCGCGCGCGGCGTCTGGGGCTACGTGCGGGGCGGCATGGGGAGGCTCTCCGAGGCGCTGGCCGCGGCGGCGAGAGCGCGGGGCGCCGAGATCCGCTGCGGCGCGCGGGTGGCCAGGGTGCTCCTTCGCGACGGCCGGGCCGCCGGCGTGGTGCTGGAGGACGGCCGCGAGCTCCTTGCCCGGCGCGTCGTCTCCTGCGCCGACGCCACCGTCACGCTGCTCGGCCTGGTGGGCGCGGCGAACCTGCCCGCCGAGGTGGTGGAGGCGGTGCGCGGCATCGACTACTCGAGCGCCTCGCTCAAGATCAACCTGGCCCTCTCGGCCCTGCCGGACTTCTCGGCGCTCCCCGGCGCGGCGGCGGGGCCGCAGCACCGCGGCACCATCCACCTCTGCCCCGGCCTCGAGTACATGGAGCGCGCCTACGACGACGCGCGCGCCGGGCGCCCCTCGGCCGAGCCCATCGTGGAGGCCACCATCCCGTCGGTGGTGGACCCGAGCGTGGCCCCGCCCGGCCAGCACGTCATGTCGATGTTCGTGCAGTACGCGCCCTACCGGCTGGCGGGCGGGAGCTGGGACGACCTGAAGGAGCCCTTCGCCGACCGCTGCGTGGCGCTCCTGGACCGCTACGCGCCGGGCTTCAAGGCGTCGGTGCTCCACCGCGAGGTGCTCTCGCCCCTCGATCTCGAGCGTCGCTTCGGCCTCACCGGCGGCAACATCTTCCAGGGCGCCATGCCGCTCTGGCAGCTCTTCTCGATGCGCCCGCTGCCCGGCTGGGCCGACTACCGGACGCCGGTGCGCGGCCTCTACCTGTGCGGCGCGGCCACCCACCCGGGCGGCGGCGTCATGGGGGCCTGCGGCTACAACGCCGCGAGAGAGATCCTGCGGGACGTGAAGCGGGGCCGCTGAGGCGGCGCCGGTCCGACCGCAGGCCCCCCCTCAGGGCGCGGCCGCTACCTCGCCGGTGCGCCCGTGGCCGGCCGGAAGACCTCGACCGGCAGCTTCCCGGCGTGCTGCACGCCGGCCACCACGTAGGTGGGCGTGGCCTTGACGCCATCCTGCATGGCGGCGGCGATGTCGGCCTGGAGCCGCTGCGCCGTCTCGGGGGCGCCGAGGCAGGCCTGGAACCTCGGGAGGTCGAGCCCCAGCCCGCGGGCGAGCTCCTCCACCGGCCGCTTGCCGCGCTGGTTCTGGAAGAGGGCGTCGTCCATGGCGTCGAAGTGGCCCTGCCCCTCGGCGCAGATGGCGGCGCGCGCGTACTCGCAGGCGCGCTGGTGCATGGGGCGCTTGATGACCGGGTTGCAGGACTGGTCCAGCGGGAAGTGGCGCTTCACCACCTTGATGTCGGGCCGGCGGGCCAGCACCGCCTTCAGCTCCCCGTGAGCGACGAGGCAGTACGGGCACTCGTAGTCGCTGTAGACGACGGCGCCGACGGCGGGGTCGACGAGCAGACCGGTGGGCACGAGCGGCGGGGCGGTCACGCCGGGGCCGGCGGCGGGCGGCCTGCTCGGGTTCACGGCCGCCCGGGCCCGCTCCCAGTAGGGCGGGTAGAGCGAGGCCAGGGCCAGCAGGCCGGCCAGCCCCACCACGAGGGCGGCCGAGGTGCGGCGCGGCCTGGCGGCGAGCGCCCGGAGATCGGCCCGCACCGCGCCCAGCGGCCCCGCGCCGCGGCAGGCGATCGACGCGGTCACCAGCGTGGCGAGCGAGATGGCCCAGGAGACCATGCAGAGGATGCACCAGGCGCCGATGAGCAGCTCGGAGATGAGCGCCAGCGCCACCGAGGCGGCCACCGCCGCGGCGCCGAAGAGGAGGAGCAGCCCGGCGGGCCAGCGCGCGTGGAGCCGGCGCGACGTGAGCCCCCAGGCGGCGAGCCCCGCCGCGAGGGCGTAGCCGAGCGCGCCCCAGAGCGCCACCGGGAGCCCGAGGACCACCGAGAAGGGGCTCATGGCCACCTTGTCGCAGTTGACGGTCTCGCTGATGGCGCAGAAGGAGGCGATGCCGTCGTGCGCCTGCGAGTGGAGCCGCACCAGCACGAGCGAGACCGCCAGCCCCGCCAGCGCGAGCAGCAGCGCGGCGGCGAAGGCGAGGCGGGGCGGAGGGGCGGCGGGCGGCATGGCCGCCGAGGCCTTGCGGGTCATGGTGGCTTCGGGCCGTTTCAGGTCAGTCGATCGAGCAGGGCTTCACCGGCTCACAGGGCTTGGCGTCCGGGGCCTTGGGCGGCTCCGACGTCCTGGAACCCGCGGCGGCCGACTTCGCTTCCGCCGTGGCGGCCGCCTTGCCTCCCGCCCTGGCCGGCGGCGGCTCGGCCTTGGCCTTGGCCGGTCCAGCGGCCTTGGGCTCGGCCGCGGCGTCCTGCGCCGAGGTGGCCGCGGGCGGGGGGCTGGCGGTCGG
Organism: Anaeromyxobacter sp.; assembly: GCA_031396105.1. Classification (GTDB taxonomy): domain Bacteria; phylum Myxococcota; class Myxococcia; order Myxococcales; family Anaeromyxobacteraceae; genus JADKCZ01. Next base: position 6,594 of record JANNKC010000051.1, read on the forward strand.
CTCGGCCGCACGGGCGGCGACGGCGACGGCGGCGAAGGCCGCGAAGGCGGCGGTGAGCAGGGTTCTCATGAGGACCTCGACGGCGCAGTAAAGCCGGGGTCCGGCCCGGGCGCAACTGGCCTCTCGGCTCGCCGCGGCTCCAGCCTGCCCGGGCCGTCATGGAGCGGGGCGCGGCGCCGCCTTCTCGGGCGGCTTCTCGGTCCCGCCCTTGCCGCGCAGGACGTCGCGCTCCCGCTCGGCCGCCGCGGCGCGCGAGGCTTCGCGCTCCACCGCCGCCCGCGAGGTCGCCAGCGCCGCGGCGCGCTCGGTGGCCTCCTTCTCCAGCGCCCGCACCCGCGCCTCGGCCGCCTCGAGCTGCCGCCTCGCCTCGTCCCGCTCACCGCCGTTCCGCCCGGCCTCCTTGAGCGCCGTCGCCTCGCGCGCGCGGACCTCCGCGAGCGATTCCCGCGCCATCGCGAGCTGCGCCTCGACCCCGGCCGCACGCTCCACCGCGGCGCGCGCCTCGGTCTCGCGGCGCGCCGCGCTGGCCCTGGCCTCGCTGGCCTCCTCGCGGGAGGCGCCCAGCGCCTGCTCCAGCCTGGGCAATTGCTTGAGGCGAGCCTCGGTGCGGGAGAGCTCCTGCTGCTTGGCCTTGACCTCCCCCTCCATCCGGTCGGTCTCCTGCTGCAGCCCCTGCCGCGACACCTCCAGCGCGTCGATCTGCCCGCGCAGGGCCGCCTCGCGCGCCGCCAGCTCCACCACCCGGCTGGTGAAGAGGTGGTAGGCGAGCAGCGCCACCGGCAGCACCAGCGCCAGCACGGCCGCCACCGTGGAGAGCTCGCGCAGGTGGCGGCGGGAGTTGAGGAGCAGCCGGCGCGCCCAGGAGCGCCGGTCGTGCCAGGTGGGCTCGAGCTCGCGGAAGGCGCGCAGCTCCTCCGCCAGCGCGCCCGCCGAGGGCGGCCGGTCCTCGGGCCTGGGCGAGAGCGCCCGCGCCACGATCTCGCGGAGGCGCGGCGGCACGCCGGCCGGGAGCGGCGGCGGCGCCGGGTCGGCGCCCTCGTCGCGCCCGGCGTGCGGGGCCGCGCCGCACAGCAGGAAGTAGAGCGTCCCGCCCAGCGTGTAGACGTCGGAGGACTCGGACGGCGGCAGCCGGTCGCGCCACTGCTCCGGGGCCATGTAGGCCACCGTGCCGATGGGGGTGGAGCCCGGCGCCGCCTGGTGGGCCAGCGAGGTGGCGATGCCGAAGTCGGCCAGCATGACGCGCCGGCTCTCCGGCGTGAGCAGCACGTTCTCCGGCTTCACGTCGCCGTGGATCACGCCGGTGCGGTGGGCCGCGTGGACGGCGCGCGCCAGGTCCTCCACCAGCCGCGCCGCCTCGTCCGGGCTCAGCCCCTCGCGCGCCTCGCGCAGCGAGCGGCCGATGCGGATGGAGCCGGGCGCCTCCTCGTCGGGATCGGCGCAGACCGCCATCTCCACGTAGAAGGGCCCGCCCTCGATGCGGCCGGCGTCGAACACCGGGACCACGTGGGCGCTGGGGATGCGGCGGGCCCGCCCGGCCTCGCGCCGCACCTGCTCGACGAACTGGTTCATGCCGGGGCCGGGGCGCAGCAGCTTGAGCGCCACGTAGCCGTCCAGGGGCGGCCGCCGCGCCAGGTAGACCTTGCCGTGGGCCCCGGCGCCCAGCTCGCGATCCAGCGTGAAGGGGCCGAGCTCCACCGGGTAGGGACCGGCCGGCAGCGGCGCGTCCGGCCGGTCGTAGTGGACCAGCAGGCGCTTCACCAGCCCCTCCAGCGACGGATCGCCGCCGCACAGCTCCGCGGTGACGCGCGGCCACTCCGAGCGGTCGTACTTGAGGACCACCTCCACCACCACGTCGGCGCCGATGGGGCTCGTCACGTCTCGTCCTCCGCGGCCACGCCGGGCCGTGCGTGCGGCGCGCCGTCGCGCCGGGCCTCCGGGTCGATGCCGCCCTTCGCCTGGCGCGCCGCCACCCAGGCGGCGAAGAGGCGCAGGTCCTGCTCGACGCGGGCCGCCGGCAGCCCCAGCGCCGCGGCGATGCGCGGCCTCGGCTCGCCCAGCAGGTAGAAGCGGCGGGCCTCCTCCGCCAGCAGCGCGCCGCGGGAGAGCCGCGGATCGCCCGCCGCGGCCGCCACCGCCCGCTCCACCAGCGCCAGGTCCGGGGCCACCGCCAGGCGCGCCCAGGCCAGGAAGAAGGCGATGCGCTGCTGCACCATCCCCTTCGACTCGCCGAGCAGCTCGGCCGTCTCGGCCTGGCTGAAGCCGGCGATGAAGTGCCACTCCACGGCGCGCGCGATCTTGCGCCGCCGCGAGATGTGCCGATCGGCGCGCAGCTGGTCGAGCAGCGAGAGCATGGCCAGCGCGTCGTCGCGCGCCGGCGTGACCGGCTCGCCCGCGATGAGCGTGAGCACCGGCAGGAGCGCCGCCGCCTCGCGCTGGTGGCGCCGCTGGGTGGCGCGCCGCCGCGAGATCCAGAGCCGGCGGATGAGGAAGAGGCAGTAGGCGGTGAAGTGACGCCGGTCCCGGAACGGCGTGCGCCGGCGCAGGATGCGCTCCAGGGCCGTGTGGAGCCCGGCCGTGCCCGCCAGCGACGGGGGCGCGCCGTGGCTCATGGCCCGCACCCGCTCGCGCAGGTCGTCGTAGGCCTCGGCCACCAGCGCCTCCACGCTGGCGCGCCGCTGGGCGTCGGTGGGGCTGGCCCGGGGCTGGGTCTGGTTCTCCATGGCGCCAGGCGAGGGTACGCCAGCGCGGGGCCAGGAGGCAGGGGGCCGCGCCCGGGGAGCGCGGCGCGGCGCCGATGGCGCACCCACGGTGGAGCGGTTAGGCTCCCCCCGTGGAGCCGCGCGCCGCCGAACCCGCCCGCCTGGAACCCGAGCCTCCCTCGGCGCGGCGCCGCCTGGCGGGCTGGCTGCTGGCCCTGTTCGGCTGGCGGGTCGAGCTGCGCTGGCCCACCTCGCCCAAGGTGGTGGTGATCGTCTACCCGCACACGTCCAACTGGGACTTCGTCCTCGGCTACCTGGCCCGGCTCGTCATGGGGCTGCCGACCACCTGGATCGGCAAGCACACCATCTTTCGCTGGCCGGTGGCCGGCCTGCTCCGGCGCATGGGCGGCATCCCGGTGAACCGCGGCCACGCCGCCGGCCTGATCGACTGGCTGGCGCGGGAGTTCGCGCGCCGCCCCACCATCTGCCTGGCGCTCTCGCCGGAGGGGACACGCGCCCACCTGGACCACGTCAAGTCGGGCTTCTACCGGCTGGCGCTGGCGGCCGGCGTGCCCGTGGGGCTGGCCTTCATCGACTTTGGCACCCGCGTCATCGGCCTCGACACCTGGCTCGAGCTCACCGGCGACGAGGCGGTGGATCTCGCCCGCATCCGGGAGGCCTACGCAGGTCGAACGGGGCGCCATCCGGCCAAGGCCAGCGAGATCCGCTTCAGGCCCGAGCGCGCCGCCCAGGGCGCCTCCGCGCCGCGCGGCTGAGCGGCCGCTCCTGTCGATTTTTCCCGTGTGGCACCGGCCCCTTGGCGCTCCTCGCGCCGGACGCCGGTAGCCGCCTGGCCCACCGGCGGCGCTTCCTGGGTGGAGGGCGGCGAGGCGCCGCCCCGGGGAGACCAACGATGACGCGACTCGACGCAGGGCAGGCCCGGATCAGCACGCCGGCGCGGGGACCGGACCAGGCCGCCGAGGCCGTCCGCTGGAGCGACCTCCTGGCGCAGGCCCGGCTGGCCGCCGCGCGGGTGCTGCGGCTGCCGCCCAGCCACCCCGACGTGGAGGACCGCGCGCAGGACGCGCTCCTCGCCTTCCTGGCCTCCGGCCAGGCCCGCTTCGATCCGCGCCAGGGCTCGCTGCCGGCCTACGTGGCCACCATCGCGCGCAACCTCTCGCTCAGCCACCTGCGGGACCGCTCCACGCGGGCCCGGCTCGACGCCAGGCTCGCGGCGGAGCGGCCCGGCCAGGCACGGGGCGAATCTTCGGCGCGCCAGGTGGAGGTGGTGCGCGACCTCGGGCGCGTCCTCTCCCGCCTCTGCCCCGGCCACGTCGAGGCGCTGCGGCGAATCGACCTGCGCGGGGAAGGCATCGGCGAGGCGGCGGCGCGCCTCGGGAAGAGCTACCAGGCCATGAACGGGCAGGTGGGCCATGCCCGGGCCGCCGCCCGCCGGGTGGCGCGCGAGCTCCTCGCGGCCTGACGGCGGCCCCCTCCCGCGAGGACGAGGGCCGCGCCCGCGCCCTACCGCCCCGCCACCACCGTGCCGTCGGTGCGCCGCTCCCCGGGAAGCCTGAGCTCGGCGCGCCGGTTCTGGCTCCAGGCGGTCTCGCCCACCCCCTGCACCAGGGGCAGCTCCTTGCCGAAGGAGATGGGCTGCATGGGGGCCACCACGCCGAGATCGCCGAGGTAGGCCTTCACGGCGTTGGCCCGGCGGTGGCCGAGCGCCATGTTGTAGGCGACGGTGCCGCGCTCGTCGCAGTGCCCCTCGATGACCAGGTCGGCCGGCTTCCTCTGCTGCAGGCAGGCCGCCGCCTGCTGGAGCTCCTGCCGAGCCCCCTCGTCGAGCGAGGCCGAGTCGAAGGCGAAGAGGACGCGGGCCAGGGTGCACGCCGGAGCCGGCGCGGGCTCCGGCGCGGCCACGGCGATCGGCTCGGGCTTCGAGACCGGCGCGGCGGCCGCGACCCCGTCGACGACGTCGCTGGAAGGCCGGGCGGTCTTGGCGGGCGCGGCGCAGCCGCTGACGAGGGCGACGAGCAGCCCGCTGGTGGTGAGGGCGAGGATGACGCGCTGGAAACGCATGGGTGGCTCCGGGTCGTGGGCGGGAGATGGCCCGCACCCTCCTCTACCCGCGAGGCGGCGGTCCTCTCTCGCCGGCTCCCATGGGGCCCGGCGCCTAGCGCGCCAGGTAGACGGCGCGCGGAGCCTTCTTGCACTCGGCCCGCGCGGTCTTCTCGGTGGCCGGCTTGTAGTAACGGGTCAGCACGCGGTTGTCGGTGCCGGTGTCGCGCACGGTGCAGGTGCCGAAGCGGCCATCGGCGGTGCAGGACTCCTCGCGCCAGCTGCCCTTGGCCCGCTTGCAGCGCGCCGGCGCCTCGCCGTTCGGGAAGCTCCCCTCGTAGTCGACGCAGCGCTCCCTGGAGAGCTTGCAGCTCCCCACGATGACGGCGTCGTCCGCCGGCGGCGCCACGCCGGAGGGGGCGGGCTCCGCGACGACGGAGGGCTTCGGCCTGGGGGCCGCGGCGGCGGTGAGCAGGGAGACGGCGACGAGCGCGACGGCGGCGAACAGGGTGCGGCGGACCATGGAGCTCCCCCAGGGGGTGATCGGGAACGGCCGATCCTACCGCGGGGTCCGCCGCCCTGCCGGGGCCGCGACAACGCGCCGCTGCCGACGGGTGCGTTGGTCAGCGCCCGTCCACGTGGCGCAGGCCCGGCGCCTCGCGCCCGGTGCGAGCCACGTACTCGGTGTAGCCGCCGCCGTAGGGGACGGGCCCCTCGGGCGTCAGCTCCAGCACCCGGTTGGAGAGGGCGCCCAGGAAGCGCCGGTCGTGGGAGACGAACAGCATCGTCCCCTCGAAGTCGGCCAGGGCCCGCACCAGCATCTCCTTGGTGCCCACGTCGAGGTGGTTGGTCGGCTCGTCGAGCACCAGGAAGTTGGGCGGGTCGTAGAGCATGGTCGCCAGCACCAGGCGCGCCTTCTCGCCGCCGGAGAGGACGCGGCAGACCTTCTCGATCTCGTCGCCCGAGAAGCCGAAGGCGCCGCACAGCGCGCGCAGGCTGCCGATGGAGGCCTTGGGGAAGGCGTCCTGCAGCGTGTCCCAGACCGTCTTGTCCGGCTTGAGGAGCTCCATGGCGTGCTGGGCGAAGTAGCCGAGCTTGACCGAGGCGCCCACCGTGACGCCGCCGGCGTCCGCCTTCGCCTCGCCGGCGATCAGCTTGAGGAGCGTGGACTTGCCCGCGCCGTTGGCCCCCATGACGGCCCAGCGCTCGCCGCGGCGCACCAGGAAGTCGAAGCCGTCGTAGATCCTGCGGGCGCCGTAGCCCTTCTTGACGCCGGTGAGCTTGGCCACGTCCTCGCCCGAGCGGCTGGACGGCCGGAACTCGAAGGCCACCGTCTTCTTCACCTTGGGCGGCTCGACCTTCTCGATCTTGTCGAGCTTCTTGACCCGGCTCTGCACCTGCGCGGCGTGGGAGGCGCGCGCCTTGAAGCGCTCGATGAAGGCCAGCTCCTTCTTGAGCATGGCCTGCTGCCGGTCGAACGAGGCCTGCTGGTGCTGGTCGGCGATGGCCCGCTCGCGCTCGTAGAAGTCGTAGTCGCCCGAGTAGCTGGTGAGCTCGCCGGCGTCGATCTCGACGATCTTCTGCACCACCCGGTTCATGAACTCCTTGTCATGGGAGGTCATGAGGATGGCGCCCGGGTAGCCCTTCAAGAACTCCTCCAGCCAGATGATCGACTCGAGGTCGAGGTGGTTGGAGGGCTCGTCGAGGAGCATGGCGTCGGGGCGCATGAGGAGGATGCGGGCCAGCGCCACCCGCATCTTCCAGCCGCCCGAGAGGGCGCTCACGTCGCCGTCCATCATCTCGGGCGTGAAGCCCAGGCCGGCCAGGATCTCGCGGGCGCGCGACTCGAGGGCGTAGCCGCCCAGCTCGTCGAAGCGGGCCTGCACCTGGCCGAACCGGTCCACCAGCGCCTCCAGGTCGTCGGCGCGCGCCGGATCGGCCAGGGCGTGCTCCAGCTCGTGCAGCTCGGCGGCCACCGTGGAGACCGGCCCGGCGCCGTCCATGGTCTCGGACACGGCGGAGCGGCCGCTCATCTCGCCCACGTCCTGCGAGAAGTGGCCCACCGTGACGCCGCGGTCGATGGAGACCTGCCCCTCGTCGGCCTCCTCCTCCCGGGTGACCAGCCTGAAGAGGGTGGACTTTCCGGCGCCGTTCGGGCCGACCAGCCCCACCTTCTCGCCGCGGTGGATGACGGCCGAGGCCTCCACGAAGAGGAGCTGGTTGCCGTGCTGCTTGCAGATGGAGTCGAAGCGGATCAAGGGAGGCGCGTCGTAGCACGCCCACGGGTGACGCTTCCAGCCGCAGGCGGGATCCCGGCCGGGAGTGCTAGGCTCCGCCCCCATGCCGGCCAAGCTCGACGGCGTCCGCGCCGTGGTGTTCGATGCGTACGGGACCTTGCTCGACGTGACCTCCGCCGCCGCCGCGGCCAGGGACGTGCTGGGGAACCGCTGGCAGCCGCTCGCCGACCTGTGGCGCCAGAAGCAGCTCCAGTACAGCTGGCTGCGCGCCCTGATGGGCAGGCACGCCGACTTCTGGGCCGTGACCGGCGACGCGCTCGACTACGCGCTGGAGGCGCTGCGCATCTCCGAGCCGGGGCTGAGGGCGCGGCTCCTCGACTCCTACGGCCGGCTCGGCCCCTACCCGGACGTCGAGGAGACGCTGCGGCGCATCCGCGGCGCGGGGCTCAAGACCGCCATCCTCTCCAACGGCGCGCCGCGCATGCTGGCCTCGGCGGTGAAGAGCGCCCGCCTCGACGGGCTGCTCGACCTCGTCCTCTCGGTCGAGGAGGTGGGCGTCTACAAGCCGCACCCCAGCGTCTACCGCCTGGCCTGCGACCGGCTCGGCGTCTGGCCGGCCGAGATCGTCTTCGTCACGGCCAACGGCTGGGACGCCTGGGGCGCCAAGGCGAGCGGCCTGCGGGTGGCCTGGTGCAACCGGGCCGGGCAGCCGCGCGAGCGGCTCGGCGAGGGGCCGGACGCCGAGATGGCGTCGCTGGCCGACCTGCCGGCGGTGCTCGGGCTGGAGGACTGACGCGATCGGCCTGGCTCGCGGCCCCTCGGCGCGCGGGTGCCGGCCTCAGCGCCCCTTCGGCGGCCGCTTCGGCGGCCCCTTCGGCGGCCGCTGCCCGCCATGGCCGGTCCTGGCCCGCCCACCCAGCGGAGGCGCCTTCGAGCCGCGCTGCCGCCCCTCCGGCCGCGCGCCGGGCCGCTCCGAGTCGCGCTTCACCGCGAGGAAGATGACGTGCTTCAGGCCGCCCGCGTCGCCCCTGGCCGCCACGATGCGGGTCTCCGCCGCGAAGCCGCTCCGCTGCAGCCGCTCCAGGTAGCGCTCGTCGTGGTGGGCGCTCCAGACGGCCAGGCAGCCGCCGTCCCGGAGCGCCTCGCGGCAGGCGGCGATGCCCGACGGGTGGTAGAGGCGGTGGTTGGCCTCGTGGACCATGGAGGACGGGCCGTTGTCGATGTCGAGGAGGATGGCGTCGTACGCCCCCTTGGCCTCCTTGATGCGCTGGACGCAGTCGCCGATGTGGACGTGGCAGCGCGGATCGTCGAGCGGCCGGCCGGCCAGCTTGCCCACCAGGCGGCGGTTCCAGTCGAGCAGCGCCGGCGTGAGCTCGGCCACCACCACCTTGGCGTCCACCGGCAGCCGGTCCAGCGTGGCCCGCACGGTGAAGCCCAGGCCGAGGCCGCCCACCAGCACGGCGCGCCGCTGCCGCACCTTCCTGAGCGCCAGCTCGGCCAGCGCGTCCTCCGAGCCGTGCTGCCGGCTCGACATGAGGACCTTGCCGCCGTAGCGGACCACCCACTCGCCGTCGCGGTGAGCCAGCACCATCTCCGTGCCGTCGGGCGCCAGCGCCTTCTCGATCGTCTCCCAGGGCTTCACGTCGAGGGGTGTACCGCAGCCGGGCGCAGCGCGCGAGGCAGGACACGCCCCAACCGGGCCATTCCGGATCGCTCCAGATGGGCCGGGCTCCAGTCCAGTCGGCTCGATATGGGTGATCCGCGGCCCGGGACTCCTCGAGCCGTGGCGAGGTCAACGCACCCTGCTGAGGTGTCGCCATGTCGAGCCGGAACCGTCCTGCCAGGCATGCTTTCGTGCTCCTCGCGGCGGCGCTGATGGCGTTCGTCGGCAGCGCCGCGCTCCTGAAGGCGAACAGCGCGGTCGCGGCCCAGGCGGCCGGAGCACCCGACTCCGGGCTGCCGGCCCTCGGGTTGTTCGTGCTCGTGGTCCTGCTCGGCCTGACCGGCGCCGTCCTCGCTGGCATGGCCGGAAAGGAACTCCTGGACCTCCGCCGCATGTCCCATCCGCGCTGAGCCCGGAAGCGCGCGGCCCGCGGCGATGCGCCCTCAGCCCCCGCTCGCCTCCGCGGTCGTCACCGACAGCGCCGACGCGCCGAGCACCAGCGCCGCGCCGAGGAGGAGCGGCCCGGTGACCGGCTCGCCCGCCACCAGCGTGCCCAGGGTGAGCGCCACCGTGGTGTCCACCAGCGGGATGGTGCCGATGGTCACCAGCGAGACGCGCGGGATGAGCCAGTAGAGGCCGAGATAGGTGCAGACCGTGCCGCCCACCGCCAGGTAGGCGATGGCGCCCAGCGCGCTCGGGGTGAAGGCGGCCGGCGCGCCGTGCTCCAGCAGCGCCGAGGCGCAGAGCAGCGCCAGGCCGGCGCCCAGCGACTGGCCGAAGGTCATCACCACCGGCGAGAGGGTCAGGCCGCGCCGGCGCACCAGCACGTTGGCGAGCGCGCAGGAGACGGAGCCGGCGGTGATGAGGAGCGCGCCCAGGCCCGGCGAGCCGGCCGCGGCGGCGCCGTCGGAGGCCGCCCCGGCCTGCAGCACCGCCACGCCCACCAGGCCGAGCAGCGCGAGGCCGAGCTTGCGCGGCGTGAGCGTCTCACCCGGCACGAGCAGCCGGCCGAGCAGCACCAGCCAGACCGGAAAGGTGGAGAAGAGGACGGCCGCCAGCCCGGACGGGACCATGGTCTGGCCGGCGAACATGAGGCCGTAGGGGACGGTCACCTGCAGGAGACCGATGCCGAGCAGCCAGCGCCACTCGCCGCCGCCCACCCGGGCCACGCCGCCGCGGAGCGCGAACGGCAGGAGGAGCGCCGCGGCCAGCAGCATGCGGAGGGCCACGAAGCCGAGGGGCGGCAGGTCGAGCAGCCCCACCTTCACCACCAGCCAGGTCGAGCCCCACAGGACGCAGACGGCGGCGTAGACGAGGAGCAGGCGGGCGCGCACGGGGCGACCCTTCTACACCGTCGCGTCGGCCGGCGCGCGGCGCCACGACCGCCAGGGCGCCCAGGCCCTGGCGTCAGTCCAGCAGGCCGACGATGAGCGCCCCCACCAGCACGAAGGCCAGCGCCACCTTCACCACGCTGCCGAGCAGGAAGCCGACGAAGGTGCCCAGGCCGGCCTTGAACGCTCGCTCGAAGTCGGGGTCCTGCCAGTACTCCAGCAGGATGGCCCCGACCGCCGGGCCGAGGAGGAGGCCGGGAGGACCGAAGAAGAGGCCGATCAGGAGCCCCAGCGAGGCGCCGATGACGGCCCAGCGCGAAGCGCCGGTGGCCTTGGCGCCGAGCGCCGCCGCCACCCAGTCGACCGCCCAGATGACCACGGCGAGGAGCCCGACCACGGTGAGGGTGGGCCACCCCACCAGCGCGAAGCCGCCCGCCCAGGCCACCAGCAGCGCGCCGGCGAAGAGGAGGACCGAGCCGGGCAGGACCGGCAGCACCACCCCCGCCAGCCCGAGCAGGAGCGCCGCCGCGCCGAGGACGTAGAGGACGATGGTCACCCTGACGTTCTATACGGCGCTGGGCGATTCGGAAACCCCGTTGGTGCCGAACGCGGCTCCCGCCCTGCTAGACTCCCGGCGTGCTCGAGAATCCCCTGCGTGCGGCCATCGGCCTGGGCCTCCTGCTCCTGGTGCTGATCGGAGCGGCGGTGCTCTGGTGGCGCCTCCAGGTGGTCCTCTCCGAGCGGCGCCGCGAGCGGACCACGGCGGAGAAGGCGGCCCTGGAGGAGCGCATCGCCATCCTCTCCTGCCACGCCAACGACATGATGGTGCTGGCCGACGAGCAGCAGGTGCTGGTGGACGTCAACCAGCGCACCTGCGAGCTGCTCGGCTACGCCCGCCAGGAGCTCATCGGCACCTCGGTGAAGGCCCTGCGCGATCCCAGCACGCTCACCGACTTCCCCCTGCGCACCAACCAGCAGCTCCAGGACGGCCAGTCCATCTTCGAGACCCGCTACCGGCGCAAGGACGGCTCCACCTTCCCGGTGGAGGTCTCGGTCCGCACGGCGGAGTTCGGCGGCCGCCGCTACTTCCAGGGGATCATCCGCGACATCACCGAGCGCCGGAGGCTGGAGCTGCAGCTCCAGCTGGCCGACCGCATGGCCTCGGTGGGCACGCTGGCGGCCGGCGTGGCCCACGAGATCAACAACCCGCTGGCCTACGTGCTGGCCAACCTCGACTTCGCGCTCGGGGAGCTGGGGCACGACGCGCCCGACCCGGCCGAGGTGAAGCGCGCCCTCGGCGAGGCCAAGGACGGCGCGGTGCGGGTGCGGGAGATCGTGCGGGACCTCAAGTCCTTCTCGCGCGGCCGCGACCAGGAGCGCGAGCGGCTCGACGTGCGGCGGGTCCTGCAGAGCGCGGTGGGGCTGGCGCAGAACGAGATCCGCCACCGCGCCCGGCTCTCCATCGAGCTGCTCGACGTGCCGCCGGTGCTGGGCAGCGAGCACCGGCTCAGCCAGGTGTTCCTCAACCTGCTCATCAACGCGGCCCAGGCCATCCCCGAGGGGGCCGCCGACCGCCACCTGGTCAACGTGGCCACCTCCACGTCCGACGACGGCCGGGTGGCCATCGAGATCACCGACACCGGCGGGGGCATCCCCGAGGAGGTCCTGCCGCGAATCTTCGACCCCTTCTTCACCACCAAGCCGGTGGGCGTGGGCACCGGGATGGGGCTCTCCATCGTGCACGGCATCGTCACGGGCATGGGGGGCGAGGTCACGGTGCGCAGCGAGACGGGGCAGGGCACCATCTTCACGGTGCTCCTGCCGCCGGCCCCGGAGGCGGCGCCCTCCCAGGCGGCCGCGCCCGCGCCGCGCCCGGCCACCGCCGGGGTGGCCCGCGTGCTGGTGGTGGACGACGAGCCGCTGGTGGGGCGGGCCGTCAGCCGCGTTCTCTCGCCCCCGCACCGGGTCACGCTGGCATCGAGCGGCGCCGAGGCGCTGGCGCTGCTGCAGGCCAACCGCTACGACGTGGTGCTGTGCGATCTCATGATGCCGGGCCTGTCCGGCATGGACCTGCACGAGCGGCTGGCCCGCTCGGCGCCGGAGGTGGCGAACCGCATGATCTTCCTGACCGGCGGCGCCTTCACCGATGGGGCGCGGGAGTTCCTGGCGAGGGTTCCCAACCCTCGCATCGAGAAGCCGTTCGAGCCGGCGGCGCTGCGGGAATCGGTGGCGGCGGGGCTGACGGCCGCGACGGCGACGTAGGGATCAGGCCCGTGCCACCGAGGCCGGCATGACCGCCGAGGATCGCCTCAGGACCGTCGGCTGGGATGGGCTCGGGGACCTCGCCGCGGCGCTCGACGGACCGCTCGCCGAGGTGCTCGCCGGTGCGCCGGCGGAGCGGGTGCTCGACCGCTTCCTGAGGCGCCACCGCGCCCTCGACCGGGCCGGCCGCGCCGCGGCGGCGGAGGCGATCTTTGGCGTGGGGCTGTGGCGCCGCCGGCTTCGCCACCACCTCGGCGGCGTCCCCGAGACGCCCCGCCTCCTCCTCGCGCTGCTCCTGCGCGATCTCGCCGGCCGGGACGACGCGGCCCGGCTCGCCGGCCTCGACCCGAGCGCGCTGCCGCCGCGGCGTCCGCCGCCGGCGGGCCTGGCCGACCGCTGGTCCCTGCCCGACTGGCTCGCCGCCGGGCTGGAGGAGGCCGCCGGCGACGAGGCCGGCGCGCTGGCCGAGGCCCTCTGCAGCCCTGGCGCCATGTTCCTCAGGGTGAACACGCTGCGCACCACGCCGGCCGTGCTGGCGGCCCGCCTGGCCGCCGAGGGGGTGACCACCCGGCCCGGAGCGCTTTCGCCGGTGGCGCTGGAGGTCACCGGGGCGCGTCCCAACCTGCTGGCCCTCCCCGCCTTCCGCGAGGGGCTCCTCGAGGTGCAGGACGAGGGGAGCCAGCTCCTGGCGCTCGCGGTCGGCGCGCGGCCCGGCGAGGTGGTGCTGGATCGCTGCGCCGGGGCGGGCGGCAAGGCGCTGGCGCTGGCGGCCGCGGTGAGTCCGGGCGGCCGGGTCCACTGCTGCGACGTGGACGCCGGACGGCTGGCCCGCCTGGCCCAGCGGGCGGCCCGGGCCGGGGCCTCGGACCTGGTCTGGCTGGACGGAGCGGCGCCTCCGCCGGACCTGACCGTCGACCGGGCCCTGGTGGACGCCCCCTGCTCCGAGCTCGGACCCCTTCGGCGCGGGCCGGACCTGCGCTGGCGGCTCGACCCGGCCGGCTTCGCCGCCCTGCCCCCGCTGCAGGGCGCCCTCCTCGCCGGCGCGGCGTCGCGAGTCCGCGCCCGCGGCCGGTTGGTCTACGCCACCTGCACCTTCCGCAGGGAGGAGAACGAGGCCGTGGCGGAGGCCTTCGAGGCGGCCCACCCCGGCTGGCGGCGGGTCGCCCCGGCGGCGCCGGCGGAGGTCGTCGGCCCCGACCTGTTCCTCCGCGCCTGGCCGCACCGCCACGGAACGGACGGGTTCTTCGCGGCCGCCTGGGACCGGCTCTAGACTGCCGGGCATGACCGCCCGCGACCGCTGGAGCCGCTACCGCCGCATGCGCTGCGACGTGCCCGAGGTCGGGCTGGTCCTCGACCCGAGCTGCATGGGGCTCGACGACGCCTTCATGGCCCGCCTGGCCGAGCCCATGGCCCGGGCGCTGGAGGCCATGGCGGCGCTGGAGGGGGGCGCCGAGGCCAACCCGGACGAGCGGCGCATGGTGGGCCACTACTGGCTGCGCACCCCGGCGCTGGCGCCCACGCCGGCGCTGCGGGACGAGATCGTGGCCATGGTGAAGACCGTCAAGGACTTCGCGGCCCGGGTCCACGGCGGCCAGGTGGCGCCGCGGCCGGGCGGCGCCTTCCGGCGGCTCCTCGCCATCGGCATCGGCGGCTCGGCGCTCGGGCCCATGTTCGTGGCCGACGCGCTCGGCTCGCCCACCCACGACCGGCTGGCGGCCGACTTCCTCGACAACACCGACCCGGACGGCTTCGCCCGCGCCTTCGCCCGGCTCGGGCCACGCCTCGCCGAGACGCTGGTCATCGTCACCTCCAAGAGCGGGGGCACGCCGGAGACGCGCAACGGCATGCTGGCCGCGGCGCGGGCCTGGAAGGACGCCGGCCTCGACTTCGCACGCCACGCCGTGGCGGTGACGCGGCCGGGCTCCGCCCTCGACCAGCTGGCGGTGCAGCAGGGGTGGCTGGTCCGCTTCCCGATGTGGGACTGGGTCGGCGGGCGCACCAGCGAGCTCTCCGCGGTGGGGCTGCTGCCGGCGGCGCTGCAGGGGCTCGACGTGGACGGGCTGCTCTCCGGCGCGCAGGCCATGGACCAGGCCACCCGCGCCACCGAGGTGGGCCGGAACCCGGCGGCGCTGCTGGCGCTCTGCTGGTTCCACGCCACCGGCGGCGTGGGCGACAAGGCCATGGTGGTGCTGCCCTACAAGGACCGCCTGCTCCTCTTCTCGCGCTACCTGCAGCAGCTGGTCATGGAGTCGCTGGGCAAGCGGCTCGACCTCCAGGGCCACCGGGTGGACCAGGGGCTGGCCGTCTACGGCAACAAGGGCTCCACCGACCAGCACGCCTACGTGCAGCAGCTCCGCGACGGCGTGCCCGACTTCTTCGCCACCTTCGTGCGGGTGCTGGAGGACGGCGGCGCGCCGCTCGAGGTGGAGCCTGGCGTCACGCCGGGTGACTACCTGCACGGCTTCCTGCTGGGCACCCGCGCCGCGCTCCTGGAGAACGGGCGCGAGTCCATCACCCTGACCATCCCGCGGGTGGACGCGCGCAGCGTGGGCGCCCTGGTGGCCCTCTTCGAGCGGGCGGTGGGGCTCTACGCCTCGCTCATCGGCGTGAACGCCTACCACCAGCCCGGCGTGGAGGCCGGCAAGAAGGCCGCCTCGGCCGTCCTGGCGCTGCAGGCCCGGGTGGTGGCGGCGCTGGGCCCCGCGGCGCGCGACGCCGAGGCGCTGGCGGCCGCGGCGGGCGCGCCGGACGAGGCGGAGGCGGTGCTGCTCCTCTGCGAGCACCTCAGCGCCAACGGCCGGGCCCGGCAGGAGGGGCGCGGCGCCGAGGCCAGGTTCGCGGCGCCCGGCCGCTGACCCGTGCGCGGCAGGTCGCGACCTGGAAACACCGGTCGTGCCGGGCCTGGCGCCTGCGCAGCGGGCGCGGCGTCGAGGCCCGGCGCCCGCTCCGCCTACAGCTCGCCCTTCAGCACCGCCCCCTGGGAGGCGTTGGAGACCATGAGCGCGTAGCGGCGCAGCCACTTCGAGCGGACCTCCTTCTTCCTCGGCACGAAGCCGGCGCGGCGCCGGGCCAGCTCGGCGTCGTCCACGCCGAGCTCGAGGCGGCGCCCCACCGTGTCGATGGTGATGGGGTCGCCGTCCTTCACCAGCCCGATGACGCCGCCCTCGGCCGCCTCGGGCGAGACGTGGCCCACGCAGGCGCCGCGGGTGGCGCCCGAGAAGCGGCCGTCGGTGACCAGGCCGACCGAGTTGCCGAGCCCCATGCCCATGATGAGCGAGGTGGGGGCCAGCATCTCCTGCATGCCCGGCCCCCCCTTCGGCCCCTCGTAGCGGATGACCACCACGTGGCCGGCCTTCACCCGGCCGGCCATGATCCCGGCGACGGCCTCGTCCTGCGAGTCGTAGCAGACGGCCTGGCCGGTGAACTGGCGCATGCCGGGCTCGATGCCGGCGGTCTTCACCACCGCCCCCTCGCTCGCCAGGTTGCCGAAGAGGATGGCGATGCCGCCCACCGGGCTGTAGGCGTGCTCCAGGTCGTGGATGACGCTGCTGTCCTTGATCGCGGCGCCGGCGATCCGCTCGCCGATGGTCTCGCCGGTGACGGTGCGGGCCTGCGTCCGGACCACGTCGCCGCGGCGGGAGACCTCCTTCAACACCGCCGGCACGCCGCCCGCCCGGTGCACGTCCTCGATGTGCACGGTGGAGAGCGACGGGGCGATCTTGGCCACGTGGGCCACCTTCTGGGCCACCGCCTGGATGTCGGCGAGGTCGAGCTTCACGCCCGCCTCGCGGGCGATGGCCAGCAGGTGGAGGATGGTGTTGGACGAGCCGCCCATGGCCATGTCCACCACGATGGCGTTCTGCACCGCGTCCGCGTTCAGGATGCGCCTCAGGTTGAACTCGGCCTTCCCGGCGATCTCCACGGTGCGCCGGGCGGCGCGGCGGACCAGCGCCTCCCGCTCCGGCGTGAGCGCCAGCACCGTGCCGTTGCCCGGCAGCGCGATGCCCATGGCCTCGCAGAGCACGTTCATGGAGTTGGCGGTGAACATGCCGGAGCAGGAGCCGCCGGACGGGCAGGCCTTGCACTCGATCTCGTAGAGCTCCTCGTCGGTGATGGTGCCCTGCGCCCGCTTGGCCACCGCCTCGAAGGCGGTGGCCAGGTCGATGGAGGTGCCGTCGGAGAGGACCCCGGCCTTCATCGGTCCGCCCGAGCAGAAGACGGTGGGCACGTCGACGCGCAGCGCCCCCATGACCATCCCCGGCACGATCTTGTCGCAGTTGGGGATGCAGAGCAGCGCGTCGAGCTGGTGGGCCTCCATCATGGTCTCGATGCTGTCGGCGATGAGCTCGCGCGAGGGCAGGCTGTAGAGCATGCCGCCGTGGCCCATGGCGATGCCGTCGTCCACGCCGATGGTGTTGAACTCGAAGGGCACGCCGCCCGCCTGGCGGATCTCGTCCTTGGCGATGCGGCCGTACTCCTGCAGGAAGAAGTGGCCGGGGATGATGTCGACGTGGGAGTTGGCGATGCCGATGAACGGCTTCGCGAAGTCCTCGTCCTTGAGCCCCACCGCCCTGAGCAAGCTGCGGTGCGGGGCCCGCTCGAAACCCTTCTTGATCGCGTCGGAGCGCACGGACAGGTTCTGCCTCCCCTGGGCGCGTGGAGTCAACCGGCGCCCCATCCGATGCCCGGCGATCGGGCGGGGGGGCCGCCGGCGCGAGCGGCGCCGCCGGCCGCCTCGAGGGTCGCTTCGTTGCCGCTCGGGGCCGCGGGCGCTACCATCGCCACCTCGCCACCCCTCACGAGGAGAGCTCCATGCTGGGCGATCACATCCGGGCACTGAAGGACGGCCGCTGGCTCCACGGCATCGATCTCGGCGACCAGCGCGTCCTCTACCTGGTGGAGACTCCCGGCCTGGCCCCGGGCGACCGGCTGCGCCGCGTCTACCGGCCCGAGTTCACCGCTGGTTCCAGGAAGGTGGAGCTGGTGGTGCACCGCGGGCCGATCTACACGGCCAAGGCGGTGGTGGCGCGTGCCTGGAGCCGCTTCATGGACCCCTCGGTGATCGCCATGTTCCGCGACTCCGAGGCGTTCGCCGCCTGGTGCAAGGTCGGCCGCCTCCCGGTGACCCCCGCGTCCGAGGCTGCGCCGCCCCCGGCGAAGACGCCCGTCGCCGCGGAGAGGCCGCCGAGGTCGCCGCCCGCCAGGGCCGCCCCGGAGAAGGCGCCGGCCAGGAAGCCCGTCGTCAGGAGGCCGGCCTCCAGGAGGTCCCCGGCCGGAAAGGCCGCCGCGAAGGTGGCGGCCCCGCGAAAGGCCGCGCCAAGGGCTGCGGCGAGGAAGGCCCCTGCCAAGCAGGTCGCGCCGAAGGCCCGGAAGGCGCCGGCCAAGCAGGTCGCGCCGAAGGCCCGGAAGGCCCCTGCCAAGCAGGTCGCGCCGAAGGCCCGGAAGACGCCGGCCCGGAAGCCCGCCGGAAAGAAGAAGGGGCGCCGCTAGACGCCCCCGGGTACTCCGCGTGACCGGGCGGTCCTACCGCCCGTGCAGGCTGGCCTGCGCCCACAGCTCCTGCGGCGCGCGCAGATCCTCCAGGATCGCCACGCCGAGGGCGCAGGCGAGCAGCACCGCCAGGGCGAGCATCCACGGCCGGAAGGGCAGGAACTCACCCTGCGCTCCGCGCGGTCGCTGGGCCTGATCTGTCGAGCGCTGCGTCATCAGCCTAGAAGCTAGATCGCGATCAGGGGTGCGCGCAACCCCGCGTGCCTCCTTTCCGGTGAACGTCACCCGGTCCCGGGACGCCCCGGTCAGCGGCCATCCAGGCCGCCTCCCCTCGGAGGGCCGGGGGCGGTATGACCCGGGCATGCTCCTCGCCCCCGCCCTGGCCGCCCTGGCGCTGCTGGCCGCGCCGCCCCGCACCTTCCGCGTCGACTACCTGCACACCGGCACCGCCGCCACCGAGACCTTCGCGCTCGACCGGCTGGTGGTGGAGCCGCTGGCCTGGCCGGGACGGCCCGACCGGCCCATCGACGACACCAACCTGGGCAAGTACCTCTTCGAGATCCGCGATCGGGCCACCAACCGGCTCCTCTACTCGCGCGGCTTCGCCTCCATCTACGGCGAGTGGGAGACCACCGCCGAGGCGCGCGCCGTGGCCCGCACCTTCTCCGAGTCGCTCCGCTTCCCGGCGCCGGCCGCCCCCTTCCAGGTGATCCTGAAGAAGCGCGGCGCCGACCAGGCCTTCCGCGAGGCGTGGACGCTGCTGGTGGACCCGAAGGACCAGGAGGTGGACGACGCGCCGCCCGCCTCGCCCGGCCCGCTCCTCAGGCTGCACCAGAGCGGCCCACCGGACGAGAAGCTCGACCTCCTGCTCGTCGGCGACGGCTACACGGCGGCCCAGCGCGGCGCGTTCGAGGCCGCCGCCCGCCGCCTCGTCGAGGCGCTCTTCGCCCACGAGCCCTGGAAGAGCCGCAAGGGCGAGGTGAACGTCTGGGGGCTCTGCCCGCCCTCCGACCAGGCCGGCGTGTCGCGCCCCTCCACCGGCCAGCACCGGCGCAGCCTGGTGGGCGCCACCTATGACGCCTTCCGCTCCGAGCGGTACGTGCTCAGCTTCGAGAACCGCACGCTGCGCGACGTGGCCTCGTACGCCCCGTACGACGCCCTGGCCATCCTGGTGAACGCCGAGACCTACGGCGGCGGCGGCATCTTCAACCTCTACGCCACGGTGGCGGCCGGCTCGCGCTGGGCCCCTTACATCTTCGTCCACGAGCTGGGCCACTCGGTGGCGGCGCTGGCCGACGAGTACTTCACCAGCGAGACGGCCTACCTGCCGGCCGGCGACCGGCCAGAGCCGTGGGAGCTGAACGTGACGGCGGATCCCACCGCGCAGAAGTGGGCCGACCTCGCCACGCCCGGCCTGGCGCGCCCCTCCCCCTGGCCGAAGGAGGCCTTCACCAGGCGTGCGCTGGAGCTGCAGGCCCAGCGCAAGGCCATCCGGGCGCGTCGCGGTCCGGAGCAGGAGATGGACCAGCTCTTCCTCATGCAGCAGCGGGAGGAGACGGCGCTGCTCGGGCCGCACGGCGGCACGGTGGGCGCCTTCGAGGGGGCCAACTACGAGGCCCAGGGCTACTTCCGGCCGCAGGCCGACTGCGTCATGTTCAGCCGCGACGAGGTGCCGTTCTGCGCGGTCTGCCGGCGGGCGCTGTCGCGGGTCATCGACCTCTACGCGGGGACCCCGCGCCGGTGAGGCCACCGGTCGCCGCGACGCGGCACCGGTCCGGCGACGGACACGGCCTCTCAGCTCCGCGTGAACCCCGGCGTCAGGCCGCGCGCCGCCCGCTCCTGCGGCAGCAGCGCCGCCACCAGCGCCTCGTGGAGCGGCGCCGCCACCCCGGCGGCCCGGGCCGCGCGCACGATGGCGCCGGGCTGATCGTCCAGCTCGGAGGGGCGGCCGGCCGCGAGGTCCCGCTGCATCGAGGCGGTGGCGTCGGCCGGTACGCCGTCCACGAAGGCCAGCGTCCGCGCCACCACGTCCCCGGCCAGGGCCACGCCGCGCGCCCGAGCCACCGCCGCCACCTCGGCCATGAGCCCGGCCAGGAGCGCGCGCGTCTCCGGCGTGTCGCGGATGGCGCCGGCGGGCGCCCGGGTCACGGCGCCCACCAGCCCCAGCGTCCCGATGAGGAGCGCCTTCTCCCAGGCGGCGGCCGCCACGTCGGGCGCCAGCTCGGCCTTCACGCCGGCCGCCGCGAGCGCGGCCGCCAGCACCTCGAGGCGGGCCCCCAGCGGCGCGCCGGGCCGCTCGCCCATGACGAGGCGCGGGGCCGCGCCGATCTGCTTGACCCGGCCGGGCCCCTCGGACCAGGCGTAGACCCAGATGACGCCCCCCGCCACCTGCGCGGGCGGCAGCGCCGCGGCGAGCCGGTCGGCCGCCTCCACGCCGTTCTGGAGCGGCACCACCACGCCCCCGCCGGTGAGCAGCGGCGCGAGCCGGGGGGCCAGGCCGGCCACCTGCCAGGCCTTCACCGCCACCAGCACGGCGTCGCAGGGACCGGCCTCGGCAGGGTCCTCCACCGCCAGGGCGGGACGGCTCATGAACGTGCCGCCGGGGACCTCCACCTCGAGGCCGCGCGCACGCACCGCCGCCAGCGCCTCCCCGCGCGCCACCAGCACCACCTCGTCTCGCCCGGCGCGGCCGAGCAGCCCCGCCAGGAGGCCGCCCACGCCGCCGACACCAACCACCGCGATGCGCATGGCTCTCCTTCCGACCTCACTCCCACTCGATCTCGTAGACCGAGTCGAGCAGGGCCGTGGCCCGCCCCGTCACCTTGGGCCGCTTCGCGTCCGACGCCTGCAGCCCGGTGAGGATGACCGCCTGGTGGAACATAGGGGGCATGAAGTCGTGGCGAAAGGTCATGCGCGCCTGGCGCGGCCCCAGCAGCACCACCGTCCGCTCTCCATAGCTCACCGCGGTGCGGTAGCCGGAGGGGCCGTTGACCAGCATGCGCCTGGGGTCCTTGCCGCCCGCCGCGAAGACGGTCCGCCCGATCATCGAGGCCAGGAAGCCGGTGATGGTTCGCCGCCCCAGCTCGGTCAGGACCGCGTCGGTGGAGCCGAAGGTGGCCTCCAGCCGGTCCATGGCGTTCCAGGCCGTCTCCAGGTACTCGCCGATGGGGTAGGAGAAGAAGTCGACGCGGGTGCCCTTGCCCAGCACGTCCACCTCGCGCGGCGCGGTGTCGCCCAGGTGGTCCCGCACCAGCGCGAAGAGCGTGGTGTAGTTCAGGCCGCGCGACGTGTCGCTCGCGGTGGCGGCTGCAAGCCGTTGCTTCAGGTCGCTGCGGTCGGAGGGCAGGAGATTCCTCGGAACTGTGACATGAGACCACCTCGCAGCCCGGACCGATAGTCCCTGGGTCGACCTACACCTCGAGTACGACATGGGGGCGGCTCGCCGACCTCGCCCGACAGGTGGCCTTCCGCGGTAGAGTGCGCACCATGAGCGCGCTGGTGGGAGAGGTGGTCGCCTTCGTCAGGGCCGCCGTGGAGAGCCCGGCCGCCTTCCTGGAACGCTGGCACTACGGTGGCCTCTTCCTCGTCATCCTGGCCGAGGAGGCGGGCATCCCCCTGCCCGTTCCTGGCGACCTGTTCATCGCCGCCATGGGCTTCATGGCCCACCGGGGAGGGGCCGCCTTCCTGCCCACCGCGGCGGTGGTCACCGGCGCCACCGTGGCCGGCGCCACGGTCCTCTACCAGGTGTCGCGACGCGCCGGGCGGCCGCTGCTGGTGAAGGTGGCCCGGCGCTTCGGCTTCACCGCGGCGCGCGAGCAGCGGCTGGAGGGATGGCTGACGCACCACGGGGCGGTGGCGGTGGTGGTGGGCCGCCTCATCCCCGGGCTGCGCATCGTCATGACGGTGGTGGCCGGGGTGCTGCGGCTGCGCCCGTCCACCTTCGTGGTCGGGACCTTCTTCGCCGGGATCATCTGGTCGACCATCTACTTCTGGCTCGGCTACGTCCTGGGCGAGGGGTACGAGCGGGTGGGCGGCGCGGCCGCGCTGGAGGGGCTCTGGCCCTGGGCGCTCGGCGCCGTCGCGCTGGCGGTGCTGGCCGCGCTGGCCTGGCGCCGGGCGCGCGCGCCACGCTGAGGGCGAGCGCTCCGGAGCCGGGCGCCCGGCCGCTACGGCGTCACGGTGAAGGTGGCGTGGGCGGCGGAGCCATCCGCCGTGAGCTTCATCTCGCCGTCCACCGTGAGCCGGACGCGCAGCGGCGTGGCCGTGCCGGCGGCGAGTCCGACCAGGCCGGCGGCCGACCAGTGGCCGTTGCCGAGGTCGCTGGCGCCCACCCAGGAGGCGCCGCCGTCGGCCGAGACCTCCACCGTCACCGCACCCACGGTGAACGGCGCGCCGGCGCCGTCGTGCAGCGTGACGCCGGGCGAGAGGTGCGGGAAGCTCATCATGGCGTCCATGGTGGAGATGAGCACCTTGAAGGTGGCGCCGCCCGCGTCCAGCGAGAGCCCGTCGTTGAAGAGCTGGTAGGTGCGCTTCACGGGGCCGGTCGTCAGCTGGATCATGTCGCTGGTGCTGCCGTTCAGCTTGACGAGCTGGGTGGAGCCCATCGACATGCCCACCTGCGGGTAGAAGGTGGCGCTCTCGCCGCCCGGGCCGCCCGCGCCGCCCACCTTCACGGCGAGCGCCCAGACCCCCATGGACGTGCCGTCGGCCATGGCCGACGCCATCACGTAGTAGGCGGTGCAGGCGTAGCTGCCGTCGCCCAGGTCCACCACCGGGTCCACCGGCGTGCCGTGGCTCCTGGTGGACATGTGCATCACCGGCATGAGGCCGACGGCCAGGGCCGGCACGCCGACGCCGGTGGTCCGGTCGGTGATGCGCACCCGGAACTGGGTCTTCGCGGCCGTGGGCGCCATCATCCCGGGCAGGTACTCGACCCGGTGGCTCGGGGTGAGGGCCACCGTGGCGAAGGGCGGCGCGCCGATCTGGTCCACCTTGAGGCCGGTCAGGTTGGCGGCGCTGGCGCGCCAGGCCATGAGCGCGCCGGAGAAGCGGTTCTGCACGTCGGCCGGGATCGGCACGCCGCCCACCGAGAGCTGGGCGCCGGCGTCCTGGCCGTCGAGCGCGCCGGCGGCGGCGTCATGGGCCAGCTCGTGGAGGAGCTCGAACTGCGCTGCGGCCGGGATGCCGAGGTCCATGGCGAGCCGGCTGAAGGCGCCGGCTCGCAGCGCGGCCAGGGCCGGAGCGGTGTCGCCGCCCGGGGTCACCGCGACGTTGGCGGGCGCCACGGCGGCGTCCGGCGTGAAGCCGAAGGCGGCCCGGAAGGCGGCCTGCGCCGCGTCCAGCGCCAGGCCGTGCTGGACCAGGCGCGCCACGACGGTCGATTGCGGCGTGAGGTGGATCGCCGAGCCGGCCGAGAGCGTCCCCGCCGCGGCGTGGGCCAGGAGCGTGCCTGCCGTGGTGGAGGCGGCGGTGGCCTCGTCGGTGAACGTCCCGCCGGTGGCCTCGACGAAGAGGGGCCGCGCGAGCGTGCTCTCCGGGACCTCGACCGTGAAGGCGCCCGCGGCCGAGCTGGTGACCGGCCCGGCCACGGTGGCCCCGCCGGCGTCCCGGACGGTCACGGTCGCGCCGCCGACGGGCGCCGCGAAGACGGAGCCGGTCACGGCCACGGTGGGCTCCTGGGTGGAGGAGCCGCAGGCGGCGAGGAGGAGCGCCGCGCCGAGGAGCGGCGCGAGGCGGAGGGCGGAGGGTCGTGGGGCCTGCGCTCGACGGGTGGACGTCATCTGGGTCTCCGTGGTCGCCGGGCGCGACCTGGCTGGAAGGGAGCCCGCAATCTGGAGGCGCCGGCATCGGATGGCGCGGGTCAACTTGCCGCAACCGCCACCGCACGCATCCGCTGCCCCTCGGCCGGGGGGCCGCTGTGGGCGTCTTCGGCCGCGTGGCCCACGGTTGCGACGAATCGACGCGCGGCCACCCCTGTGCAGGGCAGCGAGCCGTTGCCATGACTTGAGGGCGAGGGAGGCACACGGATGGACCAACGAGGTGCGCGGGGCGCGGTGCTCGCCGCGGCGGTGGCGGTGGCGGTCGCGCTCCTGCCGGCGCGGGCGCAGGCCGCCTCATGCTGCGGCGGCGGCGGCGGCGCGTCGGCCATCGCGGCGCGTGGGGAGCGGGGCATGGTGGACCTCTCGCTCGAGGGCGAGCGGTACGACGGCTACTGGACCCTCGGCGGTCAGCACAAGTCCGATCCGGCGGGCTCGGCGCTGGCGCAGTACCGGCTCACCGCCGCCGCGGCGATCCGGCTGGCGGCGGCCTGGCAGGTCGCGGCCGCGGCGCCGCTCGCATGGAACGACAACACCTACGGCGCCGGCGGCGCCTCCTCCCGGACCGGTGGCGCAGGAGACGCCAGGGTGAGCCTCTGGTGGGAGCCGGTCGACCAGCGGAGCGCCTGGCGGCTCGCCGCTGCGGGGGACCTGGTGCCGGACGTGACCCTGGGCGCCACGCTCACCGTCCCGACCGGGGTCTCGCCCTACGACGACGTGGCCAGCAGCTTCGACGTGACCGGGCTCGGCTTCTGGCGGCTCGAGGGCACGGCGCTGGTGGAGAAGGGGTACCGCGCCTGGTCCACCTCGCTCCTGCTCGGCTACGGCGTCGCCTTCGAGCGGTGGGTCAACCGCTCCTACGGCGGCTGGGTACCTCCAGTGCAGAAGAAGCTGGGCGACCGGGCCACCGCCAGCCTCTCGATCGGCTACCGGGTCTTCCTCGGCACCGGCGGCCAGACCCTCTCCACCACCGCCGCGCTCTCCTGGCTCCACGAGGGGCAGGGCACCCGCGACGGCCTGCGCGACGCCACCACCGGGCTCGAGAAGACCGCCGCCGCGCTCACGCTCGCCTGGTCGAGCACCGACTCCGACTGGTCGGCCCGCGCCGGCCTGGCTCACGCCCTGCAGCGCGACGGCTGGGGGCGAAACTTCCCGACCACCGACACCTTCACCCTGGGAGTCCGCCGTGCCTTCCGTTGAACCGAGCCCGCAGCGCCGCATCCCCTGGCGCGTCCCACGACCCGGGCCGGCGCTCGCGCTCTCCCGCGAGGGGCGCCCCGGCCGGCACCGGATCGCGCTCGGCGGCCTGGCCGCTGCCCTCCTCCTCCTGGCCGGCTGCGGCGGCACCCTCGACGACCTCTTCCCCTCCCGGGTCGACCAGAGCGGCGGCGCGGCGGGCACCACCGGCCCGGCCGTCGGCCAGACGGCGCCCGACTTCACGCTCCCCGACACGCTGGGCGGGACGGCCACGCTCTCCCAGGTGGTCGCCGGCCAGCGCGGGGCGGTCCTCTACTTCGTCATGTGGTGCCCCATCTGCGACGCCCACCTGAGCCACATGCTCGACGTCGAGATCCCGGCCTACCCCGACGTGGCCTTCGTGGCCATCGACTACGTCTCCGGCAGCGTGGCCCAGGCGCGGGCCTCGCAGGTCGACTCCGGCTGGGGCGGCACGGCCTTCCTGGTGCTGGCCGATCTGGGTGCCCACGTGGAGGCCTTCTACTCGCGCCCCATGGGCGTGGTGGTGGTGGACCGGGACCGGGTGGTGCGCATGAACGAGGAGTTCGACGGGGCGCGGCTCGACGCGGTGCTGGAGGCGCTGCCGTGAGGCGCGCCGCCTGGCTCCTCGGCCTGCTCCTCCTCTTCGCCGCCGCGGTCGAGGCCGCCGAGGACGACGTCGCCGTGCACCGTGAGTGCGGCTACTGCGGCATGGACCGGAAGGCCTACGGCTACAGCCGCATGCTGGTCCGCTACCAGGACGGCGCCGAGGTCGGCGTCTGCAGCCTGCGCTGCGCCGTGGTGGAGCTCGACGCCCATCCGGAGCGGACGGTGCAGGCGCTGCGGGTGGCCGACCGGGACACGCACGCGCTCGTCGAGGCCGAGGCGGCCACCTGGGTCCTGGGCGGGCGCAGGAAGGGGGTCATGACGATGCGCCCGAAGTGGGCCTTCGCCGCGCC
The DNA here is from genome assembly GCA_031396105.1 of Anaeromyxobacter sp. Classification (GTDB taxonomy): domain Bacteria; phylum Myxococcota; class Myxococcia; order Myxococcales; family Anaeromyxobacteraceae; genus JADKCZ01. Next base: position 32,327 of record JANNKC010000051.1, read on the forward strand.
CGCCGGCGCGCGAACCTTCGTGCAGGGGGGGGGGGGCGGGGTGTCCACCTGGGCCGTGCCCACCGCCGCCGCCCGGCTGGCCGGGCCCGCCCTGGCGGCCCAGGCCGGGTCCCGCCACCGGAGGGCCAGCGCCTCCGGGTGCGGGGCGCGGGTGCGGCCCGATCCCGATCCAGGGCCCGCGGCGCCCGGAGCGACCGGGCAGGCGGAAGCACCCCGGTACCGCTGAGCCCCGACCGTGAGCCGCCGTGGCATGGCGACCGACCGCGCCGCCTCGTCAAGACGCCCAGGGTCCGCCTTGGCGACAGCGGGAGGATCATGCCAGCCGCAGCGGCAGCGACCGAAGGCGCCTCCCCGTCAGGGCGAAGACCGCGTTGGCCACCGCCGGCGCCACCGGCGCGGTGGCGGGCTCACCGACGCCGCCCATGCGCTCCTTGCTGGGTAGGATGTGGACGGTGACGTGGGGCATCTCGTCCAGGCGCAGCACCTCGTAGTCGTCGAAGTTGCCCTGCTGCACCCTGCCCTCCTTGAGCGTGATCTCGCTGTGCAGGACCGGGCCGAGGCCGAAGGCGACGGCGCCCTGCAACTGGGCCTCCACGCCGAGCGGGTTCACCGCCAGGCCGCAGTCGATGGCGCAGGTGACCTCGTGCACGCGGATCCGGCCCTTCTCCACCGAGACCTCGGCGACCTCGGCCACGATGCTGCCGAAGGACTCGTGGACCGCCAGGCCCCGGGCCCGGCCGGCCCTGGGCGCCTTGCCCCACCCCGCCTTCTCGGCGGCGAGCTTCAGCGCCCGCAGGTGGCGCGGCTTGCCCTTGAGCAGCGCCGCCCGGAACGCCAGGGGATCCCGGCGCGCCGCATGGGCCAGCTCGTCGATCATGCACTCCATCGCGAAGGCGGTGTGGGTGTTGCCGACGGAACGCCACCAGAGCACCGGCACCTCGTTCCGCGGCGAGTGCAGCGACACCCGCTGCGCCGCCACGGAGGCGAGGTAGGGCGAGTCGACCACGCCCTCCACCGACACCCTGTCGACGCCGTTCTTCACCATCATCGACTCGAAGGGCGTCCCGGCCAGGATCGACTGGCCCACGATGGTGTGCTTCCAGGCCACCGGCAGGCCCCTGGCGTCGAGGCCGACCTCGATGCGGTGCACGAAGAGCGGCCGGTAGTAACCGCCCCGGATGTCGTCTTCCCGGGTCCAGACGACCTTGACCGGCAGCCCCGCCGCCCGGGCCACGTGCACCGCCTCGGCGACGAAGTCGGCGGCCGGGTTGGCGCGCCTCCCGAACCCACCGCCCAGGAAGGGCGTGTGGATGATCACGTTCTGCGGGGGGATCCCGGCGATGCGGGCCGCGGCGGCCTGCTCGTTGGTCTGGAACTGGGTGCCGGTCCAGATCTCGCAGCGGTCGCCCTCGAGCTTCACCGTACAGTTGAGCGGCTCCATGGGCGCGTGCGCCAGGTAGGGGACGTCGTACTCCGCCTCGAGGCGGCGGGCCGCGCCGGAGAGCGCGGCGTCGCAGTCGCCCTTCTCGGAGGCGACCGTGCCCGGGGTGTGGGCCAGGGCCCGGTAGCTCGCGGTGAGCTGCCGGCTGTCGAGCGCGGCGCCGGGCCCGAGGTCCCACTCCACCCGCAGGGCCTCGCGCCCGGTCCTGGCGCTCCAGAAGTGGCTGGCCACCACCGCGATCCCGGAGGGCACCTGGACGACCTGCTCCACGCCGGGCACCGCCAGGGCCCGGGTGGCGTCGAACGACTTCACCGTGGCGCCGAAGACCGGCGCCCGCTCCACCAGCGCGGTGCGCAGCCCCGGGAACTGGACGTCGATCCCGAAGCGCGCCTGGCCGGTGATCTTCTCCGGCGAGTCGAGCCGCCGGACCGCCTTGCCCACCAGCTTCCAGCGGCTCGGGTCCTTGAGCCGCACCTGCGCGGGCGGCGGGAGCTGCTCGGCCTCCGCCGCCAGCTGCCCGTAGGAGAGCCGCTGCGTGCCGTGGATGACCCAGCCCCTCTCGGTCCGCAGCCGCGCCGGCGCGACCTTCCACCGCGCGGCGGCGGCGCGCAGGAGCATCTCCCGCGCCATGGCGCCGACGGTGCGGTAGCGCTCGAACTCGGACCAGGTGGAGGACGAGCCGCCGGTCATCTGCATGCCGAACGCGGTGTGCGCGTAGGCCGGCGCGGCCGGGGCGTGCTCGACCCTCACCTTCGACCAGTCGCACTCGAGCTCCTCGGCGATGAGCATCGCCAGCGTGGTCCAGATGCCCTGCCCCATCTCGGAGTGGGCCAGGAGGACGGTCACCGTGTCGTCCGGGGCGATGCGCACGAAGGCGTTCGGCTCCGGCGGCGGCTTCGCCGGCGGCGCGGGTTCCGCCGCCCGGGCGCGGCGCGGGACGTGGAAGGCGATGATCAGGCCGGCGCCGGAGACCAGCGACGCGTGCAGGAAGGCGCGGCGGGTGAGGGTGGTCATGGCCGGGCCCTCCCGGAACGGGCCGCGGCGCCGCGCACGGCCTCGCGGATGCGCTGGTAGGTGCCGCAGCGGCAGATGTTGCCCACCAGGGCCTGGTCGATCTCCGCGTCGGTCGGGTGCGGGCTCTCCGCCAGCAGGGCGACGGCGGCCAGGATCTGGCCGCTCTGGCAGTAGCCGCACTGGACCACGTCGTGCTCCCGCCAGGCCACCTGCACGGGGTGGGAGCCGTCCTGCGACAGCCCCTCGATGGTGGTGACCTTGCCCGTCCCGACCGACGAGGCCGGCGTGACGCAGGAGCGCTCGGCCTTCCCGTCGATGAGCACGGTGCAGGCGCCGCACTGGGCCATCCCGCAGCCGAACTTGACGCCGGTGTACCCGAGGAGATCGCGCAGCACCCAGAGCAGCGGCATGTCCTCCGGGGCGTCCACGTCGCGCACGGTGCCGTTCACGTCGAGCTTCATCGGAGCCTCCTGCGCCAATTTCCGCCTCCCTTAGCGTCCGCCCGCGGCGGCTGCACGCTCCTCCCGGGCCGCCGGACGGTGGTCGCGCAGCCCCGATGGGGACACGCGTGGCGTCCACCGTCACTTCTTCGCCTTCTTGAGGTGCGGCTTCACCTCCGCCTCGAAGACCGGGAGGTCGCCGCTCCGGCGGAAGTCGTCGATGGAGATGACCGCCGCCACGCCGCAGGTCCGGCAGCCCTTTCCCATGAGCCGCTCGCGTGGCCTGTCGCAGCGAAAGCCCTCGTGCTCGAGGTGGGGGATGAGCGCCTGGGCGTACTCGAGGGCGGTGCGGACGACGGTTCGGCTGGCCATGGCGC
>JANNKC010000131.1:0-26978 GCA_031396105.1 Anaeromyxobacter sp.
ACCGGCATGGATCTCCTGCGCGAGCTCGTGCGCGAGGGGGCGCGCTGGCGCTACGGCGGCGACCCGCCGGAGGACGTGGGCCGGCAGCTCGAGAAGGAGCTCGAGCTGGTGGACCGGCTCGGCTACGCCAGCTACTTCCTCACCGTCTGGGACGTGGTCCGCTTCGCCCGCGAGCGGGGCATCCTCTGCCAGGGGCGCGGCAGCGCCGCCAACTCGGCCGTCTGCTACGTGCTGGGGGTCACCTCCATCGACCCGGTCCGCATGGGGCTGCTCTTCGAGCGGTTCATCTCGGCCGAGCGGGGCGAGCCGCCCGACATCGACATCGACTTCGAGCACGAGCGGCGCGAGGAGGTGCTGCAGTACGTCTACCAGCGCTACGGCCGGGAGCACGCCGGCATGGTCTGCGAGGTCATCACCTACCGGACCCGCTCGGCGCTGCGCGACGTGGGCAAGGCGCTCGGCCTCTCGCTCTCGCAGGTGGACCGGCTGACCAAGCTGGTCTCCTCCCACGAGGACCCCGCCGCCATCGCCGACGGCACGCTGGCGCAGGCGGGGCTGGACCCGCGCCAGGCCCCGCGGGTGCGCCAGGTGCTGGACCTGGCCCGCGAGCTCCAGGGCTTCCCGCGCCACCTCTCCATCCACGTGGGCGGCTTCGTGGTGACGCGGCGGCCGCTCTGCGAGACGGTCCCCATCGAGCCGGCCGCCATGCCCGGGCGGACCATCGTCCAGTGGGACAAGGACGACCTGGCCGAGCTCGACCTCCTCAAGGTGGATCTCCTGGCGCTGGGGATGCTCACCGCCCTGTCGCGGGGCCTGGCCATGCTGGCCGCCCACCGCCCGGCGCCCGCCTGGCCGCCGCCCCGCGAATGCCGGCATCGTTCGCCGGAGCAGTGGCCGCACCCGGAGTCGCTGGCCGCAATCCCCGCCGAGGACCCGGCGGTCTACGAGATGGCCAGCCGGGCCGACACCATCGGCGTCTTCCAGATCGAGTCGCGGGCGCAGATGGGGCTCCTGCCGCGCCTCCAGCCGCGCTGCTTCTACGACCTGGTCATCTCGGTGGCCATCATCCGCCCCGGGCCCATCCAGGGCGGCATGGTCCACCCCTTCCTGCGCCGGCGCGACGGGCTGGAGAAGGTGGAGTACCCCTACGCGCCGCTCGAGGCGGTGCTGGCCCGCACCAACGGCGTTCCGCTCTTCCAGGAGCAGGCCATGCGGCTGGCGGTGGTGGCGGCCGGCTTCACGCCGGGCGAGGCCGACGAGCTGCGGCGCGTCATGACCCACCGGCGCTCCCACGAGAAGCTGGCGGCCATGAAGGCGCGGCTGGTGACCGGCATGGCGGAGCGCGCCATCTCCGGGGCGGCGGCCGAGCAGATCTTCAAGCAGCTCCTCGGCTTCGCCGGCTACGGTTTCCCCGAGTCGCACGCCGCCTCCTTCGCCCTGCTGGTCTACGCCTCGGCCTGGCTGAAGCGGTACCACCCGGCGGTCTTCGCGGCGGCGCTGCTCAACAGCCAGCCCATGGGCTTCTACGCGCCGCACACCATCGTGGAGGACGTGAAGCGCCACGGCGTCGAGGTGCGCGGGCTCGACGTCTCGGCCAGCGCGTGGGAGAGCACGCTGGAGGGGCCGGCGGCGGGCGTCCCGGCGGCGCCCGGCCAGGCGCCGGTCCTGCGGCTCGGGCTCCACCTGGTGCGCGGGCTGCCGCGCGAGGTGGGCCAGGCGGTGGTGGACGCCCGGGGGGGCCGCCCCTTCGACTCGGTGGCCGACCTGGCGCGCCGGGCCGGCCTGTCGCGGGCCTGGGCCGCGCGGCTCGCCGAGGCGGGGGCGCTCGGAGGGCTCGAGCCGGAGCGGCGCGCGGCGCTCTGGAGGAGCCTGGCGCTGCCGGCCACCGGGGGCGGGGAGGGCGAGCTCTTCGCCGGGCTGCCGCCGGCCGAGCCGCCCGCGCCGCTCGAGCCGGCCAGCGCCGCCGAGCTGGTGCAGGGGGACTACGCCACCACCGGCCTCTCGGCGCGGGCCCACCCCATGGCCATGGTCCGGCCGGCGCTGGCCGGCGGGCGCGTCCGCACGGTGCGGGAGCTGCAGCGGCTGGCCGACCGGGCGCCGGTGGAGGTGGCCGGGCTGGTCATCGTGCGGCAGCGGCCGGAGACGGCCCGGGGCATCGTCTTCGTCAGCCTGGAGGACGAGACCGGCATCGCCAACCTGGTGGTCATGCCCGACGTCTACGAGCGCTACCGGCCGGTGGTGCGCGGCTCGCCCTTCCTGGTGGCGCGCGGCCGGGTGGAGCGGAACGGGCAGGTGGTCAACGTCCGGGTGGACGGGCTGGCCCCGCTGGCCTTCGCGCCCGCGGCCGGCGTCCACTCCCGCGACTTCCACTGACGGGCCCAGCGCGGCTGCGCGCCGCTCGCTCCAGGCCGGGGCCCGGAAGACCGAAGGCCCCGGCGATCCCTGCGGATCGTCCGGGGCCTTCAAGCGCTCGGCGCCGCAGGCGGCGCCTCGATCAACCTAGCTGCAGCCGGTGGTGGTGCCGCAGTTGTTGCACTTGTAGCAGGCGCCGTTGCGCACCGTGATCTCGCCGCAGCTCGGGCAGGGCGGCGCGTCGGTGTCGCGGGTGAAGGTCACGCCGTTGCTGCTCCTGGCCGAGGCCTCCACGGTGCGCCCCTTGGCGGGCAGCGCCGGGGCGGCGCCCGGGGGCAGCGCGACCGCGGTCACCTTGGCCCCGTCCTCGCTCGGCAGGAACTTCAGCGACAGCCAGCGGAAGATGTAGTCGGTGATCGACTTGGCGATGGGGATCTCCGGGTTGCCGGTGAAGCCCGACGGCTCGAAGCGGGTGTGGCTGAACTTGTCGCAGAGGACGTGCAGCGGCACGCCGTACTGCAGCGCCATGGAGATGGAGGTGGCGAAGCTGTCCATCAGGCCGGACACCACCGACCCCTCCTTGGCCATCACCACGAAGAGCTCGCCCGGCATGCCGTCGTCGTACATGCCGACGGTCATGTAGCCCTCGTGGCCGCCGATGGAGAACTTGTGGGTGATGGCGCGGCGCTCGTCCGCCAGCCGGCGCCGGGCCAGGGGGGGCTCGGCGGCGGCGGCCTCGGCGGCCGACTCCGCCCTGGTCTTGTCCTTGCCGGTGTTGAGCGGCTGGCTCCGCTTGCAGCCGTCGCGGTAGAGGGCCACCGCCTTCAGGCCGAGCTTCCAGGCCTCGGTGTAGGCCTGCTCGATGTCCCTCGCCGTGGCCGAGTTGGGCATGTTGACGGTCTTGGAGATGGCGCCGCTGAGGAAGGGCTGGGCGGCCCCCATCATGCGGATGTGGCCCATGTAGTGGATGGTGCGGGACCCGCTGCGCGGCTTGAAGGCGCAGTCGAAGACCGGCAGGTGCTCGGCGCGCAGCGCCGGGGCGCCCTCGATGGTCTCCTCCTCGTCGAGGTGCTGGAGGATGGCCCCGATCTCCTCGCCCGAGTAGCCGAGCTTCTGCAGCGCCAGCGGGACCGTGTTGTTCACGATCTTGAGGACCCCGCCGCCCACCAGCTTCTTGTACTTGACGAGCGCGATGTCCGGCTCGATGCCGGTGGTGTCGCAGTCCATCATGAAGCCGATGGTGCCGGTCGGCGCCAGCACCGAGACCTGGGCGTTGCGGTACCCGTGGGCGATGCCGAGCTTGAGCGCCTCGGCCCAGGCCACCCGGGCGGCGCCGAGCAGGGCCGGGTCCACCAGGCTCTGGTCGATGCGGTCCACCTGGGCCTGGTGCTTGCGGATGACGTTGAGGAACGGGTCGCGGTTCCGCTCGTACCCGGCGAAGGGCCCGGTCTGCCCGGCGATGCGGGCGCTCATGGTGTAGGCCTCGCCGGTCATGAGCGCGGTGATGGCGGCGGCCGCGGCGCGGCCGGCGTCGGAGTCGTAGGGCAGGCCGCTGGCCATGAGGAGGGCGCCCAGGTTGGCGTAGCCCAGGCCGAGCGGGCGGTAGTCCTCGGAGTTCCTTCCGATGGCCGGGGTCGGGTACTTGGCGTTGGAGACCATGATCTCCTGCGCCAGGATGGTGAGGTCGACCGCCTTCCGGAAGGCCTCGGCGTCGAACCCGCCGTCGATCGACCTGAAGTGCATCAGGTTGAGCGAGGCCAGGTTGCAGGCCGAGTCGTCCAGGAACATGTACTCGGAGCACGGGTTGGAGCCGTTGATCCGGTCGGTGGCGGGGCAGGTGTGCCAGGCGTTGATGGTGCTGTCGAACTGCATGCCCGGGTCGCCGCACAGCCAGGCGGCCTCGGTCACCTTGGACATGAGCTCGCGGGCGCGCAGCGTCTCGACGGGACGCCCTTCGACGCGGGCGGTGAGCGCCCACTCGCGGTCGTCCTGCACCGCCCGCATGAAGGCGTCGGTGACGCGGATGGAGTGGTTGGCGTTCTGGAAGAAGACCGAATCGTAGGCGCCGCCGCGCACGTTGAACCCGCCGTCGTAGCCGGCGTCGATGAGCGCCCAGGCCTTCTTCTCCTCCTCGGCCTTGCAGGTGACGAACTCGGCGATGTCCGGGTGATCGGCGTCCAGGATCACCATCTTGGCGGCGCGGCGGGTCTTGCCGCCCGACTTGATGACGCCGGCGAAGGCGTCGAAGCCGCGCATGAAGGAGACCGGGCCCGAGGCCTCGCCGCCGCCCGACAGCATCTCCTTGGAGGAGCGGATCTTGGAGAGGTTGGAGCCGGTGCCCGAGCCGTACTTGAAGAGCATGCCCTCGGTGTGGGCCAGCCGCAGGATGGAGTCCATCGAGTCGGAAACGGAGTTGATGAAGCAGGCGGAGCACTGGGGGTGCTCCTCCACGCCCACGTTGAACCAGACGGGGGAGTTGAAGCTCATCTTCTGCCGGTAGACCAGGTGGGCCAGCTCGCCCTCGAAGGCGGCGGCGTCTTCCTCGGAGGCGAAGTAGCCGTCCTTGCGCCCCCAGCCCGAGATGGTCTTCACCACGCGGGAGACCAGCTGGCGCACCGACCGCTCGCGGGCCGGCGAGCCGAGCGCGCCGCGGAAGTACTTGGAGGCCACCACGTTGGTGGCGAGCATCGACCAGGACTTGGGGACCTCGACGTCGCGCTGCTCGAAGATGACGGCGCCGCCCTCGCCCGTGATGGACGCGGTCCGCGACTCCCAGACCATCTCCTCGGCCGGGTCCACGCCCCGGGTGGTGAAGTAGCGGCCGATCACCAGCCCCTTGCGGCTCGTCTTCCTGGCCGGCTTCCCGCTCTTGCGGGCCTGCCCCTGCACGTCGCGCTCGATCATCTGCTGCTCCCTGGCCTGGGAGCCGCTGGCTCCAGGCATGAACGTCCCCCAGCGGTCGCACGCCAGGCGTGCGACCGTTGATCACGACCTCCCCCGGCCGGCCCGCGTCAGTGTGCCGGGGGTATGGCGTGCTGGTCCGACAACGATGGGAAGCTGTTCGACCGACCCGCCGCCCGACCCGACCCGCCCTTGACCTCGAGCCTCGCGCCCCCGCGAGGTGGGGCGCACATTACCAGCCGAACGGTCGGTGTCAATGCCGTGACCACAACCCATGGTGGTGCCGTCGCCAAAGACCACAAGATGCGGGAGTTTCCTCGCTGTTTCCCTGGTGGGGCGCCTGATATCGCTCCGGAAAATTTGACATCGGGCGATATCGTGCGTCGGGTGCCGGACGCCCCTCATGGCAGCCTCGTGGGCAGCGTGATAAAAGCCCCGGCCCCCCATGTCCGAGCAGAACGCGCACATCCGAAACTTCTCCATCATCGCGCACATCGATCACGGCAAGTCCACGCTGGCGGACCGCCTGCTGGAGGTGACCGGCACGGTGACCAAGCGCGAGCAGCAGGCGCAGTTCCTCGACAACATGGAGCTGGAGCGGGAGCGGGGCATCACCATCAAGGCCCAGACGGTGCGCATGCGCTACCTGGCACAGGACGGGAAGACCTACCAGCTCAACCTGATCGACACCCCCGGCCACGTCGACTTCGCCTACGAGGTGTCCCGCTCGCTGGCCGCCTGCGAGGGGGCCGTCCTGGTGGTGGACGCCACGCAGGGGGTGGAGGCGCAGACCCTGGCCAACGTCTACCTGGCGCTCGACCACGACCTCGAGATCGTGCCGGTCATCAACAAGATCGACCTGCCCAGCGCCGACGTGGCGGAGGTGCGGCGCGAGATCGAGGAGGTCATCGGCCTCGACGCCAGCGAGGCCGTGCCCTGCTCCGCCAAGGAGGGGATCGGCATCTCCGAGATCCTCGAGCAGATCGTCAGGAAGGTGCCGCCGCCCAGGGGCGACCCGGACGCGCCGCTCAAGGCCATCATCTTCGACTCCTGGTACGACTCGTACCGCGGCGTGGTCATGCTGGTCCGGGTCTTCGAGGGCACCCTCAGGCCCAGGCAGAAGATCATGCTGTGGAGCAACAAGCGGGAGTTCGAGGTCCAGGAGCTGGGCGTCTTCACGCCCTACTCCAAGGCCGTGCCGCAGCTCATGGCGGGCGAGGTGGGCGTCTGCGTCGCCAACGTGAAGGACGTCCACGACGCCAAGGTGGGCGACACCATCACCGAGGCCGACCGGCCGGTGGCCGCGCCGCTGGAGGGCTTCAAGGTGGTGAAGCCCATGGTCTTCAGCGGGGTCTTCCCCATCGACGCCGCCGACTACGAGCAGCTCCGCGACGCGCTCGACAAGCTCAAGCTCAACGACTCGGCCTTCACCTTCGAGGCCGAGACCTCCCAGGCGCTCGGCTTCGGCTACCGCTGCGGCTACCTCGGCCTGCTCCACATGGAGATCGTGCAGGAGCGGCTGGAGCGCGAGTACAACCTCTCGCTCATCACCACCGCGCCCTCGGTGGTCTACCGGATCACCGACACCCAGGGGAAGGTGGAGGAGATCGACAACCCGGCCAAGCTCCCGCCGGTGCAGCGGATCACCAAGCTCGAGGAGCCGCTGCTGACCTGCCACATCCACGCCCGCACCGACGACGTGGGCGCCATCCTCAAGCTCTGCCAGGACCGGCGCGGCACGCAGAAGGACCTGAAGTACATCGGCACCAAGCGCGTCCAGATCACCTATGAGATCCCGCTGGCCGAGGTGGTCTTCGACTTCTTCGACAAGCTGAAGAGCGTCTCGCGCGGCTACGCCAGCCTGGACTACGAGCTGAAGGGCTACGCGGAGGCCGACCTCGTCAAGCTCGACATCCTCATCAACGGCGAGCCGGTGGACGCACTCTCCGTCATCGTGCACCGCGCCAACTCCTACCACCGCGGCCGCGACATCTGCCAGAAGCTGAAGGAGGAGATCCCGAGGCAGATGTACGAGGTGGCCATCCAGGCCGCCATCGGCGCCAAGGTGATCGCCCGCGAGACCGTCAAGGCCTTCCGCAAGAACGTCATCGCCAAGTGCTACGGCGGCGACATCTCCCGCAAGCGCAAGCTGCTGGAGAAGCAGAAGGAGGGCAAGAAGCGGATGAAGCAGGTCGGCAGCGTGGAGATCCCGCAGTCGGCCTTCCTGGCGGTCCTGAAGGTCGAGGACTGAGGTGGCGCCGGGCCCCGCCGCCGTGCCCGGCGCCGGCGGGCGCATCGACCGCCTTTTCAAACCGGCCGAGTAACGGTAGAAGCATGGCCCTGATGAATCGCTCCTCCTCGGCCTCCCGGCGTCCGCTGGAGCGGGGCCAGTTCTCCTGGGTCACCCTCGTGCTGCTGGCGGCGCTGGTGGGCGGCGCCTACCTCGCCGTGGTGTGGGTGCCCGTCTACGTCGTCCACTTCGAGGTGCGCCAGGTGGTCCGGGCGCACATCAACCGGGCCGTCAAGGACCGGAACGACGAGCAGATCATCAAGGCCCTCTGCCTCAGGCTCGCCGCGCTCGACAGCACCCCCTCGGTCGACGCCAGCGGCCGCGCCGTCAAGGTGCCGACGGTCGAGGTGAGCCCGGGTGACGTCACCTGGGAGCGCGACACCTCGTCCACGCCGCCCATGCTCCACGTCGCCTTCGAGTACGTCAGGGTCGTGACGTATCCCTTCATCGACCGGACCGAGGAGCACGTCATGTCGGTGGACTTCAACGAGGACATCGCCATCCCGAACTGGGGCTCGTCACCCTGATGGGAGGACCCTCCATGGATGCGCCGCAGATCGAGCAGGGCGTCGCCCGGCTCGCGCAGGAGATCGCCGACCGGGCGCGCGCCGCCGGCGCGGCCGACACCCTGGCCATCGTGGGGATCCGCCGGGGCGGCGTCCACCTGGCGGCCCGGCTGCGGCTGGCGCTGGGGCGGCTGCTGGGCCAGCCGCCGCCGGAGGGGACGCTGGACATCGCGCTCTACCGCGACGACTCGGCCGTCCGGGGCGCCGCCCCGGTGGTCGGCCCCACCGACCTCCGCTTCGCGGTGCAGGGGAAGACCATCGTGCTGGTGGACGACGTGCTCTACACCGGGCGCACCGTTCGGGCCGCCCTCGACGAGCTGGTCGACTTCGGTCGCCCGCGGCGGGTCTGGCTGGCGGTGCTGGTGGACCGGGGCGGCCGCGAGCTGCCCATCGCCGCCGACTTCGTGGGCGCCCGGCTCCAGGTGGCCGAGGGCCAGGACGTGCAGGTCCGGCTCCGCGAGGCCGGCCAGGGCGAGGACGTCGTGCTCATCACCGGGAGGACTCCGTGATCGGACGGCAGCGGCACTGCATCGCGCTGGAGGACTTCTCCCGCGAGGAGATCCTGCAGGTGCTGGACCTGGCGGTCTCCATGAAGGAGGTCCTGCGCCGGCCCATCAAGAAGGTCCCCTCGCTGCGCGGCAAGTCGGTGGTGAACCTCTTCTTCGAGGCCTCCACCCGCACCCGCAGCTCCTTCGAGATCGCGGCCAAGGTCCTCTCGGCCGACGCCCTCAACTGGACCTCGGCGAGCTCGTCGGTCACCAAGGGCGAGACGCTCATCGACACCGCCCGCAACCTGGAGGCCATGCGCCCGGACGTGCTGGTCATCCGGCACTCGGCCAGCGGCGCGCCGCGGCTGGTGGCCGACCACGTGGCCTGCGCCGTGGTCTCCGCCGGCGACGGCGCCCACGAGCACCCCAGCCAGGGGCTGCTCGACTGCTTCACGGTGCGCGAGCGGCTCGGCACCCTGGAGGGCAAGACCCTGACCATCGTGGGCGACATCAGCCACAGCCGCGTGGCCCGCTCCGACCTGCACGCCTTCCCCAAGCTGGGCGCCACGGTGCGGCTCTGCGGTCCGCCCACCATGATCCCCGCCGGCGTGGAGCGGATGGGCTGCACGGTGCACCACGACCTGCGGACCGCGGTGGAGGGGGCCGACGCCGTCATCATGCTGCGCATCCAGCACGAGCGCATCGGCGACCCGCTCATCCCCACCACCCGCGAGTACTCCAGGCTCTGGGGGCTCAACGCCAGGAAGGCGGCCGACTGGCTCAAGCCGGGCGCGCTGATCCTCCACCCGGGCCCCATCAACCGCGGCGTCGAGCTCTCGCCGGAGGTGGCCGACGGCCCCTTCAGCGTCATCCTCGACCAGGTCCAGAACGGGGTGGCCGTCCGCATGGCCATCCTCTACCTCCTCGCCGGCGGCGATCCGGCGGAGGCCACGGCATGACCCCTCGTCACCGGCCGCGCCTGGCGCGGCCTCCGCGCGGGGCCATGGGCCATGGAGAACCCAATGTCTGAGACGGTCTTCATCGAGGGCGGCCGGGTCATCGACCCGGCCAGCGGCACCGACGCGATCCGCACCGTGGTGCTGAAGGACGGCCTGGTGGCCGAGGTGGCCGAGCGGGTGGAGCGGCCGGCCGGCGCGCGGGTGGTGGACGCCCGCGGCCGCTGGGTCACGCCCGGCTTCATCGACCTGCACGTGCACCTGCGGGAGCCGGGGCAGGAGTACAAGGAGACGGTGGCCACCGGGGCGCGCGCCGCGGTGGCGGGCGGCTTCACCGCGGTGGTGGCCATGCCCAACACCAGGCCGGTCAACGACACGCTGGCGGTGACCGAGCTCATCCTGGCGCGCGCCGCGGCGGCCGGCCTGGCGCGCGTCTACCCGTGCGGCTGCATCTCCAGGGGCTCCGCCGGCGAGGAGCTGGCCGAGTACGGCGAGCTCAAGGCGGGCGGCTGCGTGGCGCTCTCCGACGACGGCAGGCCGGTCATGTCGCCGGCGCTGATGCGGCGGGCGCTGGAGTACGCCCGCCCCTTCGGGCTGCCGCTCACCGTCCACGAGGAGGATCTCTCGCTGGTCGGCAAGGGCGTCATGCACGAGGGGCCGGCCTCCACCAGGCTCGGGCTGCAGGGCATCCCCGGGCAGGCCGAGGAGGTCATGGTGCTGCGCGACATCGCGCTGGCCGAGCTCACCGGCGGACGGCTCCACATCGCCCACCTCTCCTCCGCCGGCGCGGTGCGGGCCGTGCGCGAGGCCAAGCGGCGCGGCCTGCGGGTCACCGCCGAGGTGACGCCCCACCACCTGGCGCTCACCGACGAGGACGTGGCCGCCTCCGGCTACGCCACCGACTTCAAGATGAACCCGCCGCTCCGCTCGGCCGCCGACCGGCAGGCCTGCGTCGAGGGGCTGGCCGACGGGACCATCGACTGCATCGCCACCGATCACGCGCCCCACTCGGCGGTCGAGAAGGACGTCGAGTTCGACGCCGCCGCCAACGGCATCACCGGCCTGGAGACCGCCTTCCCGGTCTGCCTGGCGCTGGTCCGGCAGGGCGCGCTGACGGAGCGCCGCCTCATCGAGGCGCTCACCGCCTCCCCGGCCCGGGCCTTCTCGCTGCCGGGAGGCACGCTGGCGCGCGGAGCGCCCGCCGACCTGACCGTCCTCGATCCGGCCGCGGAGTGGCTCTGCGACGCGGCATCCATGCACTCCAGGAGCACCAACAGCCCCTGGAAGGGTCGGCGGCTCACCGGCCGCTGCACCCACACCTTCGTGGGCGGTAGGCTCGTCCACGAGGCGGGCAGGGAGACGCGATGACCAAGGCCATCCTGGCGCTCGCCGACGGCACCACCTTCGAGGGCACCGCCTTCGGCGCGGCCGGCCAGGCGACCGGTGAGGTGGTCTTCAACACCTCGCTGACCGGCTACCAGGAGATCCTGACCGACCCGTCGTACGTCGGCCAGATGATCTGCATGACCTACCCGGAGCAGGGCAACTACGGCGTGTCGGCGGCCGATGACGAGTCGGACCGCATCCACGGCACCGGGTTCATCGTGCGCCACTTCGCGGCGGTTCCCTCCAGCTTCAGGGCCGACCGGAGCCTGGACGCCTACCTGAAGGCGCACGGGGTGGTGGCCATCTCCGGCGTGGACACGCGCCGCCTCACCAGGCACCTGCGCACCTTCGGCGCGCAGATGGGGATCATCTCCACCTCCGGCACGGCGGCCGAGCTGGTGGCCCGGGCCAAGGCGCTCCCCGGGATGGAGGGGCAGGACCTGGCCACGCGAATCTCCACCCCGGCGCGCTACGAGTGGACCGAGACCGGGGCCGACGCCTGGACCGAGGCCGGACGCGGCCAGGCCACGCCGCGCTTCCACGTGGTGGCCTACGACTGGGGGCTGAAGCGCGCCATGCTGCGGCTGCTGGCGGAGCAAGGGTGCCGCATCACGGTGGTGCCGGGCCGCACCAGCGCCGCCGAGGCCATGGCGCTCCGGCCGGACGGCATCTTCCTCACCAACGGCCCGGGCGATCCGGCCGCGGTGGTGGGGGCCCGCGAGACGGTGGCGGCGCTGCTCGGCCAGGTGCCCATCTTCGGCATCTGCCTGGGCCACCAGATCCTCTCGCTGGCCCTCGGCGCCCGCACCTACAAGCTCAAGTTCGGCCACCGTGGCGCCAACCAGCCGGTCAAGGACCTCGGCACCGGTAAGGTCGACATCACGGTGCAGAACCACGGCTTCGCGGTGGACGACAAGACGCTGGGCCGGCGCGCCAGGGTCTCCCATGTGAACCTGAACGACGGCACGGTGGAGGGGATCGAGGTCCTCGACGCGCCCGCCTTCAGCGTCCAGTACCACCCGGAGGCCTCCCCGGGCCCGCACGACGCCCGGGCCCTCTTCGGGCGGTTCGCGGGGATGATGGAGCGGGCCCGATGACCTTGCCGGAGCTCCACGAGCGGCTGCTCTCGTGGGCCAGCGCCGATCCGCAGGAGCCACTCCTGCTGGCGGCGCGGCAGGACCACTTCGCCCGGTACGGCGAGCCGCACGAGGAGGACCAGTCCTACGAGCGCCGCATGAGCGGCATGCTGGAGGCCTACCTCTACGACTTCCGGCCGGCGCCGGGCGCACCCACCGCGCTGGAGCGCTTCCTCGCGGCGCAGGCCGAGGTCCTCTCGTCCGAGGAGGTGGCCGCCTTCCGGGCCCTCGGCGCCAACCGGCACGGCCTCTACGAGGTGCGCAAGCTCGAGCCCGGCTGCATCCGCCTGCGCGACGCCTTCACCGGCGAGGACCTGGAGGTCACCGAGCGGCGGCTGGTGGCCGGCCTCGCCAAGGGCGATCTGCTGGAGGCGCGGCTCATGCCCTTCGAGGGGAAGCTCTGGTTCTCGGCGGCGTTCCTGTACCAGCCGCGCGAGGCCCGCTCCCGCATCCTGGCCGAGGTGAAGCGGCGCAGGAAGGCGGCCGGCAAGAACGGCCGGCCAGAGGCCGAGGGGCTGCTCGCCACGCTCTCGCGCATGGCCTTCAAGCTGGAGCGCTATCGCAACGTCCGGCTGGAATCGATCTACGACTTCACGGTGGACTCGCGGGCCATGACGCCGCGGCCCGCCCACCGCTAGCGGCGGCCCGGCGTGCGCCAGCTCATCGTCAACGCCGACGACCTGGGCTACGACCCCGAGATCGACCGAGGAATCCTCCTGGCCCACCGGGAGGGGCTGGTGACCAGCGCCACCGCCATGGTGCTGACCCCCTTCGCCCCCGCGGCGCTGGCCGCGGCCCCACCCAGCCTGGGCGTCGGACTGCACGCGGTCCTCGACCCCGCGCTCGACGAGGCGGCGGCTCGGGCCGAGCTCCTGCGGCAGCTCGACCGGTTCGAGGCGCTGCGCGGCGCGCCGCCGACCCATCTCGACAGCCACAAGCACGCCCATGCGCGCCCGGCCATCCTGGCGGCGGTGGCCCAGGTGGCGGCGGCGCGGCGGCTGCCGGTGCGCGCCATGGACGCCGCCCTCCGGGCCGCGCTCAGGGCCCGCGGCGTGGCCACCACCGACGGCTTCCTGGGCGACGCGGCGAGGCGGCCCGCCTGGACCGAGGCGGCGCTGGTGGCGGCGCTGCTCGCCGTGCCGGAGGGGTTGACCGAGCTGATGGCCCACCCGGGCTTCCGGCCCAGCGTGGCGAGCACCAGCTTCGGCGTGGAGCGCGAGGTGGAGCTCGCCGCGCTCACTGGAGTGGCGGCCCGAGCGGCGGTCGAGGCGGCCGGGATCCGGCGCTGCACCTTTGCCGTCCTCGGCCCCTGACGCCCGCTCCGCGGGGTTCAAGAGCGCGAAAATCGACTCGTCGAGTCCGTAAAATCCCTATTCGTTTCGCGCACCTCGGTGAACCGCCGCCTTTACAGCCCGCGACGCCCGGTGGTATGCCACGCCTCCACCCCCAGCCGGACGCCGAGCTCCTCAAGGATGGCCGACGCAAAGCCCGTGTTGCCGAACGACGGCGCGAAGATCGCGCTGGTGAACGGCAGGCTGGCCGTTCCCGACAGGCCCATCATCCCGTACGTCGAGGGGGACGGCACCGGCCGGGACATCTGGCGGGCCACCGTGCGCGTGCTGGACGCGGCCGTCGAGAAGGCCTACCGCGGCCGGCGCAAGATCGCCTGGACCGAGGTCTACGCCGGCGAGAAGGCCCTCACCAAGTTCAGCACCTGGCTGCCCGACGAGACCGTGGCGGCCTTCCGCGAGTACCTCGTCGGCATCAAGGGGCCGCTCACCAACCCCGCCGGCGGGGGCTCGCTCAACGTGCGGCTGCGGCAGCTCCTCGACCTGTACGTCTGCCTGCGCCCGGTCCGATGGTTCAAGGGCGTGCCCTCGCCGGTGCGCCAGCCCGGCCGCATCGACATGGTGGTGTTCCGCGAGAACACCGAGGACGTCTACTCCGGCGTCGAGTGGGCCCAGGGGAGCGAGGACGTCAAGAAGGTGATGGCCTTCCTGGAGCGCGAGTTCCCCAGGCAGTACGCCAAGCTCCGCTTCCCGGAGAGCAGCGGCCTCGGCCTGAAGGCGGTCTCGCGCGAGGGGACGGAGCGGCTGGTGCGGGCCGCCCTGGAGTTCGCCCTCCGCCTCCGGCGCCGCAGCGTCACGCTGGTCCACAAGGGCAACATCATGAAGTGCACCGAGGGCGCCTTCCGGCAATGGGGCTACGCCCTGGCGGAGCGCGAGTTCGGCGACCGGGTCTACACCATGCAGCAGTGGGAGCGGACCAAGGCGGCCCGCGGCGACGAGGCGGCCACCGCGGAGCGGGAGGCGGCCCGGGCGGCCGGGCGGCTCGAGGTGAAGGACGCCTTCGCCGACGTCACGCTCCAGCAGGTGCTGACGCGCCCCGAGGAGTTCGACGTCATCGCCACGCTCAACCTGAACGGCGACTACCTCTCCGACGCCCTGGCGGCCCAGGTGGGGGGCATCGCCATCGCGCCCGGCGGCAACGCCAACTACGCCACTGGCCACGCCATCTTCGAGGCCACCCACGGCACCGCCCCAAAGTACGCCGACCTGGACAAGGTCAACCCTGGCTCCGTCATCCTCTCTGGTGAGATGATGTTCCGCCACCTGGGCTGGGGCGAGGCGGCCGACCTGGTGGTGAGGGGCATGGAGGGCGCCATCGGGGCCCACCGCGTCACCTACGACTTCGCCCGGCTCATGCGGCAGGAGGGGGCGGCGGACGTGGTCGAGGTGAAGTGCTCCGGCTTCGGCGACGAGATCATCAGGCACATGTAGCTGGCGGCTCCAACCGGAGCGCGGGACGGGAGATCCACCACATGGCTGCTCGCAAGAAGATCGCACTCATCGGCGCCGGCCAGATCGGCGGCACCATGGCGCTGCTCTGCCTGCAGCGGCAGCTCGGCGACGTGGTGCTGGTGGACATCATGGAGGGCGTGGCCAAGGGCAAGGCGCTCGACCTGCAGGAGACCCGCGGCGTCTTCAAGGCGGACGTGGGCGTCACCGGCGGCGGCGTCAACGACTACTCGGTCATCAGGGACGCCGACGTCTGCATCGTCACCGCCGGCGTGCCCCGCAAGCCGGGCATGAGCCGCGACGACCTCCTCAAGGTCAACCTGGAGGCCATCACCCGGGTGGCCACGGGCATCAAGCAGTACGCCCCGAACGCCTTCGTCATCGTGGTGACCAACCCGCTCGACTCGATGGTCTACGCCATGTACAAGGTGACCGGCTTCGCCAAGCACAAGGTGGCCGGCATGGCGGGGGTGCTCGACACGGCGCGCTTCCAGTACTTCGTGGGCGAGGCGGCCGGCGTGGCGCCCCAGGACGTCAACGCGCTGGTGCTGGGCGGCCACGGCGACGACATGGTGCCGCTGCTCCGCTACAGCTCCATCGGCGGCGCGCCCCTCACCAGGTTCCTCGACCAGTCCAGGCTCGACGCCATCGTGGAGCGGACCCGCAAGGGCGGCGGAGAGATCGTGGCCTTGCTGGGCACCGGCTCCGCCTTCTACGCCCCGGCCATCAGCGCCGTGACCATGGCGGAGAGCTTCCTCAACGACTCGAAGCGCGTCCTGCCCTGCTCGGTGCTCCTGGAGGGCCAGTACGGCGTGAAGGGGCTGTTCCTCGGCGTCCCGGCGGTCATCGGCGCCGGCGGCGTGGAGAAGGTGGTGGAGGTGGACCTCGACGACGCCGAGCGGGCCATGCTGGCCAGGTCGGTCGAGAGCGTCCGCAAGTCCGTGGCCGAGACCAACCTCTAGCGGGTTGCCGCCGCCATGGCCTTGGCCAACGGCGGTGAGGCACCGAAGGCGCGATCCCTTGAAGATCCACGAATACCAGGCGAAAGAGATCCTGAGGAAGTACGGCGTGGCCGTGCCGCGCGGCTACCTGGCGGCCACGCCGCTGGAGGCCGAGGGCGCCTCGCGCCAGCTCGGAGGAGGCATCTGCGCGGTCAAGGCCCAGATCCACGCGGGCGGGCGCGGCAAGGGCGGCGGCGTCAAGCTGGCGCGCACGCCGGACGAGGCGCGTGACCACGCCGAGGCCATGCTGGGGATGATGCTCAAGACCCCGCAGACCGGCCCCGAGGGGCAGCGGGTCCGCAAGGTCTACGTCGAGGAGGGCTGCCGCATCGCCCGCGAGCTGTACCTCGGCATGACCCTCGACCGCGAGATCGGCCGCGTCACCATCATGGCCTCCACGGCGGGTGGCATGGACATCGAGGAGGTGGCCCACGAGACCCCCGAGAAGATCCTCCGCGAGGGGATCTACCCGGCCACCGGCCTGCTGGCCTTCCAGGCCCGGCGGCTGGCCTTCGGGCTCGGGCTCCAGGGTGACTCGGTGAACGCCTTCGTGCGCTTCGCCACCGGCCTCTACAACGCCTACGTCGCCACCGACGCCTCGCTGGCGGAGATCAACCCGCTGGTGGTGACGGTGGCCGGCGAGGTGCTGGCGCTCGACGCCAAGCTCAACTTCGACGACAACGCGCTCTACCGCCACCCGGACATCGCGGCCATGCGGGATCCCGACGAGGAGGATCCGCGGGAGACCGAGGCCGCCAAGTTCGACCTGCAGTACATCGCCCTGGACGGCGACATCGGCTGCATGGTGAACGGCGCCGGCCTGGCCATGGCCACCATGGACGGCATCAAGCTCTCGGGCGGCCGGCCGGCCAACTTCCTCGACGTGGGCGGCGGCGCCGACGAGCAGAAGGTCACGGCGGCCTTCAAGATCCTGCTCTCCGACAAGAACGTGAAGGCGGTGCTCGTCAACATCTTCGGCGGCATCATGAAGTGCGACGTCATCGCCAACGGCATCGTGGCGGCGGCCCGGCAGGTCGGACTCTCCATCCCGCTGGTGGTGCGGCTCGAGGGGACCAACGTCGAGCTGGGGAAGCAGATCCTGGCCCAGAGCGGCCTGGCCATCACGCCCGCCGACGACCTCGGCGAGGCGGCCCGCAAGGCCGTCGCGGCCGCGCGAGCGGCCTGAGTGGTGCACGCGAGATCCGGAGAACACCCTTGAGCATCCTCGTCGACAAGAACACGCGGGTCCTGGTGCAGGGCATCACCGGCTCGGCCGGCAGCTTCCACACCGAGCAGATGGTCGGCTACGGGACCAAGGTGGTGGCCGGCGTCACGCCCGGCCGCGGCGGCACGACCTTCCAGAAGAACGTGCCCATCTTCCAGACCGTCCAGGAGGCGGTGCGCGAGACCGGGGCCAACGCGGCCGCCATCTTCGTGCCGCCCCCCTTCGCGGCCGACGCCATCATGGAGGCGGTGGAGGGCGGGGTGGCGCTGGTGGTGGCCATCACCGAGGGCATCCCCATCCTCGACATGGTGCGGGTGCGCCGCTTCCTCACCATCTACCCGCAGGTCCGGCTGCTGGGGCCCAACTGCCCCGGCGTCATCACGCCGGACCAGTGCAAGATCGGCATCATGCCCGGCCACATCCACATGGCCGGCCGCATCGGCGTGGTGTCTCGCTCCGGCACGCTCACCTACGAGGCGGTCAAGCAGCTCAGCTCGCTGGGGCTGGGCCAGTCCACGGCCGTGGGCATCGGCGGCGATCCGGTGCACGGCACGGACTTCGTCGACATCCTGAAGGAGTTCCAGGCCGACCCGGACACCGACGCCGTCATCATGATCGGCGAGATCGGCGGCTCGGAGGAGGAGCGGGGCGCCGCCTGGGTCCGCGACCACATGGACAAGCCGGTGGTCGGCTTCATCGCCGGTCGCACCGCCCCCCCCGGCAAGCGAATGGGCCACGCCGGCGCCGTCATCTCCGGCGGCTCGGGCACGGCCGAGGCCAAGATCGACGCCATGCGCGAGGCCGGCATCACGGTGGTCGAAGGGCCCCACCTGCTCGGCAGGGCCATGAAGGAGCTCCTGGGCAAGCGGGTGAAGGCCAGGCCGGCCAAGGTTGCGCCCAGGCCGGCCCCCAGGGCGCCGGCCAAGTCCCCCGCCAAGGCGGCTGCGGCGACGAAGTCGGTAGCCAGGGCGACCAGGAAGAAGTAGTCCTCTCCCCGCTTCGGGCCGGCCGGGGGGCCGACCGGGCCACACCCACACCTGGAAGGAGCAGTCATGGCGATCGAGCGCACCCTGTCCATCATCAAGCCCGACGGCGTCGAGAAGGGCGTCATCGGCCAGATCATCTCCCGCTTCGGCACGGTCGGCCTCAAGCCGGTCGCCATGCGGCTGGCCCACCTCTCGAAGCGCGAGGCCGAGGGCTTCTACGCGGTCCACTCGGCGCGCCCGTTCTTCAACGACCTCGTCACCTTCATGACGAGTGGCCCGGTGGTGTTGCTGGTGCTCGAGGGCGAGAACGCGGTCGCCACGAACCGCGAGGTCATGGGCGCCACCGACCCCAGGAAGGCGGCCGACGGCACCATCCGCAAGGACTTCGCGACCGACATCGAGAAGAACACGGTGCACGGCTCGGACAGCGTGGAGAACGCCAGGATCGAGATCGCCTACCACTTCCCGGAGACCGCGATCCACACCTACCGGTGGGTCAAGAAGACCTAAGCTGCCGATACGGCAGCTGAAAGTGCCGCTGAGCCCCGGACGGGTCCCGTTCGAGGTCGCGGTCCGGGTTACAATGAACGATGCCCGTCCCGATCCTGGGACGGGCATCGTCGTCTTTTCGGGAGCCTGAAGCCGCGTGGATGCCGTCGAGAGCTGGAAGTGGTTCCTGGGGCTGGCCTTCGTGCTGGGGTCCGCCTTCTGCTCGGGGACCGAGACGGCGCTGACGGCGCTGGGGGATGCCCGCGCCCGCCAGGTCCGCGAGGGCGGGACCCGCCGGGCCAAGCTGCTCGACCTCTGGATCGACCACCCGGAGCGGGTCCTCTCCACGCTGCTCATCGGCAACACGCTGGTGAACATCGGGGCCGGTGCGCTGGCCGCCTCGGTGGCCGCCGACCTGGTCCGTGCCCACGACACCTGGAGCGCGGGGACGGTGGTGGCGGTGGCCACCGCCATCGCCACCGTGGTGGTCCTCTTCTTCGGCGAGATCCTTCCGAAGACCATGGGCAAGCGCCACCCGGTGCGGGTCTCGCTGGCCACCCTCCCGGCCGTGCGGGCGCTCTGCTGGGTCATGTGGCCGGTCTCCGCCGCCACGACGCGGGCCGCCTCGGCCGTCGTCAAGGCCTTCGGCGGCGGCGCGGGCGGCCCCTCGCCCGGCGTCACCAGCGAGGAGATCGAGTACCTCATCGAGATGGGGACCCGCGAAGGCGTGCTCGACGAGGTCAAGGAGGAGCTCCTCAACTCGGTGCTGGAGTTCGCCGACCGGGTGGTGAAGGAGATCATGATCCCCCGCACCCGCATGGTGGCGGTCGATCGCGCGGCGCCGCCCGAGGAGCTGGTGCGCATCGTCACCGAGAACCCCTTCAGCCGCATGCCGGTCTTCGAGGGCTCGGTCGACAACGTGGTGGGCATCCTCATGGTGCGGGACATCGTGCACGAGCTCAGGCAGGGGCCCATCAGCGTGGTCAAGCTGGAGGGGCACCTCAAGCCCCCCTTCTTCGTGCCGGAGCAGATGAAGATCTCCCGCTTGCTCAAGGAGATGCAGCGGCGCCACGTCCACCTGGCCATCGTGGTGGACGAGTTCGGCGGCACCGCCGGGATCGTCACGCTGGAGGACGTGCTGGAGGAGATCGTCGGCGAGATCCAGGACGAGGGCGACGCCGAGGCCGCGCCGGTGAAGGCGCTCGGGGAGGGGGTCTGGCTGGCCGATGCCGCCGTCCCGCTCCACGATCTGGAGGAGTTCCTCAGCGCCCAGCCCGCCCCGCCCGCCGACGACGCCGAGGAGGCGCCGCGCGGCGGGGTCCGCTTCCCGGAGGAGGGGGACTACGGGACCCTGGGCGGCTTCGTCACCGCCACGGCCGGGCGCGTCCCGCCGGTGGGGGCGGCCATCACCTGGGAGGGGCTCACCTTCACGGTGCGCGGTGGCGACGAGCGGCGCGTCACCCGGGTCGAGATCGCCCGCCGTTCGGCCGCGGCGCCGGAGGGCGAGCCCGCCGCGGCGCGGCTGGCCGCGGCGCCGTGACGACCCCCTCGCCGGACCTCGCGGCCGCGCCGCCCGACCTGCGCTCCCTCGGCAGGGCCGAGCTCCAGGCGCTGGTCGCCGCGCTGGGGGCCAAGCCGTTCCGGGCCCGCCAGCTGCACCGCTGGCTCCACCGCCGCGGCGCCGCCACGCTGGAGGAGATGACCGACCTGCCGCGCCCGCTGCGGGAGGCGCTCCAGGCTCGCTGCACGCTCACCACCCTGGAGCGGGCCAGCGAGCAGCGCAGCGGCGACGGCACCATCAAGTGGACCTGGCGCACCGCCGACGGGAAGCTGGTGGAGTCGGTCTACATGCCGGAGAAGGAGCGCAAGACCCTCTGCGTCTCCTCGCAGGTCGGCTGCGCCCTCGGCTGCACCTTCTGCATGACCGGCACCATGGGGCTGGCCCGCCACCTCACCCCCGGCGAGATCGTGGACCAGGTGCACCGCGCCAACCGGCGGCTGGTGGAGCTGGGGGAGGGGCCGGCGCCGCGGCCGCTCACCAACCTGGTCTTCATGGGGATGGGCGAGCCGCTCCACAACTACGAGCACCTCAAGGCGGCCCTGGCGCTGCTGCTCGACGAGGACGGCCCCAACTTCTCCCACCGCCACGTCACCGTCTCCACCAGCGGCCTGGTCCCGATCATGCGGCGCCTCGGGGAGGAGACGCAGGTGAAGCTGGCCGTCTCGCTCAACGCCACCACCGACGCGCAGCGCGACGCCCTCATGCCCATCAACCGGCGCTGGCCCATCGGCGAGCTGCTGGCCGCCTGCCGCGCCTTCCCCATGAAGCAGGGGCGGCGCATCACCTTCGAGTACGTGCTGCTGCAGGGCGTCAACGACGCCGACGAGGACGCCGAGCGGCTGGCCAGGCTGCTCCATGGCATCCCTGCCAAGGTGAACCTCATCCCCTACAACGACAACCCGGGGCTGGGCTTCCACGCCCCGGCGCCGGAGCGGGTCGAGGCCTTCCTGGACCGGCTGGTCGCCCGGCAGATCACCGCGGTGGTCCGCAGGAACCGGGGGAGCGACATCGCCGCGGCCTGCGGCCAGCTCGCCGCGGAGGGCGGGCCGGGCGACCCGCGCCGCCGGAGAGGCGCGCCGGTCGGTTCCCTCAACGCGCCGTTGACCGGCCCGGGCGCCCCGGGCTAGGGAACACGGGCGCCGCCGCACCTGGCGGCCCCGGGAGGAAGTCCATGTCCTTGCTGGTGGTCGGCTCCGTCGCGCTCGACTCGCTCGAGACCCCCTTCGGCCGCCGCGAGGAGATCCTCGGCGGCTCGGCCTGCTACTTCTCCACCTGCGCCAGCTACTTCGGGCCGGTGCGGGTGGTGGCGGTGGTGGGAGAGGACTTCCCGCAGGAGCACCTCGACTTCCTGGCGTCGCGCGGCATCGACCTGGCCGGCCTGGTGCGCAAGCCCGGCCGCACCTTCCGCTGGAAGGGCAAGTACGAGTTCGACCTCGCCACGGCCCACACGCTCGACACCCAGCTCAACGTCTTCGCCGACTTCCAGCCGGACCTGCCGGAGGCCTACCGGGACGCCGAGTACGTCTTCCTCGGCAACATCGACCCCGACCTTCAGCGGGCCGTGCTGGACCAGGTGCGCGGGCCGCGCTTCGTGGCCTGCGACACCATGAACTTCTGGATCTCCTCCAAGCGCGAGAGCCTGGAGAAGACGCTGCGCCGGGTGGACCTGCTCTTCGTCAACGACGCCGAGGCGCGCCAGCTCTCCGGGGAGCACAACATCGTCAAGGCGGCCCGCCGCATCCTGGCCCTCGGCCCTCGCGCCGTGGTGGTGAAGCGCGGCGAGCACGGCGCGCTCTACTTCTCGGGCCAGGAGGTCTTCGCCGCCTCGGCCTACCCGCTGGCGGACGTCTTCGACCCCACCGGCGCGGGGGACAGCTTCGCCGGCGCCTTCATGGGCTACCTGGCCAGGCGCCGCAGCGAGGACCCCATGGTGATGCGGCGGGCCATCGTGCTCGGCAGCGTGCTGGCCAGCTACGCCGTGGAGCAGTTCAGCCTGGACCGGCTGCGCACCCTGGGCGCCGACGAGATCCGCGCCCGCTACGCCGAGGTCCGGCAGCTGGCCCACTTCGACGACCTCGAGCTGGACGTCCTGGCGGCCGGCCCCGGCGGTCGTTGACCCTGAATCCGGGCCCCGGCTACCATCGCGGACCAGCGAGGCTGCATGCGGATCGCGATCCTGAGCGACATCCACTCGAACCTGGAGGCGCTCACCGCGGCGCTGCTGGCGGTCGATCGCGAGCAGCCCGACCTGGTGGTCTGCCTGGGCGACGTGGTGGGCTACGGGGCCAGCGTCAACGAGTGCTGCGAGCTGATCCGGAAGCGCGCCGCGGTGACCCTGCTCGGCAACCACGACGCCGCCGTCTCCGGGCGCATGGACTACAGCTTCTACTACGACGCCGCGCGCCACGCGCTCGACTGGAGCGCCAGCCGCATCGAGCAGGAGCACCTGGAGTGGATGCGGGGCCTGCCCTTCACCTACCGTGACGGGGAGGTGTGCTTCAGCCACGGCTCGCCCATCATCCCCGAGGCCTTCGAGTACGTCTTCGCGGTGGAGCAGGCCAGGGAGCTGTTGCCGCACGTGGGCGAGCTCGCCAGCGTGAGCTTCATCGGCCACAGCCACCTGTGCAAGGCCTTCGCCCTCGGTCCAGGCGGCGAGGTGGTGGAGGTGGTCTCGACCCGGTTCGGGCTGCGGGAGGGGTACAAGTACGTCATCTCGGTGGGCTCCATCGGCCAGCCGCGCGACTGCGACAACCGGGCCTGCTTCGTCGTCTTCGACAGCCGGCGGCGCGAGGTGACCTACCACCGCGTGCCCTACGACATCGAGACCTCGGCACAGAAGATCTTCGACGCCGACCTGGCGCTCAACTTCGGCAAGCGGCTCTTCCTGGGCGTCTAGCTCGCCGGCCGCGTCCCGCGGAGCAGGCTCAGGTGGGCCGCGGCCGTCAGGCCGGTCACGGTGCCGTCCGCCTCCAGCGCCACGATCGAGAGCGCGCCGGCGGCCAGCAGGCGCGCCGGCAGGAGCCCCGCCACCGCCCCGAGGATCCGGCCGGTGTCCAGGTCGAGCAGCGTCACGCCGTCGCGAGCGGCCGCCACCACCCCCCGGGCTGCGGCCGGCGCCGCCCCGCCCGCGCTGCCCGACGGCGGGAGGCTCCAGGCGACCCGGCCCGAGGGCTCCAGCCTGGCCAGTGCGCCCGCCGCGTCGGAGGCCAGGAGGGCGCGCCCGGCCACCGCGAGCCGCGGCGTGCCGGCCAGCGGCGCCTCCACCGTCCAGGCGCGCCCCGTGGCCGGCCGCACCAGCGTGACCACCGCGGTGCCGCCGGAGCGCCCCGCCAGCGCCAGGCCGCCCGCGAACCGGAGCGGCGGTCCCGCCGGCAGGACGTCGAGCGGCACCTCCCGGAGGCGGCGCCCGGTCTCGGGCTCGAGGAGGACCAGGGAGGCGCCGGGCCCGGCCGCGTGGAGCGAGGCCAGGGCGCGCCCGAGCAGGAGCGGGGGCGCCAGGGCCGGACCGGGGGCGCGCAGCCGCCAGGCGATCCGCCCGGCCAGGTCCACGCCGTAGAGGAGGCCGGAGCCGGTGCCGGCCGCGACCAGCGGGCCGAAGGCGGCCAGGGCCAGGCCGTGGCCGCCCGGCAGCTCGAGTCGCCAGTGGGTGGCCCCGGTGCGGGGGTCGAGGCCCGAGAGGGCGCCCGCCTCGCCGAGCAGCAGCACCTCGCCGCGCCGCCCGGCCGCGCCGGTCGGGTGCGCCTCCGGCAGCGGGCGGCTCCAGCGCTCACGCCCCGAGCCCGGCTCGAGCGCCAGGAGCCGATCGCCGCGGCGCAGCAGGAGGAGGCCGGCCGCCAGCGCCGCCCAGTCGGCCCCGGGAGCGCGCCAGGTGCGTG
The DNA here is from genome assembly GCA_031396105.1 of Anaeromyxobacter sp. GTDB lineage: Bacteria > Myxococcota > Myxococcia > Myxococcales > Anaeromyxobacteraceae > JADKCZ01. Next base: position 24,011 of record JANNKC010000131.1, read on the forward strand.
CGCCGCAGCGCCCCAGCACCGCCTCCCGGCCGGTGGCGAGGAGGACGCCGCCGGACTGCGCCAGCCCAGGCCCCACCGGCGCCCCGACGTGCTCCTGCCAGCCGACCCGCACGGCCACGTGCCTCAGCGCTCCGGGCGAGAGCGGCTGCTGCGACGCGCTCGCACCGGTCGCCGGGTCCGGCGCGGGGGCGGGGCCGACGTGGAGGTCGCCGAGCGCCTCCTCGGCGAGGTGGGCCACGGCCGCCCCGGCGGCGGCGCGAAGGTCGAGGAGCAGCGGGTTCTCGGCCCGCGCCGGATGGCCCGCTGCGGCCAGGGCGGCGAGCCGTTCCACCGCGTGGCGCACGGCCTCACCGAGCTCCACCGGGCGCGCCGGCGCCGGAGGCGAGCCGGGCAGGGCCAGCGTGCGCGCCCGGAGGTCGAAGCGGAGCGTCTGATCGGCCGCCCGGCCGGCCTGCCCGAGCTTGAGGTCACAGCGCGAGTCGCCCCGGTGCTCGGCGCGCGCGACCTCCGCCAGCCCGGCCACCAGGTCCCGCAGGGTGAGGTACGGGAAGCCCGCCACGACCAGGGGCGGTCCCGGCCCTCCGGTCGCCAGCGTCACCCGGCCCGGCCAGAGCAGATCGGCCAGACCAGGCTGCCCGGCGCCGGGCCCTGGTCCGGCCCAGTCGTCGTCGTCGAGCCGGACCTCGCAGCGGAGCGAAGAGGCCGGGGAAGCGGGCTGCCCCTCGGCGACGCGGGCGGTGGAGGCCGTCCCGGCAGGGCGGGTCGGGGCGAGCTCGGCGCGGGGGCGGCGGCGCGAGGCTCCGCGGAGCCGTCGGGCGGCCAGCGCTCCGGCGGGCGGCGTGCTGGCCAGGGCGCGGCAGAGGGAGGAGGCGGCCTCGAGCGCCGCGGCCGTGAGGCTGGCCAGCTCGACCGCGAGGTCGCGCACCGGCAGCCGGGCTGGAGGCCCCAGCTCGACGAGGGAGAGGAGCGCCTGCGACCCCCGCCGCCTGAGGAGGAGCAGGAGATCGCCGTCCCGGAGCGAGGCCAGCGCGGCGCCCTCGCCAGCCTGCAAGCGCGCCACGGCGCCGAGCAGCCCCTCCAGCGCGGCGAGGACAGGCCCCTCGGCCCGGCCTCCCGTCAGGTCCACCCCGTCGACCTCGATGGTGAGGACCCCGCTCAGCGCCTCCAGCGCGCGGCGCGCCGCCGCGGGCCCGGCCGTGGCCAGGGAGGGGTCGAGGCGCCAGCCGCCGGTGAGGTGGATTCGGACCAAGAGGTGAAGAATGTTCGGCAAATCGAGACCTTTCAACGTTGACAGCCACGCCGCCCGCGAACATGATGTGCGCCTCCTGGCGGGCCGCACCCACGCTGGCCGCCGACTCTTTAAACTCAAGGAAATTCATGACTTTCACCGAAGCCGCCATCGAGGTGCTGCGGCGCGAGGGGAAGCCTCTCCACTTCAAGAAGATCACAGAGATCGCCGTCCGGGAGAACCTGCTCGACCATGTCGGGAAGATCCCGGAGGAGGTCATGGCCGACCAGATGGCGGCGCACTGCCGCCTGCCGCGGCTCGAGCGCAAGGTCATGGTGGTCCAGCAGGGGACCTTTGCCCTCGGCGAATGGGGGCTGGACGAAGATCTGCAAGGGCTCGAGAACCTGATCGAGCCGCCGCCGGTCGATGACATGCCCTACCGCAGCCGCGAGCGCCACCCGGCGCCGACGCGCGAGCTGGCGCGCAGCCGAGGGGACAAGCCACGCCGGCGCGACGAGGTCGAGGAGAAGCGCAGCCGCCGCTTCCCGCCGCCCGCGGAGGTGGCGTACGAGATCCTCGCCGGGGCAGGGCAGCCGCTCGCGCTCAGCGCCATCGCGTCGCAAGGGGCCGAGCGGCTCCTCATGCCCGACGCCTTCGTGCGGGACGCCGACGCGCTCGGTGCGGCCCTGCAGGAGGACAACCGGAGGCGCGAGCTGGCCGGCCGCCGCCCGCTCTTCGAGCTGGACGGGGATACGGTCACGCTGGTGGCGCAGCCGGAGCCAGGCGAGCTTACGGCCGTGGCGGCCGCCGCGGTCCGCCCCGCCTCGCCGGTCGAGCTCCGGCGAGCCGGGCTGGCCGCCCTGCGACGCCGGCTCCGCGCCTGCGACGCCCCCACCGTCGAGCACCTGGTGGCGAGGCTGCTGGAGAAGCTCGGCTTCCGCGAGGTCAAGGTGGCCAAGCGCGGGCGCGAGCACGTCATCTACACGGGCCGCAAGAGGATGGGGCTGGGCGACGTGCGCCACTGCTTCCGGGTGGTCCGCACCGGGGCCGACGCGGCGCGCCGCGACGTGGTCGACACGCGGCGTGACCTGGGCCACTTCGGCGCCCAGATCGGCGTGGTGATCACCGCGGGCGAGGCGGCGCGGGACGCGCGCGGCGAGGCCAGCACGGCGGGTCAGCTGCCGGTGCTCCTGCTGGCGGGCGAGGCGCTCGCCGAGGCCTTCGCCGACGTCGGCCTGGGCTGCGTGCAGGTGGTGGTGCCCGACGTGGACGAGCCGGTCTTCGTGGAGGCCACCGAGGCGGCGGCGCGCGAGGAGGAGGCGCGGCGGGCCCGGCGCGAGGAGCGGGATCGGCGAGGCGAGGGCGAGCACGGCAGCGAGCGCGGCACCGAGCGGGGCGGCGAGCGGGGCGGCGAGCGCGGCACCGAGCGGGGCGGCGAGCGCGGCACCGAGCGCGGCAGTGCCCGTTCCCGGCCGACTTTCAGCGTCCGCTAAGCAGTAAGACGCAGGTCACTTCGATCTACAGCCGAGACGACGGGATTGTGCCTGCCGCGGCCTGCCCGATAGTTGGCGCGAAGAACATTGAGGTGCGCGGCACGCACGTTGGGCTGGTGTACAACAGCGCGGTCTACAAGCACGTCGCGACGGCGCTGGCACAGCGCTAAGGCCTAACAAGTGCTGAAAACAAAATCCCCCCACCCCACCCTACCCCAAATAGGGGGATTTATATCTGGGGGACACC
>JANNKC010000146.1:0-23919 GCA_031396105.1 Anaeromyxobacter sp.
GGTCGGTGGCAGCATCCCTCCATGCTCACGACCCTGCGCATCTCGGGCTTCGCGATCGTCGACGCGGTCGAGGTGGAGTTCGGCCCCGGGCTGAACGTCCTCACCGGCGAGACGGGCGCGGGCAAGTCGATCCTGGTGAACGCCCTCCACCTGGTGCTGGGCGGCCGAATGAGCGCCGACGTGCTGCGCGACGGCGCCGACGAGGCGGTGGTGGAGGCGCTCTTCGAGCTGCCGGCCGGCCACCCGGTCTTCGCCCGGCTGGAGGCGGCCGGGGTGCCGCGGGCGGCGGGGGAGGGGGTCGAGGACCCGGCGCCGGAGCCCCGAGGCGGGGAGGCGCCGGCCACCTCAGAACTTCTGGTGCGCCGGGTGGCTGCGAGGGGCAGCCGCGGCCGGGCCTACGTGAACGGTGCGCTGGTCACCGCCTCGGTGCTCGCCGAGGCGCTGCGCGGCGTGGTGGACATCTCCGGCCAGCACGAGCACGTCTCGCTCCTCGACGAGGCCACCCACCTCTCGCTGCTCGACGCCTTCGCCGGCACCGACGCGCCCGCAGAGCGCGGGCCGGCCGGGCCGCTGCTCACCCGCTACCGCGAGGCCTTTGCCGCCCTGACCGCGCTCACCCGGGAGCGGGACGGCCTTCGGCGAGACGACGCCGAGCGGGCGCGCCGCGCCGACTACCTCGCCTTCCAGCTGAGGGAGCTGGACGGCGTCGACCCGAAGCCGGGCGAGGACGCCGCGCTCGACGGGGAGCGGCGCGTCCTGGCGAGCGCCGAGAGGCTGCGCGAGGCGGCTCGCAGCGCCGAGGCGCTGGTCTACGGCGAGGACGGTGCGGCCAGCGAGCGGGTGGGGCAGGCGGTGCGGGCCCTCACCGACGCGGCCGCGCTCGACCCCAGGCTGGGGCCGCCGCTCGAGCTCCTCCGCTCGGCGCTCATCGAGCTCGACGAGGCCGGGCGGGAGCTCTCGCGCTACGCCGACCTCGTCGGGGGCGACCCGGAGCGGCTCGTGGAGCTGGAGGAGCGGCTCGAGGCCCTGAAGGCGGTGTCCCGAAAGCACGGCGGCTCGCTCGAGGCCGCGGTGGCACGCCGGGCCGAGATGGCGGCCGAGCTCAGCGCCCTGGCCGGCGGCGGGGAGCGGCTGGCGGCCCTGGCCCCTGAGATCGACGCGGCTGGCGCCGAGGCGGCCACGCTGGCGGGGCTCCTCACCCGCGCGCGCAAGAAGGCGGCCAGGGCCTTCGGCGAGGCGGTGCAGCAGGAGCTCGCCGGCCTGGCCATGGCCCGCTGCCGCCTGGAGGTGGCCTTCCGCACCCCGGACGGGAGCGTGACCGCAGGCGGGGCGGTGCTCGGACCGGACGGCGCCGAGCAGGCCGAGTTCCTGCTGGCCCCCAACCCGGGCGAGTCTCCCCGGCCGCTGGCCCGCATCGCCTCGGGCGGCGAGCTCTCGCGCATCCTGCTCGCGGTGAAGCGGACGCTGGCGCGGCGCGACCCGGTCCTCACCTACGTGTTCGACGAGGTGGACTCCGGCATCGGCGGGGCGGTGGCCGAGGCCATGGGGCGGGTGCTGGCGGAGGTCTCGCAAGGGCGGCAGGTGGTCTGCGTCACGCACCTGCCCCAGATCGCCGCGTTTGCCGACCGTCACCATCGGGTGGCGAAGCGGGAGGCCGGCGGGCGCACCACCTCGGAGGTGACGCTGCTCGCACCGGGAGAGGCGCGGCAGCTGGAAGTGGCCCGCATGATGGCGGGCGCCACCATGACGGAGGCGGCGCTGGCGCACGCCGGAGCGCTCATCGAGGCGGCGCGCGGCGCGCCAGCCCAGGGCCGACGCGGGGTGGCCGGTCGGGCTGCGGCGCGGATGGCCGGCGCGGCGAGGTGAAGGTGGCGGAGTGGGGCGTGGCACGTCGGCGCGCGAACGGGATCCACTCCCAGCGAAAGAAGCGACGTCGGGCGGCGGAGTTGCGTTGACCCTTCCAGGACCCCGAGGGTAACGTGCCCGACGTGGCGGCTCCGCCCCTGCGCATCGAGGCTCGTGGCCTGACCGACGTCGGCCAGCGGCGCGATCACAATGAGGACGCGCTCCTCATCGACGCGAACCTCGGCCTGGTCGTGATCGCCGACGGCATGGGCGGCCACGCGGGCGGCGCCACCGCGTCGCAGCTCGCCGTCGAGACCATCCGCAAGGAGCTCCAGGCCGCCCGGGCCGAGGAGCCAGCCATCTTCGGGTCGGGGGCCGAGGGAGAGGACAACCCGCTCCCCGACATCCTGGGCCACGCCGTCGAGAAGGCCTGCGCCGTGATCTTCGAGGCCGCCCAGGCCGATCCCGAGCTGGCCGGCATGGGGACCACCACCACGGCGGCGCTGGTGGACGGGCGGGCCGCCTTCGTGGCCCATGTGGGCGACAGCCGGGCCTACCTGCTCCGCGGCGGCCACATCTACCAGGTGACCCAGGACCACTCCCTGGTGGCCGAGCAGCTCCGCATCGGCGCGATCAGCGCGGAGGAGGCCAGGAACTCCCGCTTCAAGAACATCATCACCCGCTCGGTCGGGTTCGAGCGGACCGTGGTGGTCGACCTCATGGGGCTGGAGCTCGAGGGGGGCGACACCATCGTGATCTGCTGCGACGGGCTCTCCAACATGGTGGAAGACCAGGAGGTGCTGGCCCTGGTGGAGGAGCACGGCCTCGATGCCGTGGAGAAGCTGGTGGACCTGGCCAACGACCGTGGCGGCGACGACAACATCACCGTGGCGGTGATCCGGCTGACGGAGCCCGACGGAGCGGCGGCGGCCGTCGCGCCGACCCCACAGGAGTGAACCTGAACGGGTCATCGAGGGGCGCAGCATTCCTTGACACCTTTCGGTGGGGTCTGGTACCGGTTGCCTCTGTCTGCCCGGTAACCGCTCACCGGGCCTCGTCCTTTTTTCGGCTCGGAGCACGCCTGGATGGCTGAAGCGCCCAAGTCCCAGATCTTCACGGTCATCGTGGTCTCCGACCACAGCCAGGCCGTGCGCAAGTTCCGGGTCCCGCGGCGCTGGCTGCAGAACCTGGGCTGGAGCGGGATCGCCCTCGGCCTCCTCGCCCTGCTCACCGGGAGCCACTACTTCACCCTCCTCGGCGCCTCGGGCGAGAACTCCGTCCTGAAGGAGGAGAACGCGCAGCTGCGCAGCCAGGTGCTGCTGGTCCAGGAGAAGGTGGCCCACATCTCGGCCACGCTGGACCGGGTGGAGCGGTTCGACGCCAAGCTCCGCACCGCCGTCACCTCCCTGCAGGACCCGGAACGGAACCTGGCCATCGGCCCGGTGGGGTCGCCGTCGCCCGACTCGGCGCCGGCCGGCCCGGCTCCCGCCGCCGAGCAGAACTTCTCGGGGCTCCCCGGCCGGCTCGGCTCGCTGGAGACCGAGGCCGCCCGCCAGGAGCAGAGCCTGCGGGAGCTGCAGGAGTACTTCGACGACCAGCGCTCGCTGCTCGCCTCCACGCCGTCCATCTGGCCGACGCGCGGCTGGGTGACCTCGGACTTCGGCACCCGCCTCGACCCGTACTCGGCCGACCGCCAGATGCACGAGGGGCTCGACGTCGCCACCCCGCACGGCCAGCCGGTGCAGACCCCGTCCGACGGCGTGGTGGTCTTCAGCGGGGTCGAGGGCGGATACGGCAAGGTGCTGGTGATCGACCACGGCTACGGCGTGAAGACCCGCTACGGTCACCTCTCCGAGGTGTTCGTGAAGCTGGGCGACCGCGTCAAGCGGGGCGAGAAGGTGGCCGCGGTGGGCAACACCGGCAAGTCGACCGGCCCCCACCTGCACTACGAGGTGCGGGTCAACGGCATCCCCGAGAACCCGCGCAAGTTCATCCTCGAGTAGCGCGGGCCCCGGACCGCCCGCGCGGGCCCCAGACCGCCCGTGCGGGCCCCGGACCGCCCGTGTCCGGGGACCGCCCCTCGGCGGCTCGCGTCCGCTCGCCGTGGCCCGTCCTGACCGGAGCCTCGCGCCGACGAGGCGGTGTCGAAGGGCTCGGGGAGGCCGGACGCCCGGGCCCGGCCGATCAGGGTCCGGCCGGGCCGAATACCCCGATCCGCCCGTACCCCGCGAAGAGCTGCCCGGCCAGCGCCGGCCCGCCGTCGTCTCGCGAGGCGCGCACGCGCAGGGGCACGTTGAGGGGCCGCCCGTCCTCGGCGCGCAGGGCGTCCGGGCGACGCAGGTTGAGCCGGCCCCTCGCCACGCCCTGACCACCGCGGTGCAGGAAGGTGACCGTGCCGTCCACGTCCACCCACTCCACCAGGCCGACATGGGTGAGCGGGTCGTCGCGCCGGCCGTTGCCGTTCCGGTCCCAGGTGTCGTCGAAGAAGACCAGATCGCCCGGCGAGGGCCACTCGCCTCCCCGCCAGCGCTCGCCGCCGCGGCCCGCCGCCACCCAGGCCGCCGCCACCGCCGAGGCCTGGCGGGGCGCCGCGGCCTCGAGGGTGCGCCGCAGCTGGATCCCCTCCAGCGCGTAGACCGCCTCCACGAAGCCGGAGCAGTCTCCGTTGAAGGTCTCGCCGGCCGCCTGGAAGCGCTCCCGCCCCTGCCCGAGCAGGCTGGCGCCGCGGGCCGCCAGCCGCGCCTGCAGGTCGCTCCGGTCGAGCGCCTGGCGCACCGAGAGGGCCGGGCCGGCGCAGGCGGCCAGGGAGGCGGCGACGAGGGGCAGGAAGAGCCGGCGGGTGGCCACGGTTCCACTCTACGGGAGGCGCGCGCCCCCCGCCAAAAACCCCAGCGTTGACGGGGGCCGCCCGATGGTTATTGGGGTGGCACGCCGCACCCGAAACCATGTAGCTTTGCCGCCCCTCACGAGGTCCCCCCCCGGCCATGTTCGACTACGTCATGAAGAAGGTGCTCGGCACCAAGAACGAGCGCGAGCTCAAGAAGATCCGCCCGCTGGTGGGGCGCATCAACGAGCTCGAGCCGCGCATGAAGGCGCTGGCCGACGCCGACTTCCCGCGCCTCACGGCCACCTGGAAGCAGGAGGCGCAGAACGGGCGCGCCCTGGAGGACCTCCTCCCGGAGGCCTTCGCCCTGGTTCGCGAGGCGGGCGTGCGCGCCCTGGGCATGCGCCACTTCGACGTGCAGCTCATCGGCGGCTCGGTGCTGCACTCCGGAAAGATCGCCGAGATGAAGACCGGCGAGGGCAAGACGCTGGTGGCCACGCTGCCCTGCGTGCTCAACGCCCTGGCCGGGCGCGGCGTCCACGTGGTCACGGTGAACGACTACCTGGCCCGCCGCGACTCCGAGTGGATGGGGCGGCTCTACCGGTTCTGCGGCCTCTCCACCGGCGTCATCGTGCACGGGCTCACCGACCAGGAGCGGCAGGCCGCCTACGGCAGCGACATCACCTACGGCCAGAACAACGAGTTCGGCTTCGACTACCTGCGCGACAACATGAAGTTCCGGCTGCAGGACTACGTGCAGCGGGAGCTCAACTTCGCCATCGTGGACGAGGTCGACTCCATCCTCATCGACGAGGCCCGCACCCCGCTCATCATCTCGGGCCCCTCCGACGAGTCCTCCGAGCTCTACTACGAGGTCAACAAGGTCATCCCCTCGATGATCCGCGACGCCGACTTCACCGTCGACGAGAAGGCGCGCACCATCGTCATGACCGACGCCGGCGTGGAGAAGATCGAGCGCAAGCTCGGCGTCAAGAACCTCTACGACCCGGAGTCCATCGAGACGCTGCACCACGTGGAGCAGGCGCTGCGCGCCCACCACCTCTACCGCAACGAGGTGGACTACGTGGTCAAGGAGGGGGAGGTCCTCATCGTCGACGAGTTCACCGGCCGCCTCATGCCGGGCCGGCGCTGGTCCGACGGCCTGCACCAGGCGGTGGAGGCCAAGGAGGGCGTCAAGATCGAGAACGAGAACCAGACCCTGGCCACGGTCTCGTTCCAGAACTACTTCCGCATGTACTCCAAGCTGGCCGGCATGACCGGCACGGCCGACACCGAGGCGGAGGAGTTCGCCAAGACCTACAACCTGGACGTGATGGTGGTCCCCACCAACCAGGTCAACGTCCGCAAGGACTCCGAGGACGTCGTCTACAAGACCGAGGGCGAGAAGTTCAACGCGCTCTGCGAGGAGATCGAGGGGCGCGCCGCGAAGGGCCAGCCGGTGCTGGTGGGCACCGTCTCGGTGGCCAAGAGCGAGGTGGTCTCGTCGCTGCTGAAGCGGCGCGGCCTGGCCCACAACGTCCTCAACGCCAAGCAGCACGCTCGCGAGGCCGACATCGTGGCGCAGGCCGGCCGCAAGGGCTCGGTCACCATCTCCACCAACATGGCCGGCCGCGGCACCGACATCGTGCTGGGCGGCAACCCGGAGATGATGGGCAAGCACGAGCTGGGGCCGGAGCCGGACGCCCCCATGGACGGCGAGGAGCAGGCCGCCTTCGAGGCCCGCCGCGCCGAGTGGGCCGCCGGGCTGCAGCGCCGCCTGGCCGAGCTCAAGCTGCAGTGCGCCCGGGAGCACGAGGAGGTGGTGGCCCTGGGCGGCCTCCACATCGTCGGCACCGAGCGCCACGAGTCGCGCCGCATCGACAACCAGCTGCGCGGGCGCGCCGGCCGCCAGGGCGACCCCGGGTCCTCCATCTTCTACCTGTCACTCGAGGACGAGCTGATGCGGATCTTCGGGTCCGACCGCATCAGCGGGCTGATGGAGCGCATGGGCATGAAGCCGGGGGAGCAGATCGAGCACCCCTGGCTCACCAAGTCGATCGAGGGCGCCCAGAAGAAGGTCGAAGGGCACAACTTCGACATGCGCAAGAACCTCCTCGAGTACGACGACGTGATGAACCAGCAGCGCCGCTCCATCTACGGGCTGCGCCGCATGGTGCTGGGCTTCGGCGCCGGCGTGCCGGTGGTCGAGTACGACGAGGACTCCAAGACCAGGAAGAAGACCCGGCGCGAGAAGGTGTGGACGCTGGCCGACCAGCGCGAGCACATGCTGGACCTGCTGGAGGACCTGGTCCTCGACATGGTCGGCGGGGCCTGCCCGCCCAACCTGGGCGACTGGAACCTGCCGGGCCTGGCGGCGCTGGTGAAGGAGCAGTTCGGCCTGGACATGCAGTTCTCGCAGCCCGCCGGCGGCGCCGCCGAGGCCCGCAAGGCCATCGAGGAGCAGGTCTTCTCGGTGGTGCAGAAGGCCTACGCGGCCAAGGAGGCCGAGCTCGGCACCGGCGAGGACGGCGTGCCGGTGCTGCGCCGCTACGAGCAGTGGCTCTACCTGCAGGCCATCGACCAGATGTGGAAGGACCACCTGCTCTCGATGGACCACCTGCGCCAGGGCATCGGCCTGCGCGGCTACGGCCAGAAGGACCCCAAGCAGGAGTACAAGAAGGAAGGCTACGAGATGTTCGTGGCCATGACCTGGCGCGTCAAGGGCGCGGTGGTCGGCAACGTGCTCCGGCTGCAGCTCGTCAAGCAGGAGAGCGCCGCCGAGATCGAGGCCAAGCGGCTGGCGGCCCAGCGCCGCGCCATGCAGCGGCTCACCGAGACGCACGCCGAGGCGGGCGGCGACGGCGAGGCGCCCAGGCCCAAGCAGGAGACGGTGGTGCGCCAGACGCCCAAGGTCGGGCGCAACGATCCGTGCCCCTGCGGCTCGGGCAAGAAGTTCAAGAAGTGCCACGGCGTCAACGAGGCGAGCGCCTGAAACAGGCTCGGGGCGTCCCGGGCGATCTCGATCCGTGCCCGGCCGTCCGGCGGCCGTCCAGCCGGCGCCCCGAGGCTGGTGCCGGCCCTCGTCAGTCCCCGTCCACCGTGGGGTGGTCCGCCAGCCTGGGCTCCGACGGGAGGTTGAGGATCTCCTCCGGGCAGAGCTCCACGATGAAGTCCACCACGTCGCGGATGGAGAGCACGCCGGCCGGCTTGCCGTCCCGGCCCACCAGCGGCACGTGGCGGAAGCGCCCCACGCTCATCTTGTTGAGCGCGTAGGCCACCGGGTCGGAGAGCTTGAGCGTCTCCGGCGACGGCGTCATGAACTTCTTCACCGGCGCCCGCGACCAGGCCTTGGCCTCCATGGCGCGGGAGACCAGGTCACGCTCGGTGAAGATGCCGACCAGCTTGGCCCCCTTCTTCACCAGCACCGCGCTCACCTTCTTCTTGCGCATGAGCTCGGCGGCGCGCGTCACCGTGGCCTCCGGCGCCACCGTGACCGCCGGCGACCGCTTCAGCTCCGAGATGGGCGTCTCCAGCATCTCGCGCCCGACGTCCCGGTGGCGCCCCACCTCCGGCGCGCCCTCGTCTCCCTCCAGGACCTCGACGTCCCCTGCCGTGTCTCGCTCGACCGCCATGATGTGGCTCCTCGCTGATCGGGTTCTTGAGGCGTGGTACGTGTCCGGACGCGATTCCCTCACCGCACGGGCGAGTGAGCAACCCCCCACCCGGGGTCCACCATGCGAGTGCCCAAGCCCTTCGAGCTGGACCTGACGGTGCGGAGCCATGGCTGGTACGACCTGGCCCCGTGGCGTTACGACGCGGACCGGAGGGTGCTGGCCAGGCCGCTGCGCCTGACCACCGGGCGGGTGGTCCGGGCCGAGGTGGCGGAGGGGCCGGGCGGGCTCCTCGTCCGGGTGCTCGCCACCGGGCGCCCCAGCTCCGACGAGGCGAGCCAGGCGAGAGGCCAGCTCCGCGAGTGCCTGGCGCTGGATGACGATCTCGGACCGTTCCGGTCGGCCGCCACCGCGGCCGAAGCCCGCCGCGCCGCCGGGCAGGGGCCAGGCCTGCCCGACCTGCGCTGGGCGCTGGCGCGCGGCGCCGGCCGGCTGCTCCGCTCGCCGACGGTCTGGGAGGACGCGGTCAAGACGCTCTGCACCACCAACTGCTCCTGGTCGCTCACCCGCGCCATGGTGGCGCGGCTCTGCCAGGCGGCGGGCGACGCAGGTCCGGGCGGGGAGCGGGCCTTCCCGACGGCGGCGGCCCTGGCGTCTCGGCCGGAGCGCTTCTTCCGGGACACGGTCCGGGCGGGCTACCGCGCCCCGTTCCTGCGCACCCTGGCGCGCCAGGTGGAGGCCGGGCGGCTCGACCTGGAGGCGCTGCGTCGCAGCCCGCTCCCCGCGGCCGAGCTGCGCGCCGCGCTCCTCGACCTGGACGGCTTCGGCCCCTACGCGGCGGAGCACCTGGCGCGGCTGCTGGGGCGCCACGATTTCCTGGCGCTCGACCGCTGGACGCGGGAGACGCTCCGGCGCCTCCGCGGGCTGCGGCGGGTGCCGGCCGAACGGACGGTGCGCCGCTGGTACACCCCGTACGGCCGGTGGGCCGGGCTGGCCATGTGGCTCGAGGCGACCGCCGACTGGTTCGGCGACGCGCCGGCCTGGCCATGAGGGGGGGCGGGCCCGGCCCCGGGGGCGGGCCGCCGGCGTGCCGGGCGCCGTGGTATCAACGGCCAGCCACCCCGGCCGGAGGGAACACCATGAAGGCAGCCTTCGTCCTCGTGAAGTGCGAGCTCGGCCGCGTCACCGAGGTGGCCCGCGCCATCATGGAGATCGACGGCGTCTCCGAGGTCCACTCCATCACCGGCGAGCACGACCTGCTGGTGAAGCTCTACGCCGAGGACTACCAGGCCTTCGGCGAGCTCATCCCCGACCAGCTGCAGCGGGTCCCCGGGCTGCGCGACACGGTCACCATGCTGGCATTCCGGGCCTTCGGCGGCGAGGCGCCCAAGGCGTAGCGCCGCCCGGCTCCAGGGCGGCCCGTCCATCGGCGGCGCGCGGTGCCCGGGCCTCGTGGGGGCGCGAGCCCGGCGAGGCCGCCTCAGGTCCCGAAGGCGTCGAAGCCGGTGGCGGCGCGCCCCAGGGTCAGCGTGTGGATGTCGTGCGTCCCCTCGTAGGTGTAGACCGCCTCGAGGTTGGCCATGTGGCGCATGGGCACGTGGTCGTCGACGATGCCGCTGGCGCCGAGCAGCTCGCGGCAGGCGCGGGCCGCGTCGCGCGCCATGCGCACGTTGGCCCGCTTGGCCATGGAGATCTGCACGGGCGTGGCCTCGCCGGCGTCCTCCAGCTCGCCGAGCCGCAGCGCCAGGAGCTGCGCCAGCACGATCCCCTCCCAGACGTCGGCCAGCCGCGCCTGCACCAGCTGCCGCGCCGCGATGGGACGCCCGAACTGCACCCGCTCCCGGGCGTGGCCGCGGGCCGCCTCGAAGCAGGCCAGGGCCGCGCCGATGGCGCCCCAGGCGATGCCGAAGCGGGCCTTGGCGAGGCAGGCCAGCGGCCCCTTCAGCCCCAGCCCCTCGGTGCCGGGGAGCAGCGCCTCGGCCGGCACCCGCACGCCGTCGAGGTGGAGCTCCGAGGTGACCGAGGCGCGCAGCGCCAGCTTGCCCGGCACGTCACGCGCGGTGAAGCCGGGGGCGCCGCGCTCCACCAGGAAGCCACGGATGGAGCGAGGGTCGTCGCCGTCCACCTTGGCCCAGACCAGCGCCAGGTCCGCCAGCGAGCCGTTGGTGATCCAGGCCTTGGTGCCGTCGAGCACGAAGTCGCCGCCGTCGCGCCGCGCCCGGGTGCGCAGCGACGAGGGGTCGCTGCCGGCGTCGGGCTCGGTGAGGCCGAAGCACCCGATGACCTCGCCGCGCGCCATGGCCGGCAGCCAGCGCGCCTTCTGCGCCGCCGAGCCGAAGGCGTGGATGGGGAACATGCAGAGCGCCCCCTGCACCGAGGCGAAGGAGCGGATGGCCGAGTCGCCGCGCTCCAGCTCCTGCATGCAGGCGCCGTAGGTGGTGGCCGAGGCGCCGGCACAGCCGTATCCATCCAGGGTCATGCCGAAGAGCCCCAGCGCCGCCAGCTCCGGCACCAGGTCGAGCGGGAAGGTGCCCTCCCTGAAGTGGCGGGCGATGACCGGCAGGACCCGCTCGTCCACCAGGCGGGCCACGCTGCGGCGCGCCAGCCGGGCCTCCTCGGGGAGCTTCTCCGCCACCCGGAACAGGTCGGCCGGGGCCGGGTCCCGCGGCGTCACGGGGGCCCCTCGGTCCCCTCCGCGGGCAACGTCAGCGCCTCGTGCTCCTCCTGGTCGCGCCGCCAGATGCGCAGCGCCGCGATGAGGAAGGTGACCACCAGCGGCCCGAGCACCACGCCCACCAGGCCGAAGGCGGCCACGCCGCCGAGCAGCGCCAGGAAGACGATGCCGACGGGCAGGTCCATGCCGTCCTTGAGGAGGTAGGGGCGGGCCAGCGTGTCCACCATCGACACCACCCCGAGTCCCCAGGCGAAGAGGAAGACCGCGGCCCAGCCGTGGCCGGAGAGGTACTGCAGGGCGGCCACCGCCAGCACCACCACCGTGCCGCCCACCGCGGGCACCAGCGCCACCAGGAAGGTGACGAAGGTGAGGAAGGCCGGGCCGGGCGCGCCCACCAGCAGGAAGCCGACCAGGGCGGCGCCGGACTGGATGCCGGCGGTGGCCAGGGTGGCGATGAGCACCGAGACGGCGGTGCGGCGGAACTCCCCCACCAGCTCACGGAACTGGCCCGGGGCCAGCGGCGCCGCCTGCTCCATCCAGGTCACCAGCCGGTGGCCGTCGGTGAGGAAGAAGTAGTAGGCCACCAGCGTGACGCCCAGGCGGAGCAGCGCGCCGCCGGTGGCCGCCAGCAGCCCGCCCAGCGCCGTGACGGCCTGGCCGCCGCCGGCGCCGGCCAGCTGCTGCACCTCGGCCTGCAGGTCGGGCACCGAGGCCACCAGCCTACGGGCCAGCGGCTCGAGCCAGGAGGGGAGGCGGGCGATGAGGCCGCTCACCCCCTCCGAGGCCAGGGCCTCGCGCAGCCACTGGAACCCCTCCACGGCCTGGCCGGCGATGACCGTGACCAGGAAGGCCACCGGGAGCGCCATCGCCGTGATGAGGACCAGCACCAGGATCCCGGCCGCCAGCTCGCGCCGGCCGCGCAGCCTGCCGGTGAGCCAGTCCACGGGGCGGTGCGACGCCGCCGCCAGCACGGCCGCGAGGAGCAGCGCCGTCCAGAACGGGAAGATGAGGACCGTGGTGAGCGCCACCGAGGCGATCACCAGGGACAGGAGGAAGTGGCGCTGCAGGTCGTCGCGGGTCATCAGAAGTTGAGGTGCACGCGCCCCGGTGGGGCGCCGGCGTGGGAGAGGGCCTCCTTCACGTCGGCGACCATCGCCGACATGCCGGAGACGAAGGTGGCGGCCTGGGGGAGCCGGGCGCCGCCGAAGTCGAGCGTGCGGGCCACCTCGCCGACGCGGCCGCGCACGCCCTCCCAGGCGTCGTCGGCGGCCGACGGGCAGAGCACCACGCGCACGCCGCGGCGCTCCCAGGAGAGGTGCTCGGCGCGGAAGGCGAAGTCGGCGCCGCGCCGCTGGCCGTAGAAGAGGACCATGCGGTCGACCTCGTCGCGGCGCCGCAGCAGCGCCTGCAGCAGGGCGCGGATGGGGGCGATGCCGGAGCCGGCGGCGAAGAGCAGGACGTCGTGGCCCAGCGCCGGGCCGAGCGGGAAGCCGCGGCCGAAGGGGGCGGTGAGGAGCAGGTCCGCCCCGGGCACGGCCGCCGCCACCGCCGCGTCGGCCACCTGGCCACCGCGCTTCAGGAGGAGCTCGGCCCGCCCGGCCGGGTCCGGCGCCGAGGAGAGGGCGAAGAACCCCTCGCCCGGCCCGGCCCGCACCTTCACCACCTGGCCAGGGAGGGCGTGCTGGACCGCCAGCGCCCGTGGGAGCTGGAGCCGGACCGCCCGCAGCGAGGCGGTCTCGTCCCAGGCGTCGGCCACCGGGACGGGGTGGTAGTCGTTGGGCCCCAGCATGCGGGCCACCGTAGCACCGGCGGGGCGAGGGCGCTCGGGGCGGTGGCGGCCCCACCGCGCGGCCGCCGGGCCGCTCAGCGGCCCTGCGCCTCCGCCGCCTTCTTGCCGAGGTCCAGCGCCTGCTCGTTGAGCGGGATGAGCGCCGGCTTGGCGTGGAGCGCCTGGCGGATGGCGGCGAGGAAGGTCTCCTCGGGGAAGAGCCCGGTGGCGCCGAGCAGGGCGCCGAGCGCCACCACGTTCTTCACCACCACCCGGCCGAGGCCGCGCGCGATCTCGCTGCAGGGCACCCCCACCACGCGCACCGAGGCGTGGAGCGCGGGGGGCGCGGTGACGACGGAGGAGTCGTAGACCACCACCCCGCCGGGCGCGACCTCCGGGCCGAACCTGGCCAGGCTGGGGGCGTTGAAGGCCATCAGCACGTGCGGGTGCGGCGCCGCCGGTGAGAGCACCTCGCCCTCGGCGAAGCGCACGTCGGCGTAGGAGGTGCCGCCGCGCGACTCCGGGCCGTAGCTGGGGATGTGCGTGGCGTCGAACCCCTCGTTGATGGCCGCCTTGGTGATGAGCAGCGCCGCGGTCTGCGCGCCGTCGCCGCCGGCGCCGGCCAGCTTGAAGGCGATGTCGTCGCCCCAGGGCGTCTTCGGGAAGCCCCGGCAGAAGCGGGGCGTCGGCGTGGAGAGGCCTCCGATGGCGTCGAGCACGCGGGCCGGGTCGAAGGTGGGCTCGGGCCAGGCTGGCCAGGGCTCCGGCGTGATGTCCTTCTTCACGCCGAGCGGGAAGACCGGGACCATCTGGTCCCTCACCCAGGCCTCCGTCTCCACCGGCGTGAGGCCGAGGTGGGTGGGGCACTCGGCCAGCACCTCCACGAAGGCGAAGCCGACGTCCCGGGCCTGCAGGTCGAGCGCCTTCTTGATGGCCTTGCCGGCCCGGGTGCGCTGCTTGGCGTCGTAGAGCGCCACCCGCTCCACGTAGACCGGGCCGTCGATCTGGGCGATCAGCTCGGCCATGCGCAGCGGCGAGCCCATGGCGCGGTCCCGCCCGCCCGGGCTGGTGGCGGTCTTCTGGCCCATCAGCGTGGTGGGAGCCAGCTGGCCGCCGGTCATGCCGTAGATGGCGTTGTTCACGAAGAGGACGGTGATGGGGATGCCGAGCTGCGCCGCATGGATGATCTCGGCCAGGCCAATGGAGGCGAGATCGCCGTCGCCCTGGTAGCTCACCACCACGCTCCTCGGGTTGGCGAGCTTGTGGCCCAGCGCCACCGCCGGCGCGCGCCCGTGGGCGGCCTGGGTGTTGCCCACGTCGAGGTAGTAGTGGAGGAAGACGCTGCAGCCCACCGGCGAGACCGCCACGGTGCGGTCCTGCAGCCCCAGGGCCTCGATGGCCTGGGCCAGCAGCTTGTGGACCAGGCCATGGCCGCAGCCGGGGCAGTAATGGGTGGAGCGGGCCTTCAGGCCCTTGGCGTGGTCGTGCCGCTCGAACCGCTCGTAGAAGGTGCTCACGCGCGCGCCCTCCGCCGGCTGACCTGCCGGACCCCGTCCACGATCTCGCGCAGCGAGGGCAGCACCCCGCCCATGCGCCGCACGTGGCGGATCTCCAGGTCGTGGCCCACGCCGGCGTGGGACATGGCCAGCCGAAGCTCGTCCTCCAGCTGCCCCTCGCTGGCCTCCACCACCACCACGGTGCGGACGTGCTCGAGGAGCGGCTTGAGCGGGCGGATGGGGAAGGGCCAGAGGGTCTGGGGTCGGAACAGGCCGGCCGCGATCCCCTCGTCGCGCAGGACCCGCACCGCCCCCTTGGCCATGCGGGCCGGGGTGTTGCAGGCCACCAGGAGCACCTCGGCGTCGCCGCAGCGGTACAGGTCGGCGCGCTGCTCGGCCTTGGTGATGCGCAGGTACTTGGCCTGCAGGTGGCGGTTGTGCTCCTCCAGGTCGGTCTCGGAGAGGTGGATGGAGTTGATGAGGTTCCTCCGGTGGGCCGCGTCGCCGTGAACCGCCCAGCCGGGCAGGCCGGGCTGCACCACCGACGGCGGCAGCGTCACCTTGCCGGTCATCTGGCCCAGGTACCCGTCGGCGGCGATGATGACCGGGTTGCGGTAGTGGAAGGCGAGCTCGAAGGCCAGCGCCGTGAAGTCCAGCATCTCCTGCGGCGTGGCGGGCGCCAGCACCACCGCGTGGGTGGCTCCGTGGCCCAGGCCGCGGCACAGCAGCTTGATGTCCGACTGCTCGGGGGCGATGTTGCCGAGCCCCGGGCCGCCGCGCATCACGTTGACGATGACGCCCGGCACCTCGGCGCCGATCATGTAGCTCACCCCCTCCAGCATGAGGCTGAAGCCGGGCGAGGAGGTGAAGGTCATGGTGGGCAGGCCGGCGCCGCCGCAGCCGTACATCATGTTGATGGCCGCCACCTCGCTGACCGCCTGCACGAAGTGGCCGCCCAGCGAGGGCAGCACGCGGGCCATGTACTCCGCCCCCTCGGTGGAGGGCGTGATGGGGTAGCCGAAGAAGTGGCGGCACCCGGCCAGCAGCGCGCCGATGGCCGAGGCGTGGGCGCCCTTCAGGATGAGCGGCTTCCCCTCCGGCAGGGCGCGGCGCACCGCCGGCAGGTCGGCGGCGGGCGCGGGCGCGGGGCGCGGCCCCCCGGGCGACGGCATTTCCGGCGCCGGCAGCGTCTCCTCGAGCAAGCCATAGGGCTCGGGGCAGGCGGCCAGGCAGAGGCCGCAGCCGTTGCACTCGTCGAGCGAGAGCGTCACCGGCAGGAGGCCGGTGAACGGATCGATGGTGGTGCCGGGGGAGATGCAGTGGTGCGCGCACGCGTCGATGCAGCGGCCACAGCCCTTGCAGAACTCGGGCTGGAGGGCCGGCTTCGGGCGGGTGGCGGCGTGGGCCATGGGCGTCTCCTCGAACCGCGGGATACTCGCAGAGCGCCGCCCGCTTGGCGAGGAGGCGACGTTCGCTTGCGGGGGCGACCTTCTACCGCGGCGGCGGTAGCCCCAGAAGGGCAGGGGAGGGAGTGGCCGGCGCCTGCGGTGTAAGGTTATCAAGGGACATGGGCGAACGACAACTCAGCTCGGTGGTGGCGGCGCAAGAGGCCGATCAGCGCGAGCTGGGGCAGGTCCTCGAGTTCATGCAGGCGCTCTGGGCGGTGGACCACGAGCTGCAGTCCTCCTCGAAGCGGCAGGAGGCGACCACCGGCGTGACCGGCCCGCAGCGGCTCGTCATCCGCATGGTGGGGCGATTCCCGGGCATCACGGCCGGCCAGGTCTCGCAGATCCTCCACCTGCACCCCTCGACGCTGACCGGCGTGCTGAAGCGGCTCGAGGCGCACGGCCTGCTGGAGCGCCGGGCCGATCCGGCCGACGCCCGCCGCGCCCGGCTGGCGCTGACGTCGCAGGGGCGGAACACCGACGCGGTCCGAGGCGGCACGGTGGAGGCCGGCGTGCGCCGCGCCCTGGCCAAGCTCTCGCCCCGCTCCGTGGCGGTCGCGCGCGAGGTGCTGGAGCGGCTGGCCGCCGAGCTCTCGCGCACCAAGTAGCGGCCCCCCCGGGGCGCTGCTAGATTCGGGCCCGGTGCGGGTCCTCCTCTCGAACGACGACGGCGTCCACGCCGCGGGCCTGCGCGCGCTGGCCGCGGCCTTCGAGGGCGACGAGGTCTGGGTCTGCGCGCCGGACCGCGAGCAGTCGGCCTCCTCCCACGCCATCTCGCTCCACCGGCCGCTGCGGGTCCACGAGGTGGCGCCGCGCTGGCACGCCGTGGACGGCACGCCCACCGACGCCGTCTACGTGGGGCTGAACCTCCTGCTCAAGGGGCGCTGGCCCGACGTGGTGGTCGCCGGCGTCAACCACGGCCCCAACCTCGGCAACGACGTCCACTACTCGGGCACCGTGGCGGCCGCCATGGAGGGGGCGCTGCTGGGCGTGCCCGCCATCGCGGTGAGCCTGGCCCACCCGCCGCCGCACGACTTCACCCAGGCGGCCGGCTTCGCCGCGGCGCTGGCCCGCGCCCTGGTGGCCTCCCGGCCGGCCGCGCCGGTGCTGCTCAACGTGAACGTGCCGGCGGGTCCGGTGCGCGGCTACCGGCTGGTGCGGCTGGGCAAGCGGACCTACGGCAACGAGATGGTGGAGAAGACCGACCCGCGCGGCCGCAAGTACTACTGGATCGGCGGCGAGGGCGGCGCGGTCAACGAGGACATCCCGGGCTCCGACTGCAACTGCGTCACCTTCGAGCGGCTGGTCTCGGTGACGCCGCTCGACCTCGACGCCTCCGACGACGGGGCCATCGGCGCCCTGGGCGCGCTGGCCGTGCCGGGCTTCTCCCTGGAGCGCGCGCCGTGAAGCCCCTGGCGGCGGGCCTGGCCGCCGCCCTGGCGCTGGCGCTGGCCGGGTGCGCGGCGCCGCGGCCGGTGGTCCGTCCGCCGCGCCCGCCCGCCGTCGGGACGGGGGAGGAGACGCCGACGCGTCCGGGCTCGTCGCAGCGCGCCCTGCCCGTGCCGCTGGCGCCCTCCGAGTACCACGAGGAGCCGGAGGTGGTGGGCATCACCCACGTGGTGCGCCGGGGCGAGACCGTCTACCGGATCGCGCGCGCCTACGGCGTCGACCCGGCCGACCTCCTCGAGGTGAACGGCATCGCCGATCCGCGCCAGGTGTCGGTGGGCACCGAGCTCTTCGTCCCGGGCGCGGGCCGGGTGGTGGACCTGGAGGAGACCACCGGCCCGGCCGCGGCGCCAGGCGGCCAGGCGCCCGCCGGGCCGCGGGCCGGCGCCCGGCTGGCCTGGCCGCTCCAGGGGGTGCTCTACGGCCGCTACGGCGTCCGCTCGGGGCGCCGCCACGACGGCATCGACCTGGCGGCGCCGGAGGGGACCGCCATCGGCGCGGCCGCGGACGGCACCGTCATCTACGCCGGGGCGCAGTCGGGCTACGGCAGCATCGTCATCCTGCGCCACGCCGGGGGGCTGGTGACGCTCTACGCCCACTGCAGCCAGCTCCTGGTGGAGGAGGGGCGCGAGGTGCGCCGCGGCGAGCCGGTCGCCAGGGTGGGGCAGACCGGCCGGACCAGCGGCCCGCACCTCCACTTCGAGGTGCGCGAAGGGACGCGGCCGCGCAATCCCCTGCTCTTCCTGCCGTGATAAAAGTGGCCCCCATGCTCGACGCCGTCCGCGCCGCCATCCGTGACGTCCCCGACTTCCCCAGGCCGGGCATCGTCTTCAAGGACATCACGCCGGTCCTCTCCGACGGCCCGCTCTTCAGGCAGGTCATCGACGCCCTGGTGGCGCGCTGGCAGGGGGAGCGCATCGCCAAGGTGGTGGGCATCGAGTCGCGCGGCTTCTGCTTCGCGGCGCCGCTGGCCTACGCGCTGGGCGCCGGCCTCACCATCGTGCGCAAGCCGGGCAAGCTGCCCTGGCGCACCATCCGCGAGGCCTACGCGCTCGAGTACGGCGAGGCCGTCCTGGAGCTTCACGAGGACGCCTTCCGGGCCGGCGACCGGGTGCTGGTGGTGGACGACGTGCTCGCCACCGGCGGCACCGCCGAGGCGGTGGGCCGGCTGCTGCGCCGGCAGCAGGCCCAGCTCGTCTCCTACTCCTTCCTGGTGGAGCTCGCCTTCCTGGGCGGCGCGGCCAAGCTGGGCGCCGGGAGCGTCCACGCGCTGCTGAGGTACTGACGCCGGACCGGAGTCCGCCGCTTCGACGCCCGGGGCGGTTCATGGGAGGATGGGTCGTGCGCCTCTCGATCCGGCTCAAGCTCGTGCTCCCGCTGGTCCTCGGCCTCGGCCTCATCGCGGTGGCCACCGCGGTCCTGATGCGCTTCGTGCACGAGCGGGCGGTGGACCAGGCGGCGCTCCGCGAGCTGGAGCACGCCGCCGAGGCGCTCACCTCGCAGGAGGAGAGCGAGAAGGATCGGCTGGCGGCGCTGGCCGAGGCCATCTCCGGCGACGAGTCGCTGGCCGAGCTGCTGGCGCGGCGCGAGAAGGCCGGGCTGCTGGCCGAGGCCGGGCCCATGTTCCAGCAGCTGCGCGACGCCCACGGCGTGACCCACTGGTACTTCCACGACGCCGATCCCTCGCGCGGCGTGCTCCTGCGGGTCCACCGGCCCACCCTGTCCGACGACGTGGTGCGCCGCCCATCCTTCCTCCGCGCCGTGGAGTCCGGCCAGATGGTCAGCGGCCGCGAGTTCGGGCGGACCGCCTTCGCGGTACGGGTGGTGCGCCCCTGGCACGACGGCGGCCGGATCATCGGCTACCTGGAGCTGGGCACCGACATCCACACCTTCCTGGGCCGGCTGAAGCGGGTCACCGGGAACGACTACGGCATGCTGCTCGACAAGCGCCAGCTGGAACCCGCCTCCTGGGCCTCCGTGACCGGCCACCCGGAGCGGTGGGACCAGCGGCCCGAGCTGGTGGCCATCACCAGCACCGATGGCTCCGACGCCATGTTCGGCACGCTGGGGCGCGTGGCCGAGATCCCGGGGAAGGCCACGCTGCTGGCGCGCGTCAAGGTGGGCGGCCGGCTGGTGGCGCGCGGCCTCTTCCCGCTGCGCCGGGAGGACGGCGCGGTGGTGGGCGCCGTGGTGGTGATGCACGACATCACCTCGCTCATGGGCGGCGTGGCGGAGCTCCGGTTCCGCGTCGTCATCCTGGTGGTGCTGCTGGCGGCGGCGCTGGCGGCGCTGGTGGTCTTCCTGCTGGAGACGCTGGTCTTCGAGCGGGTGGAGCGGATGAGCCAGACGCTGGAGCACCTGCCCGAGCGGCTGGCCCGCGGCGAGCTCGAGCCGCCCGAGGTGGCGCAGCGGGTGGACGACGAGCTGGGGCGGGTCGAGGGGTTCCTCGACCAGGCCATCGCCGCGGTCGGCTCGTTCGTGGCCGAGGCGCGGCGCACGCCGACCAATCCGGCCGGGCGCCGCCACCGCGACGACGACTGAGAGGCCGTGAAACGATCCCCTCCCGTCGCCGGTCCGGGGCTGGCCCCACAGCCTCTGACCCGCCGCGCCCCTCCCGGTACGCCCCGGCGCGGCGTACCGTCACAGCCACCCGCGGCGCCCCGCCGGAGTAGGATCCTCACAGGAAACTGGCTGGCCTCGCACGGGAGGACGACATGGCGCGCGCCGAGTGGAAGCGGATCCTCTGTCCCATCGACTTTTCCGACGCCTCGCGGACCGCGCTGGAGACGGCCGCCGACCTGGCGCTCCACCACGGCGCCACGCTGACGCTCTTCCACGCCTACCCGGTGCCCGGCTACACCTTCCCGGACGGCTCCTTCGTGGCCTCCTCGAAGATGCTGGAGGAGCTGGCCGACCAGGCCCGGGGCCATCTCGAGGAATGGAAGGCGATCGCCACCTCGCTCGGCCTGGCCGGCGTGGAGGCGGCCACCGCGGTCGGCGAGCCGGCCTACGAGATCGTGGCCTTCGCCAAGGAGAAGGCCATCGACCTGGTGGTGGTGGGGACGCACGGCCGCACCGGCCTGACCCACGCGCTCATGGGCTCGGTGGCGGAGCGGGTGGTGCGCAAGGCGCCCTGCCCGGTGCTGACCGTCAGGCCGCCGAAGCCGTAGATCCGTACCCGTCCAGGGCTGTCGCCAGGCCTTGCCATCCGGTAGGGTGCGTCACCAACTGTAGGACCTCACCTGGAGAACAGATGGCCGACCTGACGACGGACTACCTTGGTCTCAGCCTGCCGAGCCCGCTGCTGGTCGCCTCCTCGGCGCTCTCCAACCGGATCGAGAACCTGGAGGCGGCGGAGGGGCATGGCGCCGGCGCGGTGGTGCTGCGCTCGCTCTTCGAGGAGCAGCTGGAGGCCACCAACACCGAGCTCGAGGAGGCCGCGGCGCGCCACGCCGACTCCAACCCCGAGGCGCGCACCTACTTCCCGCCGCAGCGGGTCGGGCCGCACGAGTACCTCTCGCTGGTGGAGCGGGCCAAGAAGGCGCTCGACATCCCGGTCATCGCCAGCCTGAACTGCTGCGCGCCGGGCAGCTGGACCGGCTACGCCAAGGAGATCGCCTCGGCCGGCGCCGACGCCCTGGAGGTCAACCTCTACGCGGTGGAGGCCGACCCCGCGCTGAGCGGGGCCGAGGTGGAGCGGCGCTACCTCGACATCGTGCGGGAGATCCGCGCCGCGGTGAAGCTCCCCATCGCCGTGAAGCTCTCGCCCTACTTCACCTCGCTGGCCAACGTGGTGGTCCAGCTCGAGAAGGCCGGCGTCCAGGGGGTGGTGCTCTTCAACCGCTTCCTTCAGCCCGACATCTCCCTGGAGCGGCTGGCGCCCGTGAGCGTCATGACGCTCTCGACCCCCGCCGAGGCGCTGCTGCCGCTGCGCTGGATGGGGCTGCTGCACGGGCGCGTCAAGGTCCACCTGGCCGCCTCCACCGGCGTCCACGACGCCCCCGGCACGTTGAAGCAGATCCTGGCCGGCGCGCAGGTGGTCCAGGTGGCCTCGGCCCTCGTCAAGAACGGCGTCCCCCACCTCGGCAAGATGCTGCAGGGGGTGGAGGAGTGGATGGACCGGCGCGGCCACTCCACCCTCGGCGAGGTGCGCGGCACGCTCTCCCAGAAGGAGGTCAGCGATCCGGGCGCCTTCGAGCGGGCCCAGTACGTCCACCTGATCCTGTCGCAGAACGTCTGAGGCTGGCCGGGTGTGCGGTCTTTTGCACCGCCCCCAACGGGGACGGTGACGCGAGGCCCGCGCGCGCTAGCTATCAGGGACACCGAGACCACCACCCCGACGGAGGGGAAGGAACCAGACCATGGCCAATTTGAAGGGCAGCAAGACGCACCAGAACCTCAAGGACGCCTTCGCCGGCGAGTCGCAGGCCAACCGCCGCTACCTGTACTTCGCCAAGGTGGCCGACGTGGAGGGGTACCCCGAGATCGCGATGAACTTCCGCGAGACGGCCGAGGGCGAGACCGGCCACGCGCACGGGCACCTCGACTTCCTCAAGGTCGTCGGTGACCCGGCCACCGACCTGCCCATCGGCGACAGCACGCTCAACCTCAAGGCCGCCATCCACGGCGAGACCCATGAGTACACCGACATGTACCCGGGCATGGCCAAGACGGCGCGCACGGAGGGCTTCTCCGAGGTCGCCGACTGGTTCGAGACGCTGGCCAAGGCCGAGAAGTCCCACGCCGGCCGCTTCGAGAAGATGCTGAAGACCATCACCTGAGCGGGCGCCTCGCCTCGACGAACCTGCTCCGCGGAGCCCGCGCCCCTTGAGGGGCCCGGGCTCCTCGTCCATTGGCCTGCGCCGCGAAGGCGCGAGAGACTCGCCACCATGAGCTCCAGCGGAAGAGCCATCTCCTTCGACCCGACGCCCGGCCTGAGCTACGACCCCTCCGAGGAGCGCTACTGGCAGCCCGCGGCGCTGGCCGGCGAGGTGCACCGCGCCTTCGAGATCTGTCACGGCTGCCGCATGTGCTTCAAGTACTGCGACAGCTTCCCCCTCCTCTTCAAGGCCATCGACGAGCGGCACGACGGCGACGTGGCCAAGGTGACGGCGGCCGAGACCCAGCAGGTGATGGACGCCTGCTTCCAGTGCAAGCTCTGCGAGGTCCAGTGCCCCTACACGCCGCGTGACGCCCACCCGTGGCAGCTCGACTTCCCCAAGCTGGTCCACCGCTGGCGGGGCGTGGGCCAGCGCGGCAAGGGCAAGACCCTGCGCATGCGCGTCCTCAACGACCCGGACGGCGCGGCGCGCATGGCGCGGGCCAGCTTCGGCATGGCCAACGTCATGAACGGCGTGCGCCCGTTCCGCGTGCTCCTGGAGAAGGCGGTGGGCGTCCACCGCGACAAGCTGCTGCCCGACTTCGCCGCCCAGCCCTTCGACGCCTGGGCCGCGCGGGAGGGGTACGTCAAGCCGGAGCCGGGCGGCGAGGCGGTGCTCTTCCAGACCTGCTTCGTGCAGCACAACGAGCCCGAGGTGGGGAAGGACACCCTCTTCGTGCTCAAGCAGAACGGCGTGGACGTCCGGGTGGTGCGCGGGCTGCGCTGCTGCGGCATGCCCTCCTGGGAGCAAGGCGACCTCGGCTCGCTCCGGGCCCAGGCGCACCACGACCTCGACCTCCTCATGCCCTTCGTGGAGCGGGGGGCCAAGGTGCTGGTCATCAACCCCACCTGCTCCATGATGATGCGGCGCGAGTGGCCCCACCTGCTGGAGGGGGCCGACCGCGCCCGCGCCGAGCGGCTGGCGCCGGCGGTGATGGACGTCTCCGAGTACCTCTGGTCCATCCGCGAGGAGCCGCGCTTCAACACCCGCTTCAAGAGCGCGCCGCCCGGCGGCAAGGTGGCCTACCACGCCCCCTGCCACCTCCGGGCCCAGGGCGTGGGCTTCAAGGGACGCGACCTGCTGAGGAAGATCCCGGGCGTGCAGGTGGCCGGCACGGTGATGGAGTGCTGCGGCCACGACGGCACCTACGCCATGTCGGTGGAGGGCTTCGGGCCGTCGCAGCGCCTCGGCAAGAAGGCCTTCGACGGCATGCGCGACGCCGGGGCCGAGACCTGGGCCACCGACTGCCCGCTGGCGGCGCTGCAGTTCCAGCAGCACGCCGGCAAGAAGCCGCTCCACCCCATGTCGCTCCTGGCGCGCGCCTATCGCGAGGACGGCTTCGGCGGGAGCACGGGAGGGAAGGGATGAGGCCGGTCAGGCGCGAGGAGATCCTGCCGCTGGAGGTCTACGAGCGTTCGCGGGACGAGCTCCGCCCGGCCGTCCTGGAGGCCAAGAGGCCGCGGCGCCTCCACCTGGGCCAGGACCTCACGCTGCTCTTCGAGAACACCGCCACCATCCGTTACCAGGTCCAGGAGATGGTCAGGGCCGAGCGGATGACCAGGGAGGAGGAGGTCCGCCACGAGCTCGCCACCTACAACGAGCTGCTGGGCGGCCGCGGCGAGCTCGGCGCCACCCTGCTCATCGAGATCACCGAGCAGGCCGATCGCGACGTGAAGCTGCGGCAGTGGCTCGGGCTCCCCTCGCACCTCTACCTGAAGCTCGACGACGGCACGAAGGTGCGGGCCCGCTTCGACCCGCGCCAGGTGGGCGACGAGCGGCTCTCCTCGGTGCAGTACCTCAAGTTCGACGTGCAGGGGCGAACCCCGGTGGCCGCCGGGGCGGACCTGCCGGCGCTGACGCTGGAGTCCCCGCTCTCCGCCGAGCAGCGGGAGGCGCTGCGCCAGGACCTGGCGTCGGACGGCTGAGCGCC
>JANNKC010000151.1:0-7065 GCA_031396105.1 Anaeromyxobacter sp.
CGACCCCGTCCGCGACCCCGTCCCCGACCCCGACCGCGACCCCGACCGCGTCCCCGACCGCGACCCCGACCGCGACCCCGACCGCGACCCCGACCGCGACCCCGACCGCGACCCCGACCGCGACCCCGACCCCGACCCCGACCCCGACCGCGACCCCGACCGCGACCCCGACCGCGACCCCGACCGCGAAGCGCGGCCCCGACAAGGCGCGCGCCAGGGCACTCCTCGCCAAGGGTGACGCCGCGCGCGGCCAGGCCGACCTCGACGCCGCCATCCAGGCCTACCTGGCCGCCGAGGCGGCCGACCCGTCGCTGGCGCAGCTCCAGAAGAGGCTGGCGCTCTGCTACCAGCAGCAGGGGAAGGAGCGGGAGGCGGCCACGCGATACACGCGCTACCTCGCCACCAACCCACCGGACGCGGCCACGGTGAGGGCCATCCTCTCGACGCTGCGGTAGCCGCGGACGCTCAGGGCCAGGCGGGCCTGTCCGCATGACGCCCTGGCGCGGCCAGCGTCCGGGGGGCGTCCCTCGACTGCGGCTCGCTCGCGCGCGCCTACGGTCGGGGCGTCCGGAGCGCTCGCCGGGCGGGCGTCGTCGGCTACCCCTTCCCCAGCTTCTCCTCCACCGACCGCATCTTCCCGGCCAGGGTGTGCTCCTTGTCGCGCCGGTCGTCGATGCGCAGCGAGGTGGAGACCCGCAGCGCGCCCTGGGTGAACGGGTGCTCGTGCATCCTGCGGACGACCGCCAGGATCTCGTCCACCTCCCCCTCGATGATGGTCCCCATGGCGGTGAGCTGGTGCGTGAGGCCCGTCTCGCGGAGGACCCGCTCCACGCCGGCCACGTAGTGGGACACGCTGGGCGTGGCGGTGCCGAGCGGCGTGATGGTGAGGAAGGCGACGGCCATGGGGGCTCCTCTCAACGGGGCGCCCAGCGTACCTCGGGCAGAGCCAGGCAGCCGCCTGCATCCGACGGCGCGAGCCAGCCCTGCCGCGCGTGGAGGGCAAGGCCAGGTGCTCGGCTGGCCGGCGCAGGTGAAGCCGGCCGCCACCTGGCAGGTCGGGCTGCAGCCGACTTGCGCGCCGGCCCGCGTCGGCCGCAAGGACGCCCGGCGAAGGTTCCAGGCCCGCGCGCCTGGGGACCTGGACGTGGCGCGGCAAGATGGGCGCCGGCCGCCGGCTCCAGGCCGGCGCGCCCGGGGACCTGGAACTGGAGCCAGAGGCACCCGTCTGTGTTGTTCGGGCGCCTGAACAACACAAACGGGGCGTGCCAGGGAGAGGTGGTCCGGTCCGGCGGGGCGGGGCCAGTTCGGCGCCCCTTTCACCCACCGTCAGGCAATGGCGACGCGCAGCACCTCGCGACCCATGCGCAGGCCGTCGCCGTCGTGGAGCTCGCGCTCGGCGTGGGGCGGCACGCGCACGTAGGTGCCGTTGGATGAGCCGAGGTCGCGCAGCTTGGCGCCTCCGTCGGCCTGCAGCACCAGCTCGGCGTGGGCCTGCGACAGGTACGGGTCGTCGCCCAGGTTCACGGAGCAGCCGGCCCGGCCGATGGTGATGGACGGGCCACCTCGCACGAAGACGCGGCCACCCACGCCCCCCTCGAGCCACTCCTCCAGCACCACGGCGGCGGAGCCGGGGCGCGGGGCCCCGAGCCGGCGCGTGCCGTCCGGAGGGCCGGGCGGCGCGGCCAGGAGCGGGCCGGCGTAGCGCAGGAGCCGGTCTCCGACCACGAAGAGGTCGCCGGGCCGGAGCGGTACCGAGGGGCCGCGCAGCCGGAGGTAGAGGCCGCCGGGGGAGCCCTCGTCGCGCACGTGGAGCGCGCCGTCCCGGTAGAAGAAGGTGGCGTGGAGCGGCGCCAGGCACGGGTCTCCAGGGAAGATGACCTGCCCTTGCGAGCGCCCCGCCGTGACCCGCTCGGCGTTGAGCCGGAAGGTGGCGCCGTCCATCCCCTCGCCCCGCTCCAGCACCAGCTTGGCGCGCCCTGGCGCCAGCGGGCCGAAGAAGGCCGTGGCGGACCGGACCGGCGGCGGCCGCTGCAGCACCTGCGTGCCGTGGGCGCCGAGCGGCTGGCCGCAGCGCTGGCAGAACTGGCCGGGCCCGGCGTCGTCGCCGCAGCGCGGGCAATGGGTCGAGACCGGGATGGCGCTGGCCGTCGACGGCACGAGCGGCACGAAGCGGGTGGCGGTCGGGGCGCCCCGCTGGAAGGTTCGCACCACCGGCTGGCCGGGCATGGGCGCCACGGTGGGGATGGGGCCCGCCGGAGCCGGCGGCGCCAGGGGCGGCGGGGCGGCGGACCGGGCCGGCGCGCCGGCGGGCGGGGTGTGCGAGACGGGGGTCAAGGCCGCCGGAGTGGGGGCGTCGCCGGCGGTGACCGGCCCAGCCGACCAGTCGACCGTGGGGGAGGGCGGCGGCGTGATGGTGACGTCGATGGGGAGGTCGACGGCGGCGGGCGTGGCGGCGCGGGGGGCCGGCGCCGTGGCGGCCGGTGGCATGGCCGCCGGCGTGGCGCTGGCCGCCGAGCCAATGGGCACGCCGCAGGCCGCGCAGGCCCGCGCCCCGGGCTCGTTGTAGGCGTCACAGGCGCGGCAGACGATGCCGAGGATGCCGGTGAGGCGCCCCAGCTCCAGCTCGGCCCCGCAGGCCGGGCAGGCGATCATGGTGAGATCGAGCTTCGCCCCGCACGACTTGCACTTGAGCACTCGCCACGCCCTCCCGGTACCTGTGTACCGCGCGTCCGCCTCGACGCTCAACTGCCGGAGAGGAGCAGGCGGCGGGAGTGCACCGGCCCGGGATGCTACCCCAGCCCGGCCCGGCCCGGTGGTGGGCCCGGTGGTGGGCCCGGTGGTGGGCCCGGTGGTGGGCCCGGCGGTGGGGCCGGCGGTGGCACCGGTCGGCGGTGGCACCAGGCCCCGCCCGGCGTTATCGAGAAGAGAGGCCGCCTTGCCGCCCCTGGACGCGGGACGCTAGGCTGTCCGACCTTGCTGCGGCTGAACGACATCCTCGACCGGGTCGCCACCTACCTCCCGGATCCCGACCTGGACCTCATCAAGAAGGCCTACGTCTACTCGGCCAAGGTGCACCAGGGGCAGCTGCGAAAGTCGGGCGAGCCCTACCTGGTCCACCCGCTCGAGGTGGCCGGCATCCTGGCCGAGATGAAGCTCGACGAGGCCTCGGTGGTCACCGGCCTGCTCCACGACACCATCGAGGACACGCTGGCCACCAAGGAGGAGGTGGGCGAGCTCTTCGGCGAGGAGATCGCCGACCTGGTGGACGGGGTCACCAAGCTCTCCCAGTTCAGCGCCGCCAACAGCCAGGAGGAGAAGCAGGCCGAGAACTTCCGCAAGATGGTGGTGGCCATGGCCAAGGACATCCGCGTCCTCCTGGTCAAGCTGGCCGACCGCACCCACAACATGCGGACGCTGGACCACATGAAGCCGGAGTCCCAGGAGCGCATCGCGCGGGAGACCCTGGACATCTACGCGCCTCTGGCCAACCGGCTGGGCATCCAGTGGGTCAAGGCCGAGCTGGAGGAGCTCTCCTTCAAGTACCTGAGGCCCTCCGACTTCACCGACCTGACCGGCCGCATCGCGGCGCAGACCAAGGAGAAGGAGAAGTTCGTCCAGGGGGTGGTGGGGGTCATCAAGGAGAAGCTGTCCGGCCAGGGGCTGGAGGCCGACGTCTCCGGGCGGATCAAGCACGCCTACTCGGTCTTCCGGAAGATGCGGCAGCTGGACGTCGAGTTCGACCAGATCCAGGACGTCATCGGCTTCCGCGTGCTCGTCGAGTCGGTGGCGCAGTGCTACGAGTCGCTGGGGCTCATCCACTCCGTCTGGAAGCCGGTGCCGGGGCGCTTCAAGGACTACATCGCCATCCCCAAGCCCAACGGCTACCAGTCGCTCCACACCTCCGTGGTGGGCCCGAAGGGCGAGCGCGTCGAGGTGCAGATCCGCACCCGGGAGATGCACCGCATCGCCGAGGAGGGCGTGGCGGCCCACTGGGCCTACAAGGAGCAAGGGCGCGACGGCAAGGGCGGCGGGGCCCTCTCCAAGAAGGACGCCGCCGAGTTCGGCTGGCTGCGCCAGCTCGTCGAGTTCCAGCGCGAGGTGGACGATCCGCGCGAGTTCCTGGAGACGGTCAAGGTCGACCTCTTCTCCGACGAGGTCTTCGTCTTCACGCCCAAGGGCGACATCAAGGCGCTGCCGCGCGGCTCCACCCCGGTGGACTTCGCCTACGCCATCCACACGCAGATCGGCGAGCACTGCGTGGGCGGCAAGGTGAACGGCAAGCTGGTGCCGCTGCGCCACAAGGTGAAGAACGGCGACTCCATCGAGATCCTCACCTCGACGCACGCCCACCCCTCCAAGGACTGGCTCACCTTCGTCAAGACCAGCCGGGCCCAGGCGCGCATCCGCCAGTACCTGCGGGTGGAGGAGCACCGCCGCTCGCTGGAGATCGGCCGCGAGGTCGCCGAGAAGGAGCTGCGCAAGTACGGGCTCTCCCTGACCAAGGTGGAGAAGTCGGGCCAGCTCGGCAAGGCGGGCGAGAAGCTGGGCCACCGCACCCCGGACGAGCTGCTGGCCGCGCTGGGCTACGGCAAGGTCACCTCGGCGCAGCTGCTGGCCCAGCTCCTGCCGCACGACCAGCTGGCCGCCCCGCCGCCGCCCGAGGCGCCGCCCTCGCGCCTCTCCGAGCTCTTCCGCAAGGTGGCACGCCGGAACGCCTCCAGCGGCGTGCGCGTCAGCGGCGTGGACGACATGCTGGTGCGCTACGGCAAGTGCTGCAACCCGGTGCCGGGCGATCGGATCGTGGGGTTCATCACCCGGGGGCGCGGCGTGACCGTGCACACCGCCACCTGCGACAAGGTGCTGGAGAGCGACGCCGAGCGGCGCGTCGACGTGACCTGGGACGTCAAGGGCGACTTCAAGCGCTCGGTGGCGCTCCGCGTGGTGGGCGCCGACCGGCCGGGCCTGCTGGCCAAGATCTCCAAGACCTTCAGCGAGGCCGACGTCAACATCTCCCAGGCCACCGTGAAGACCGCCGACGAGCGGGCGGTCTTCGACCTGGAGATCACCATCGGCGACCTGAAGCAGCTGAACGGCATCATGCGGTCGATCGAGCGGATCGACGGCATCCACACGGTCAACCGGGTCTAGGCGGCGCGCCGCCGGACCCTCGAAGAGGAGCTCACGTGTCCCAGGTCATCTCCACCGCCGCCGCGCCCAAGGCCATCGGTCCCTACAGCCAGGGCGTGGCCGTCCCCGCCGGCGGGCGGCTCGTCTTCCTCTCCGGCCAGATCCCGCTCGACCCGAAGACCGGCGAGCTCGTCAAGGGGACCATCGAGGAGGAGACGCGCCGGGTCATGGAGAACTTGAAGGCGGTGCTCAGCGCCGCCGGCGGCGGCTTCGGCGACGTGGTGAAGACCACCATCTTCCTCACCGACCTGGCCGACTTCACCAAGGTGAACGAGGTCTACGGCGGCTACCTCGGGGCCACGCCCCCGGCGCGCGCCACCGTGCAGGTGGCCGCGCTGCCGCGCGGGGCGAGGGTGGAGATCGACGCCATCGCGGTGGTGTGAGGCGCGAGCCTCGACCTCGACGCGCGGTTCGACGCCCTCACGGCTCGTCGTAGGTGAACTCCTTGCCCGCGTAGTTGCGCAGGACCCACCTCTTCCCCTCGTGGCGCACCACGTAGTCGGGGTTGACCGGGATCTTGCCGCCGCCGTTCGGGGCGTCGACCACGAAGTACGGGACCGCCAGGCCCGAGGTGTGGCCGCGCAGCGAGCGGATGATGCGCCGCCCGGCCTCGATGGGCGTGCGGAAGTGGCTGATCCCCCGGGCCAGGTCGCACTGGTAGATGTAGTAGGGGCGCACCCGCATGAGCAGGAGCTTGTGGTTGAGCTCCTTGACGACGCGCGGGTCGTCGTTGACGCCCTTCAGGAGCACCATCTGGTTGCCGAGCGCGCAGCCGCCGTCGGCCAGGCGGCGGCAGGCGTCGAAGGCCTCGGCGGTGCACTCCCTGGGGTGGTTGAAGTGGGTGTTCACGTAGACCGGCTGGTGCTTGCGGAGCATGTGCACCAGGTCCTCGGTGATGCGCTGCGGCAGCGTCACCAGGTTGCGGGTGCCCAGCCGGAAGATCTCGACGTGGGGGATGGCCCGCAGCCGCCCGAGGATGTCGTCGAGCCGCTCGTCGGAGAGGGACAGCGGGTCGCCACCGGAGATCACCACGTCGCGGATCTCGGTGTGGTGCGCGATGTAGGCGAGGCTGTCCTCGATCTGCTTGCGGGCGGCCGCGCTCGACGGGTCGGCCACCTTGCGCTTGCGCGTGCAGTGGCGGCAGTACACCGGGCAGTTGTGCGTCGTGTAGAAGAGGACCCGGTCCGGGTAGCGGTGGGTCAGCCCAGGCACCGGCATGTCCCGCTCCTCGGCGAGCGGGTCCTCCAGGTCGGCGGCGGTGAAGGTGAGCTCGTCCATGGTGGGCACCGACTGGAGACGAACCGGGCAGGTGGGATCCTCCGGGTCCATCAGCGCCGCGTAGTAGGGCGTGATCCCCATGTGGAACTCGGCGTCGGTGGCGACCACCGCCCGGCGCTCGTCGTCGGTGAGGCGGATCACCTTCTCGAGCTGGTCGAGCTTGGTGACCCGCTCGCGCTGCTGCCAGTGCCAGTCGTTCCAGGTGGCGTCGGGCACGCCGCGCCAGATGGAGCGCGGCCCGAGCGGGAAGCGGGAGCGGACGTGCGCCACGGGCCGGACGTCGGCGGGCGCGGCGGCGTCGGCGGCGAGAAGTGGAGTCGCTGCTCGCGTTTGAGGACAAGGCGAAAGACTTCATCGAGAATCCGGCCCTGGAGGTTGCGGGGGAGTTAATGGCGGACGGGCAACCAAGCCTGGTTGCGGGACAGGCGCTAGATCACTACACGATCCTTGAGCTGCTGGGCGCGGGTGGGATGGGCGAGGTCTACCTTGCGGAAGACACTCGATTGAAACGGAGAGTGGCGCTCAAGGTGCTGCCCGCGGAACTGACCGCGAACCGAGACCGGTTGCGCCGCTTTGAGCAGGAGGCCCGAGCAGCCTCAG
>JANNKC010000173.1:0-16244 GCA_031396105.1 Anaeromyxobacter sp.
AACCCGGTCCCGACTGTCGCCGTCATGAAGGGCCAGATGATGTACTCACTGGAGCCCACGCCGAGCCCGGCAAGGATGACGCTCGGCCCCAGCACCTTGCTCAGGGACTGAGGGTCGACGCCTGGCCCGCGGCGGCGCTGCCCGGCCGCACGCGCGAGTGGCGCGTCACCAGCTTCAGCCCGGCCACGGCGCGCACGGCCAGCCGGATGGCCTCGGCCTCGCGCTCGAAGCGGCCCGGCTCCTGCGAGGACGGCTTGCGCAGCACCTCCACCGCCCCCAGCGCCAGGGCGCGGAAGGAGGTCTCCTGGTGCTCCGGCCCGACCTCGCCGCTCACCACCACCACCGGCGTGGGGTGGCGCGCCATGATCTCCCCGATGGCGGCCAGGCCGCCCATGCCCGGCATGCGGACGTCCATGGTGACCACGTCGGGTCGGTGGCGCGCCGTGAGCGCCACCGCCTCGCCTCCGTCGGCCGCCTCGGCCACCACCTCGATCTCCGGCGCCTTCTCCAGGATGGCCCGGAGGACCGCCCGGAACGCGGCGGAGTCGTCGGCCAGCAGGACCCGGATCACGTGCCCCCCGGCAGGAGCTGGCGCACCAGCTCGACGAGCCTGCCGCGCTCCACCTCGCGCTTCACCAGGAAGCCATCGGCGCCGGCCGCCAGCCCGGCCGCCCGGTCCTCCGGCGCGTCGAGCGAGGTGACCAGGATGACCGGGATGGCGCGCAGCCGCGGGTCGTCCTTGATGCGCCGGGTCAGCCTCAGCCCGTCGAGCCGGGGCATCTGCACGTCGGAGACCACCAGCGCCGCGCCCTGGTCCCGCACGATCTGGAAGGCCTCCTCGCCGTCGCCGGCCTCGGCCACCTGGTAGCCGGCCAGCTCCAGCAACGCCTTCATGGCGGAGCGGGTGGTGAGCGAGTCGTCGGCCACCACCACGCGGGGGGAGACGGAGACCGGCGCCCGCAGCGCGGCCGGCTGCACCCGCCGGACCACCTCGGCGGCGTTGAGCACGCCCACCACGCGCCCGTCGTCCAGCACCGCGGCTCCGGCCAGGTGGGCGGCCCGGGCGGCCCGGGCTCCCAGCGCGCCGACCACCACCTCCTGCTGGCCCAGCACCTCGTCCACCGCCACCACGGCGCGCTGCGCGCCCACCGCCAGCACCAGCGCCGGCTGGGCCTTGGGAGCCATTCGGCCCGGGGCCAGCCCGAGCAGCTGCGAGAGCCAGGCGAACGGGATCTGCGCCTGGCCCACCTGCACGGTGGCCCGGCCGGCCACCGAGCCCACCTCGCCAGGGGCCAGCAGCAGAACCCGCTCCACGGCGTCGGCGGAGAGGGCGCCCAGGTCGCGCCCCACCCGGAAGAGGACGGCGGCGGTGGCGGCCAGGGTGAGCGGCAGCTCCAGCTCGAAGCGGGTGGAGCGGCCCGGCACCGAAGAGACGTCCAGCGCGCCGCCCAGCCGGACCACGGTGGCCTGCACCACGTCGAGCCCCACGCCACGCCCGGAGATCTCGGTGACGGCCCTGGCGGTGGAGAGGCCGGGCAGGAAGATGAGCCGGGACGCCTCCACGTCGGACAGCCGCGCCGCGGCGTCGGCGGCCAGCAGCCCCCTGCGAACGGCGGAGGCCCTCACCGCCGCCAGGTCGAGCCCGCGGCCGTCGTCCTCCACCACCAGGCCGACGCGGCTGCCGCGCGGCTCGACCCGCACCACCACCCGGGCCACCTCCGGCTTGCCGGCGGCGCGGCGGGCCGCGGGGTCCTCGACGCCGTGATCGGCGGCGTTGCGCACCAGGTGGAGCAGCGGGTCGCGAAGCTCGTCGACGATGCGCCGGTCCAGCTTGACGTCGCCGCCGGCCACCTCGAGCTCCACCCGCTTGCCGAGCCGGCCGGCCACCTCGCGCACGGTGCGCTTGAGCGGCTCCAGCATGAGCGCGGCCGGCACCATGCGCAGCGACCTGAGGTCCTCCCGCAGCACCGCGCCGGCCAGCCGCTGCGCCTCGGCCTCGCGCTGCCCGTCCTGGGAGAGCCGCCGCAGGTCGGCCCCCAGGACGCGCAGGCGCGAGACCGCCGCCTCCATCGGGCCGCGCTCCTGGGTGGACTCCGACTGCCGGAGCGCCTGGAGCGCCTGCTCGAGCTGGCGCACCACCTCGCGGGACCCCGCCTCGGCGGCGGCCACCTCGCGGGCGCGCCGGGCGTGACGGGCCTCGGCGACGGACAGGTGCTCGAGCTGGCGCGCCAGCGAGTCGAGGGTGGAGGTGAGGACGCGGATCGACTTGTCGGCCGGCCGGGCCGCCTCGCCCCCGGCGGGCCTGGCCGGGCTGGCCGGGGCCGGGCCGGGCGCGGTGGGCGCCTTCTCCAGCTCCTGCCGCAGGTCCACCAGGTCGCCCGCCAGGGCCGCCGCCGCGCGGGCCGCCTCCGTGCCGCCCGCGATCAGCCGGGGGAAGCCCGCCACCACCTTCTCGGCCATGGCGCGGGCGTGCAGCGGCACCGTGGCCGCCAGCGCCCCCGCGGCCGCGGAGGCCTCCACCACCAGGGCGGACCGCTCCTCGTCGGTGAGCGGGGCGCAGAGCGCCTCCAGCGCGGCCTCCAGGTGGGCCAGCGGCCCGGCGGCGGCGGCCGCCGCCGCGGTCGAGGGCGGAGGCGGGGGCGGCGCCGGGAGGGGCGCGGGCACCATCGGATCCGAGGCGCGCCGGCGCGGCGCGGCACGGGCGCCCAGGGCGGCCAGCAGCGCGTCCAGCGTGGCGATGTGCGGCTGCCCGCCCGCGTCAGCCGAGGCCAGGGCCTCCTCGATGGCCTCCACCGCGTCCAGGATGACCTGCACCGCCTCGTGCCCCAGGCCTGCGGCCGGGTCGTAGCCGGCCAGCGAGCCCTCCAGGGCGTGGGCCAGCGTCTCCACGTCGGCGAGCCCCAGGCTGGCGGCCGACCCCTTCAGGCTGTGGGCGGTGCGGCGGATGGGGTCGAGGAGCCGGACCCGCGCCGGGTCGGCCTCCAGCTCCATGACGCCGCCGGAGATGACGGAGAGGTGCTCCCGCGCCTCGGCCGAGAAGATGGGCCAGATCTGGCGGAAGAGCTCGGCCTCCACGCCTACCCCTCCGCCTGCAGGCCGAGCCTGCCGAGGTCGAGCAGCGCCAGCCGATCCGGGGCCACCCAGCGGAACGGTCCGGAGGCAGCCGGCGCCAGCCCGGCCCTCGCCACCTCGAGCCGCCCCTCCAGCGTCTCGGCGGCGATGCCGAAGGCCTCCCCCTCGTGCTCCACCACGACGATCGTGCCGAGGTCGCCCAGGCCGCCGCCGGAGAGGCCCAGGAGCTGCCGCAGGTCGAGCACCGGCACGACGCGGCTGCGCGCCACCAGGGCGCCCAGCAGCCAGGGGGGCGAGGCGAGCAGCGGCTGCAGCCCGCGCGCCTCCAGCACCTGGTTGACCGCCTCCACGGCCACCGCGTAGCGCTCTCCACCCACCGTGAAGACCAGGACCGGCTCGCTCTCGGCGCGCACCACCTGGCGGCTGCCCGCGATGGCGCGGGCCCGCTCGGCCAGCACCTCGCGCCGCCGCACCTCGCCGCCGGCGTCGCCGGCCAGGCGCGCCTCGGCCTCGTCGAGGCGGCGGTGCAGGGCGCCGAAGTCGACGGCGCCTGGGGTGGAGTCCGTCACGGCTCACCTCCTGGGCGGCAGCTTGAGGAGCGTGCCCACCGTCCTGCGCAGCTCGTCCACCGAGACCGGCTTGGTGAGGAAGGCGCTGGCCCCCACCAGCCTGCCCTTCTTGCGGCTGGTGTCGTCGTTGAGCGAGGTGAGCAGCACCAGCGGGATCTGGTGGAGGTCGACGTCGGCGCGGATCGCGGCGCACAGCTCGAAGCCGTCCATGCCCGGCATGCGCACGTCGGAGACGATCAGGTCGGGCCGCAGGTCGCGGGCCTTGGCCAGCCCCTCCAGGCCGTCCTTCGCCTCGTGGAACTCGATATGCCAGCCCATCAGGTAGACCTGGATGAGCGAGAGCAGGGTGCGGGTGTCGTCGACCAGGAGGACCTTCATCCGTGACTCCTTGGTGCGGTGAAGCGCGCGGGCGCTGGCGTGGCCTCGCCGAGGGCCTGGCGCAGCGCCCCGGCGGTGAGGGGCTCGACGCCGCGCAGGGCGGTGTCGTCCTGCAGCCCCTGGAGCGCGCCGAGCGCATTGCGGCGCGCGCGCGCCGCCTCGTCCCGGCGGCCGAGGCGGCCGAAGAGCGGGACCAGCGCGGCGTGGGCTTGCGCCAGGCCGGGCTCGAGGTAGAGGGCGCGCCGCACCGCCTCCACGGCGCCGTCGACGTCGCCGCGCGCCTCGGCGGCCATGGCCAGGAGCAGGTAGGACTCGGGGCACAGGTGGCGCTCGGCCACCTGGCGCGCCAGCGCCTCGGCCAGGTGCAGCTCGCCGGCGCGGGCGGCCTGGCGGGCGCCGTCGAGCCCCGCGGCGCACCCGGTCGAGGGATCCGCCGCGCAGCGGGGCTCGCGCGGGCCGACCGGCCAGGGGATGGCGCAGGTGGCGGCCGGCGCGGCGACCTCGACGGCGGGAGCCAGGACCTCGGCGGCGGCGACCCCCCGCCGGCGGCGCATCGTCTCCAGCCGTGCGGCGGCGGGCTCGGCCAGCGGCGGCCCGGGCGCCACGGGCCGGCGCAGCAGCGTGGCGCCGGCCTCCTCGATCCGCTCCACCCGGAGGCCGGCCAGGAGCGGCGTCTCCACCGGCCCGACCACCAGCCAGCCGCCGGGCCGCAGCGCCGCCACCAGCCGCGCCAGCACCGCCGCCGCCGTGGCGGCCGAGAAGTAGATGAGCACGTTCCGGCACACCACCAGGTCGAAGCCCTGGCCCGGCGGAGGATCGGCCACCAGGTTGTGCCGGCGGAACTCCACCGGGGCGCGCACCTCGGCCAGGACCGCCAGCCGCCGCCCGGCCGGCCTGAAGAAGCGGGCGCGCAGCGCCGGCTCGAGCCGCCGCAGCGACCACTCGCCGTAGTGGCCGGCGCGCCCCGCCTCCAGCGCTCGCGCCGACACGTCGGTGGCCAGGACACGGTCGCGCACGCCGGAGCGCCCCGCCTCCAGGAGCAGCATGGCCAGCGTGTACGGCTCCTCCCCGGTGGCGCAGCCGGCCGACCAGATCGAGAGCGGCCGGTCCAGCGGCTGGCACCGCAGGAGCTGGCGGGTCAGCGCCGCGAGCTGCTCGGGGTGGCGGTAGAAGTAGGTCTCGCCCACCACGGCGTGCTCCACCAGCAGCGCCACGCAGCGCCCCTCCCCGGCCAGCACCCGGCGCAGGAAGGGCTCGGGCGCCGCGCCGGCGTCGCGCGCGGCGCGGAGGAAGGCGTCGGCCAGGGTGGTGCGCACGCCCGGAGAGAGGGCCACCCCGCAGGCCTGCTCCAGGACCCGCTCCAGGTCGGGCAGCGGCAGGGCGGCGACGCCCATGGCGGCGGAGCTCACGCGAGCTCCCCCCGCACCGAGGCGATCACCGGTGCCGGGTCGAGCAGCGGCAGCACCTCGCCCGCCACCGTGCAGAGCCCCACCACCAGCCGTGAGCCCTCCCACCCCGGGATCTCCTCCCGCCCGGCGGCGTGGAGCACCGGCCGCTCGTGCAGGCCCTGGATCCGGTCGAAGACCAGCCCGACCGCCGGCGAGCCGGACAGCACCGCGATCTGCGCGTCGAGCGCCGGGGTCCTCCAGACGCCGAGCAGGCCGGCCAGGTCCACCGCCACCACCGGCACGCCGCGGCAGACGAAGGTGCCCAGGATGAAGGGCGGCGCGCCCGGGATGGGCTCGGTGGCCACCAGCCGGACGATCTCCTGGATCCGGCCAGCC
Organism: Anaeromyxobacter sp.; assembly: GCA_031396105.1. Lineage (GTDB taxonomy): Bacteria > Myxococcota > Myxococcia > Myxococcales > Anaeromyxobacteraceae > JADKCZ01. Next base: position 5,804 of record JANNKC010000173.1, read on the forward strand.
GGCAGGAGCCCACGCCGCCCGGCCGCCTCCACCACGAGGTGCAGGCCCGGCAGCTGCTCGCCGCCCACGGCGGCCAGCTCACCCTGGGCGCGCGAGAGCTCCTCTTCGAGCTGCCGGAGCCGCTCCACCAGGGTGGCGCGCGCCGAGGGCGGGCTGGCGGCCGCGGTGTCGTCCTTGGCGGTCCCCATCGGGTGCAGCGTAGCAGGGATCGGCGGGGGACCGGTGCCCCTGCCCCCCGACTTCACGCCGGCGGGCGGGCCCTGCCCCTTGCCGCCCCCGGCCGCATCGCGGAGACTCCCGCGCCATGGTCAAGAAGACGAAGGGCGCCTCGCTCGCCGCCGTGGTCCTGGCGGCCGGCAAGGGGACGAGGATGAAGTCGGCCACCGCCAAGGTGCTCCACGAGCTCGGCGGCAAGCCGCTCGCCTGGTACGCCGTGAGCGCCGCGCTCGACGCCGGCGCCTCCCCGGTGGTGGTGGTGGTGGGCCACCAGGCGGCCGCGGTCGAGACCGCGCTGCGCGCCGCCCTGCCGCGCGCGCCGCTCCGCTTCGCCCTGCAGGCCGAGCAGCAGGGGACGGCCCACGCGGTGCTGGCCGCTCGCGCCGCGCTGCGCGGCGTGGCGTGCCCGGTGGCCATCCTCTCGGGCGACGTGCCGCTGCTCTCGGCCGCCACGCTGAAGCGCGTGGTGTCGGCGCGCGCCAGGGGGCGGACGCCACTGGCGCTGGCCACCATGGCCCTGGCCGAGCCGCGCGGCTACGGGCGCGTGCTCAGGGACGGGCACGGGCGCCCGGTCCGCATCGTGGAGGAGAAGGACGCCAGCCCGGCCGAGCGCGAGGTGCGGGAGGTCAACGCCGGCCTCTACTGCGCCGACGCCGCCTTCCTCTGGAAGGCCCTGGCGCGGGTCGGCTCGCACAACGCCCAGGGCGAGTTCTACCTGACCGACCTCGTCGCCCTGGCCGCCCGGAAGGAGCCGGCGGTGGCCGTGGAGGTGGACCCGCTGGAGGCCTCGGGCGTCAACGACCGCGAGGAGCTGGCGCTCGCCGGGCAGGTGCTGCAGCGGCGGCGCTCCTCGGCGCTCATGAAGGCGGGCGTGACCCTGGAGGCCCCGGACCGTTTCCTCTGCGACGTGGGGGTGGAGGTCGGCGCCGACACGGTCATCGAGCCCGACGTGCGGCTGCGCGGCGCCACGCGCATCGGCCCGGGCTGCCGGCTCGGCCAGGGGTCGGTGATCACCGACGCGGTGCTCGCCGCCGGCGTGACGGTGCGCCCCTACACGGTCATCGAGGGGCCGGCCACGGTGGGCACGGGCGCCGTCCTCGGGCCGTTCTCGCGGGTGCGCCCCGGCTCGGAGCTGGGCGAGGGGGTCCACCTGGGCAACTTCGTGGAGACCAAGAAGGCCCGGCTCGGCAAGGGGTCCAAGGCCAACCACCTCGCCTACCTGGGCGACGTGGAGGTGGGAGCCGGCGTCAACGTGGGGGCCGGCACCATCACCTGCAACTACGACGGTGAGAAGAAGCACCTGACCCGCATCGGCGACGGCGCCTTCATCGGCTCCGACGCCATCCTGGTGGCGCCGGTCGAGATCGGCGCGGGCGCCTACGTGGCCGCCGGCTCGACCATCACGCAGCGGGTGCCGCCGGGCGCGCTGGCGCTGGGGCGCGCCCCGCAGGTCATCAAGGAAGGCTGGGTGGCGAAGCGGAAGGCGGCCGCCGCGGCCGCCGCCAAGGCGGGCGCGAGCTGAGGGCCCGGAGCGCCCCCGGGCTCGGCGCCCTGGCTATGGCCCGGACGAGGCTCGCGGTATAACGCCAGCCCATGTGCGGCATCGTCGGCTACGTCGGTCCCAGGCAGTGCGTCGAACTCATCGTGGGCGGTCTCCGCAAGCTGGAGTACCGCGGCTACGACTCGGCCGGCGTGGCGGCCCTCGGCCCGGACGGGCTGCAGGTGGAGCGGGCCAAGGGGAAGCTGCAGAACCTGGTGACGCGCCTGGCCACCCACCCGGTGGCCGGCACCACCGGCATCGGCCACACGCGCTGGGCCACCCACGGCCGCCCCTCCGACGAGAACGCCCACCCGCACGCCTACGGCGGGGTGGCGGTGGTCCACAATGGCATCATCGAGAACCACCTGCAGCTCCGCTCGGAGCTGGCGGCCAAGGGGCACCGGTTCTCCTCCGAGACCGACACCGAGATCATGGCCCACCTCATCTCGGCGGCGCAGCAGGAGGGCGCGACCGCCCTGGTGGACGCGGTGCGCGCCGCGCTGGGCCGCCTGCACGGCACCTACGCCATCGCGGTGGTGAGCGAGGCCTGCCCCGGCGAGATCGTGGCGGCCAAGAACGCCTCCCCGCTGGTGATCGGCTTCGGCGAGGGAGAGAACTTCCTGGCCTCCGACGTGCCGGCCATCCTGGAGCACACCCGGCTGGTGGTCTACCTGGAGGAGGGCGAGCTGGCCGTGCTCACCGCCGGCGGGGTGCGCCTGCTCACGCTGGACGGCACGCCGGTGGCGCGCAAGCCGCGCAAGATCGAGTGGAGCGCGGTGGCCGCCGAGAAGGACGGCCACAAGCACTTCATGCACAAGGAGATCTTCGAGCAGCCCCGGGCCGTGGCCGATACGGTGCGCGGCCGCGCCTCGCTGGAGCAGGGCGACGTGCTGCTGGACGGCGTCTCGCTCGAGGAGCCCTACGCCCGCGCCCTGGAGCGGCTCACCATGGTGGCCTGCGGCACCTCCTGGCACGCCGGGCTGGTGGGCCGCATCATGATCGAGCAGCTGGCGCGCCTGCCGGTGGAGGTGGAGCTGGCCAGCGAGTTCCGCAACCGCGATCCGCTGGTGGGGCCCAGGGTGATGACGCTGGCCATCTCCCAGTCGGGCGAGACGGCCGACACGCTGGCGGCGGTCAAGGTGGCCAGGGCGCGCGGCGCCCGCGCCTTCGCCATCTGCAACGTGGTGGGCTCGGCCATCCCGCGCGAGTGCGACGGCGGCACGCTCTTCACGCGGGCCGGGCCGGAGATCGGCGTGGCCTCCACCAAGGCCTTCACCACCCAGCTCGCGGCGCTCTTCCTGCTGGCGGTGAGGCTGGGGCGGCTGCGCGGCACGCTCACGCCGGAGCAGGCGCGCGAGCACCTGGAGGGGCTGCGCCACGTCCCGTCCTGGATGGAGCAGATGATCCGGCAGGAGGCCGCCGTCATGCCGGTGGCCAAGCGCTGCGCCGCGGCGCGCGACGTGCTCTTCCTGGGGCGCGGGGCGCAGTACCCGGTGGCGCTGGAGGGGGCGCTCAAGCTCAAGGAGATCTCCTACATCCACGCCGAGGGGTACGCCGCCGGCGAGATGAAGCACGGCCCCATCGCCCTCATCGACGAGGCGCTGCCGGTCGTCGTGCTGGCCACCCGCGAGCCGGCCTACGAGAAGACGCTGGGCAACATGGAGGAGGTGCGGGCCCGCGGCGGGCACGTCTTCGCCGTGGTCTCCGAGGGCGACGTGAACGCGGCCAGCCTGGCCGAGGTGGCGCTCACCGTGCCGGTGGCGCCGCCGCTCCTCTCGCCGCTCCTCACCATCATCCCGCTGCAGTTCCTCGCCTACCACGTGGCGGACCTCAAGGGCACCGACGTGGACCAGCCGCGCAACCTGGCCAAGAGCGTCACGGTCGAGTAGCCGGGCGCCAGCCGCCTCGTCGTGGCCCTCGCGCTGGACGCCGCCACCCGGGAGCGGCTGGCCGCAGCGAGGTCGGCTCTGCTCAGCCGGATCCTGCGCCATCGAGCCGCGCCGCGAGCCAGCGGGCCACCGACCACCCGGGCGCCGCCGCCTGGAGCGCCCAGCCCAGCGCCGCGATGGCGCCGCCGATCGACGAGGCGTGGGCGCGAACACCGAGCATCCCCAGCATGTTCCACCAGTCATGCCCGTCGGCGTCGGCCGCGAGGAGCGGCAGCGCCCGCGCCTCGGCGTCGGCGGCGTAGGTCCCCACGTTGACCAGGTTGACGCCGAGCCAGACCACCACCGCCGCGAACGAGGCGGGCTGGCGGTTCCTGGCGAAGGCGACGGCGGCGGCCGCCGGCAGGGCGAGCTGGGCCAGCGTGCCGCCGAGGAACATGAGGAAGCGCGAGCCGAGCAGGCCGAAGATGGGGTGGCCCGCCTCGTGGACCACGAGATCGAAGCCGTCCACCACGGCCGCCAGGACGCCGCGGTCGAGCTCGGATCGGGCCAGCAGCGCCGCCCCGGCCACCAGCGCCAGCACGGCAGGGCCGGAGGGGGGAGGGAAGGGGTCGCGCATCTCCCCGAGTCTACACGGCGTCCCGCTCCCGGCGCCGGCCGGCCGAGGCCCCGCAACGAGGGTTGCGCGCCGGCCCCGCCGGGTGAAGATCAGGGGTGAAGGGGGGACGGCCTCGGCGGCCGACCCCGCCCGCCGATGACCGCCGCCATCCATACGCCTGCCGGCCTCGCCCCCGGCTTCCTGGTCGCCTCGCCGACCCTGGCCGACCCCAACTTCGACGGGTCGCTGGTCCTCATGGCCGAGCACCACGGCGAGGGGGCGCTCGGCTTCGTGGTGAACCGGCCCGGCCCGATCTCGGTGGCCGACGTGCTGCGCGGCCTGGACGGCGGCCTGGCGGAGGCGGCGGCGGCCTCTGGCCGGCTCGACGGTCAGGTGCTGGTGGGTGGCCCGGTCTCGCCCGAGCGGCTCTGGATCCTGCACCGGCCGGGCCTGGTCCCCGCAGAGGACGAGGCGGTCCGGGTGGGCGACGACCTGGCGCTGGGCGGCTCGAAGGAGCTGCTCGAGGCGCTGGTGCGCGAGCCCGCGTCCGGCCCCTTCGTGCTCCTGCTCGGGTACGCCGGCTGGGCGCCCATGCAGGTGGAGCGCGAGGTGGCCACCGGCGCCTGGCTGCCGCTCACGTTCCACGAGGACCTGGTCTTCGACGTGCCCCACCAGGCGCGCTGGGACACGGCGGTGCGCCGGCTCGGCCTGGTCCCCGGCGGCTTCATGGTGGGCGGCGGCGGGGCGCAGGCGTAGCATCCCCGCCTGCATGGATCCCCGCCTCGACCCGACCCGCACCGTCCGCGCCCCGCGCGGCCCGACGCTGAGCTGCCGGAGCTGGCTCACCGAGGCCGCCTACCGGATGCTCCAGAACAACCTCGACCCCGAGGTGGCGGAGCACCCGCAGGCGCTGGTGGTCTACGGCGGCATCGGCCGGGCGGCGCGCGACTGGGCCTCCTTCGACGAGATCCTGGCGGTCCTGCGCCGGCTCGGCGACGACGAGACGCTGCTGGTGCAGAGCGGCAAGCCGGTGGGCGTCTTCCGGACCCACGCCGACGCGCCCCGCGTGCTCCTGGCCAACTCCAACCTGGTGCCGCGCTGGGCCACCTGGGAGCACTTCCACGAGCTGGATCGCAAGGGGCTCATGATGTACGGCCAGATGACGGCCGGCTCCTGGATCTACATCGGCAGCCAGGGGATCGTGCAGGGCACCTACGAGACCTTCTGCGCCGCGGCCGAGCAGCACTTCGGCGGGGCGGCGGGCGGGCGCTGGGTCCTCACCGGGGGGCTGGGTGGCATGGGCGGCGCGCAGCCGCTGGCCGCCACCATGGCCGGCTTCTCCATGATCGCGGTGGAGTGCGACCCCACCCGGATCGAGAAGCGGCTCATGACGCGCTACCTGGATCACCGGGCGGAGACGCTCGACGAGGCGCTGGCGCTGCTCGAGGCGGCTCGCGTCGCCGGGCGGCCGGTCTCGGTGGGGCTGCTGGGCAACGCCGCCGACGTCTTCACCGAGGTGGCGCGGCGGGAGCTCCGGCCGGACCTGGTGACCGACCAGACCAGCGCCCACGATCCGGTCAACGGCTACCTCCCCCAGGGCTGGACGCTCGGCCGCTGGCGCGAGGCGCGGGAGCGGGACCCGGCCTCGGTGGTGGGACCGGCCAAGGACTCCATGGCGGCGCAGGTGCGGGCCATGCTGGCGCTCAAGGCGCGCGGCGCCCACGTCTTCGACTACGGCAACAACCTGCGCCAGATGGCCAAGGAGGCGGGGGTGGAGGACGCCTTCTCCTTCCCCGGCTTCGTGCCGGCCTACGTGCGGCCGCTCTTCTGCAAGGGGTACGGCCCGTTCCGCTGGGTGGCCCTCTCGGGCGATCCAGCCGACATCCACCGGACCGACGAGGAGGTGCGGCGGCTCATCCCCGGCGACCCGCACCTGCACCGCTGGCTGGACCTGGCCCGCGAGCGGATCGCCTTCCAGGGGCTGCCGGCGCGCATCTGCTGGGTGGGCGTGAAGGACCGGGCCCGGCTCGGCCTGGCCTTCAACGAGCTGGTGCGGAGGGGCGAGGTGAAGGCGCCCATCGTCATCGGGCGCGACCACCTGGACACCGGCTCGGTGGCCAGCCCCAACCGCGAGACCGAGGCCATGCTGGACGGCTCCGACGCGGTCTCCGACTGGCCGCTCCTCAACGCGCTCCTCAACACCGCCGGCGGCGCCACCTGGGTCTCCATCCACCACGGCGGCGGCGTGGGCATGGGCTTCTCGCAGCACGCCGGGGTGGTCATCGTGGCCGACGGCAGCCAGGCGGCGGCGCGGCGGCTGGCGCGGGTGCTCTGGAACGATCCGGCCTCGGGCGTGATGCGCCACGCCGACGCCGGCTACGCGCTGGCGGTGGAGACGGCGCGCGACGCGAGCCTCGACCTCCCGATGCTGGCCGGCGCCGCGCCGGCGGCGCCGGCGGGATTGTCCGGCGCCGTTCCGGCGGCGCCCGCGGGGCCGGGGCGCTGACGCCATGTGGGATCTCCTCATCCGGCGCGCCCGCCTCGCCACCATGACGCCCGGCTCGCCCTGGGGCGAGCTGCCGGGCGCGCCGCCGGCCGGGCCGGACGGCCTGCCGCTCGGCGCCCTGGCGGTGACGGACGGTCAGATCGCCTGGCTCGGCCCGGACGGCGCGCTGCCTGCGGGCGGCGCGGCGCGGCTGGAGCTCGACGCCGAGGAGCGGCTCCTCACGCCCGGCCTGGTGGACTGCCACACCCACCTCATCCACGCCGGCAGCCGGGCGGCCGAGTGGGGCGAGCGGCTGGCCGGCGCGAGCTACGAGGAGCTCGCGGCCCGCGGCGGCGGCATCCTCTCCACCGTGCGGGCCACCCGCGCGGCCGGCTTCGACGGCCTGCTCGCGGCCAGCCGCCCGCGCCTCGACGCGCTCCTCGCCGACGGCGTCACCACCGTGGAGGTGAAGAGCGGCTACGGCCTCGACCTCGACACCGAGCTCACCATGCTCCGCGTGGCGCGCCGGCTCGGCCAGCTGCTGCCGGTGACGGTTCGCACCACCTACCTCGGGGCCCACGCCGTGCCGCCCGAGTTCGCCGGGCGCGCCGACGCCTACCTGGACTTCATCATCGACCGGCTCCTCCCCGCCGTGGCCGGCGGCCTGGCCGACGCGCTGGACGCCTACTGCGAGCCGCACGCCTTCTCGGCGGCGCAGGTGAACCGGCTCTTCAGCGCGGCGGCCCGCCATGGCCTGCCGGTGAAGCTGCACGCCGAGCAGCGGAGCGACTCGGGCGGCGCGGCGCTGGTGGCGGCGCGGCGCGGCCTCTCGGCCGACCACCTGGAGCACCTCTCGCCGGCCGGCGTGCGGGCGCTGGCGGCGGCGGGCACGGTGGCGGTGCTGCTGCCCGGCGCCTACCTCCACCTGCGCGAGACCCGGCCGCCGCCGGTGGCGGCGCTGCGAGCGGCGGGCGTGCCCATGGCGGTGGCCACCGACCTCAACCCCGGCACCTCGCCGCTCGGCTCCATCACCGCCGCCATGAACCTCGCCTGCACGCTCTTCGGACTCACGCCGGCGGAGGCGCTGGCGGGCGCCACCCGGCACGGCGCGCGGGCCCTCGGGCTCCTCGACCGCGGCGTGCTCGCGCCGGGGAGGCGGGCCGACCTGGCGCTCTGGGACGTCGAACACCCAGCCGACCTCTGCGGCCGGCTGGCCCTCCCCGCACTCGCCACCAGGGTGGTGGCCGGAGCCGTCCACCATGCACCGATCCGCTGAGCCCACCCGCTGGCAGGGGCGCACCGACGCCGAGGAAGGCCCCGCCGCGCGGCGATGGCACCAGGAGGTCCGGCCGCTCGCCGCGGGCTCGGCGCCGGGCGTGGCGCTGCTCGGCTTCGCCTGCGACGAGGGGGTGCGACGCAACCAGGGGCGCGTCGGCGCGGCCGAAGGGCCGGCGGCGCTGCGGCGCGCGCTGGCCAACCTGGCCTGGCACGGCGCCCGGCCGGTGCACGACGCCGGCGACGTGGTGGTGGAGGAGGAGGCGCTCGAGGAGGCCCACGCGGAGCTGGGCGCCCACGTGGCGCGGCTCCTCGGCGAGGGGCACCTGCCCATCGTGCTCGGGGGCGGCCACGAGGTGGCCTACGGCAGCTTTCTCGGGCTCATGGCCCACGCGGCGCCCGATCCAGCGTCGGCTCGTCCGTCCGGTGGGCCCGCGGCGCCGGCCGTCCCGCGCCTCGGCGTGGTGAACCTGGACGCCCACCTGGATCTCCGCGCCGGCCGCGCCTCGTCGGGCACGCCGTTCCGCCAGATCGCCGAGGCCTGCGCCGCTCGCGGCTGGCCCTTCCACTACCTCTGCCTGGGCGTGGACGACGCCTCCAACACGGCGGCGCTCCTCGACACCGCGACCCGGCTCGGCGCCGTCTGGCGTCGGGACCGCGGCTGCACGCCGGCCAGGCTCGAGGAGGTGCGTGGCGCGCTGGCCGCCTTCCTCGCGCTCACGGACCGGGTCCACCTCACGGTGGATCTCGACGCCCTGCCGGCCCACGTGGCGCCCGGCGTGTCGGCGCCGGCGGCGCGCGGCCTGGCGCTCGAGGTGGTGGAGGCGCTGGTGGACGATGTCCTGGCGAGCGGCAAGCTGGCGCTCTTCGAGGTGGCCGAGCTCAACCCCAGGCTCGACCTCGACGGCCGGACCGCCAGGGTGGCGGCGCGGCTGGTGGAGCAGGTGGCGCGGGGGGGGTGAGGTCAGCGGGCCCTGGCGCCCCCGTGCTCCTCCCGATAGTGCGCCAGCCAGTGCGCCGGCGCCACGAAGGTGGCCGCGGCGATCAGCAGCGCCAGGCCGGCGTCGTGGAGCACGGTGCCGAGCGACTCGTGCGGCAGCACGATGGCGGAGACCAGCAGCCAGGTGGCGAGCACCGCGTTGCCGTAGCGGAGCCCCGGACGTCCGGGCATGGCGAAGGCCAGGAACGACACGGCGGCGACCAGGAGCGCCACGATGAGCGCGTTCCAGGCGGTGACGGTGGACTGCGCCAGCACGAACGCGGAGATGAACAGCCAGGTGGAGAGCAGCAGCCTCAGGACGAGAGCCATCATGGCAACCTCCCACTCGCAACGGAGGAGCAGGGTGAAGGCCTCCCCACGCACCAGGAGCGTGAGCTTATGCGCCGGTCCCCGCAACGGCCCCGGACAGGGCTGCGCGCCGGAGCGTGGCCGGCCTGCTGGGCCACCCTGACGAGCCCGCGGAGGGGGGAACCCGGCGGGGCGGCGGGCACACCACAAGGGACGTGCCACCGGCGCGCACCCCCGGCACAACCGAGCGGCGGTGCGGCCCGTGGAGGCGCCGCCCGCAGGAGCGTGCTCCATGAAGGTCGGGGTCCTCGGTTCCGGTGTCGTCGGACAGGTGCTCTCCGATGGCCTCCTCAGGCACGGCCACGAGGTGATGCGCGGCAGCCGCGATCCCTCGAAGCTGGCGGCCTGGAAGGCGCACCACGGCGCCCACGCCCACGTCGGCGCGTTCGCCGAGGCGGCCCGCTTCGGCTACCTCGTCGTCCTGGCGGTGAAGGGCTCCGCCGCGGTCGAGGCGGTGGCCGCCTGCGGTGGCGAGCTGGACGGCAAGGCGGTGCTCGACGCCACCAACCCCATCGCCGAGGAGCCGCCGCAGGACGGGGTCCTGCGCTTCTTCACCGGCCCCAACGACTCGCTGATGGAGCGGCTGCAGGCGAAGGCGCCCGCGGCCCACTTCGTGAAGGCCTTCTCCTGCGTCGGCAGCGCGCTCATGGTGAACCCCGACCTCCCCGGCGGACCGCCCACCATGTTCATCTGCGGCGACGACGGGTCGGCCAAGCACCAGGCCACCGAGCTGCTGCGCCAGTTCGGGTGGGGCGTGGAGGACATGGGGAGCGCCGCGGCGGCGAGGGCCATCGAGCCGCTCTGCATGCTCTGGTGCATCCCCGGCCTCCGCCGGCGACGTCGTCCGTCTTGGTCGCGACTTCCTTGAGCAGCTGGGCGCCCATGTTCTCGAACGGGTCTTCCAGCTCGATGTCGCGGGCGATGGTGACGCCATCGTTGGTGATCGTCGGGGCGCCGAACTTCTTGTCCAGCACGACGTTCCGGCCCTTGGGGCCGAGGGTTACCTTGACGGCGTCCGCGAGCTTGTCGACGCCCCTCTTGAGTGAGCGCCGCGCCGTCTCGTCAAAAATCAGTTGCTTCGCCATGAATGAGT
>JANNKC010000174.1:0-1562 GCA_031396105.1 Anaeromyxobacter sp.
GATCCCCGCGCACCGCGGCTTGGGGTGGTCCACGAACTGCTCGAGCACCAGCGCGAGCTGCTGGCGCACGAACTCGGAGCGGGAGACGCCCCGTTCGCGGGCGGCGCGGGAGAGCGCCTTGTTCATCACGGGGTCGAGCGCGATGGTGGTGGCCTTCTTCCGGGTGAGTGCCATGGAAGTAATATGACCAGGGCGGCGGGACGTTTCAAGGCTGTGCATGGACTGGCGCCGGTGCACGCCCCGGGCCCGACGCAACCTCGCGGAGTCACGAGAAGGCCGAGCCTCGCCGCGGATCGTCCCGTGGCCGCAGGTCTGCGCCGCGACCCCTCGCGGGCCGCTACCGACGCTCCCCCTTCCCACCAGCTCGTCGCGACCTTCCACCGTTGCGTCGTCTCCGTCTGCTTGGCCTGGATCCCCAGGCGGCCAGCAGGCCCGGAGTCGAGTCGAGGGGCCCACCTTTTGACTCCCCCCCCGCTCCCGCCATATTCCTCTCGGTATGCCCGTCACCTGGCCCACCGAGCGCGTCCTCGTCACCGGCGGCGCCGGCTTCCTCGGCTCCTTCGTCGTCGAGGAGCTCCGCCGCCGCGGCGCCCGCGAGATCTTCACCCCGCGCTCCAAGGACTACGACCTGGTGGAGCTGCCCGCCGTCCGGGCCCTCTACCGCGACACCCAGCCCACCCTCGTCATCCACCTCGCCGCCAAGGTGGGCGGCATCGGCGCCAACCGGGACAACCCGGGCAAGTTCTTCTACGACAACCTCATGATGGGCGTGCAGCTCATCGAGGTGGGCCGGCAGGTGGGGCTCGAGAAGCTCGTGGCCCTGGGCACCATCTGCGCCTACCCCAAGTTCTGCCCGGTGCCGTTCAAGGAGGAGGACCTCTGGAACGGCTACCCCGAGGAGACCAACGCCCCCTACGGCATCGCCAAGAAGGCGCTGCTGGTGCAGAGCGAGGCCTACCGGCAGCAGTACGGCATGAACTCGGTGGTGCTCTTCCCGGTCAACCTCTACGGTCCGCGCGACAACTTCGACCTCCACACCTCGCACGTCATCCCGGCGCTCATCAGGAAGTGCCTGGAGGCGCGCGACCGGGGTGACGGCCAGGTGGTGGTGTGGGGAACCGGGGCGGCCTCGCGCGAGTTCCTGCACGTCCGCGACGCCGCCGCCGGCGTGTGCGACGCCGCGGAGCGCTACGACAAGAGCGACCCCGTCAACCTGGGCGCGGGGTTCGAGATCAGGATCCGCGACCTGGTGACGCTCGTCGCCCGGCTCTGCCACTTCGAGGGCCAGGTCGTCTGGGACGCCACCAAGCCGGACGGCCAGCCGCGGCGGATGCTCGACACCTCCCGCGCCGAGCGCGAGTTCGGCTGGAAGGCGCACATCGGCTTCGAGGAGGGGCTCCGCGAGACCATCGAGTGGTATGAGGCGGAGCGGAGGAAGCCCACGTGAAGAAGGCGCTCATCACCGGCATCACCGGGCAGGACGGCAGCTACCTGGCGGAGCTGCTGCTGGAGAAGGGGTACGAGGTCCACGGCATCGTGCGCCGCTCCTCCTCCTTCAACAC
>JANNKC010000193.1:0-4241 GCA_031396105.1 Anaeromyxobacter sp.
GGCAAGCCCGGGTTCAAGAACTGTTGCAATGCGCCCCGCGGCGCGGTCGGCGTGACGAGCTGACCCGTCGGCAGCCGTTGCGACGCCACAGCGCGAGGATGCCTCGCGTGTTTGGAGTCCTCCGCGTTGGCGTCGAGAGAGAGCATCACGAGCGAAAAGACCATGCCGTACTGAATCAAACCAAATAATGTTCGCGTTTTCATCGAAGGTCCTTCTGAAGGGTGCCTGTTCACACTGACGATCGTTCGGGAGCCGGCGCAGTGCTCCCGAGACATACAATCGGTACGGCCGCGCCAGCATGGTGCGCGGCCTCTTGCGGGCTCGAAGCGCTGTCGTCGCTTGCGCCCGCCGAGCACCTAGCGAGCACGCAGCCTCCGGAGCCGAGGCCTTCGCAGCAGCCATCTCCCCATCGCATGGAGTCTCAGGCGAGCACGACCGGCATGGCCTGCGCGTCGGTCCATGGCGCACTTTCTTTCTCTGTTTTTCTAGCTGGTTACATCGCCTGGCGCGGCGCCTTGACGCAGGTCAATGAGGTCATTCATCTCCTCCACTATTGAGACTGGGTATCGTCTGGCAGTTCACCCGGTAGCCCTGAGGAGAACCACCGATGACCCGACTCGCCCCGCTGCTCGCCGCCGCCCTCGCCGTCACACCGGCCCTCGCGGTCGCCGACGAGCGCCCCTACGCCTTCACCTACGAGGCGATGACCGAAGCGGCGGGGGAGACCGAGCTCGAGCTGTACGAGACCTACTACGCACCCTCCAGGAGCGAGGAGACCGGCCGCAAGGCGGTCCACCAGCTCGAGATCGGCCACGGCTTCACCGATCGGTTCGACCTGGCGTTCTACACCGTGTTCCGGTCCACCACCGCCGAGCCCTTCGAGCTCACGGGCTTCAAGCTCCGCGGCCGTTACAAGCTGCTCACCGCGCCCACGGCGCCGCTGGACCTGGTTCTCTACCTGGAGGGGCACAAGGACGTCGTGGGCGACGAGGCGTGGGCCCTCGAGGAGAAGGTCATCTTCAGCCGCGACTTCGGAAAGGTCGGCTTCGCGGTCAACCTCATCGCCGAGCAGGAGTTCGTGGGCAGCGAGGTGGTGAAGATCTGGGGCTGGTCGGTCGGCACCAGCCTGGGCGTCGCCGAATGGGTCCGCGTCGGCGTGGAGACCTTCGGCGAGTGGAAGGATGAGGCCGGCGTCGCCTCGACCGAGGCCTTCGTCGGCCCCTCCGCCGTGGTGCCCCTTCCCTTCCTGCGCCTGGGCTCCATCAACTCGGCCTGGCTCACGGTGGGCGCCGGGTTCGGCCTCACCTCGGGGAGCGACGACCTCAGGGCCCGCGCGCTGCTGGGCGTGGACTTCTGACCCGGCCGCGCCGGGACGAAGCTCGCCTCACGCCGCGGCAGCCGCCAGCACGCGGCGCTCCAGATCGGCGACCAGCACCAGGATGGCGCGGGCCTCGCCGGCGAAGGTCGACGGGATGCGCGCGGAGCGGACGAGGGCCCGGCGTGCGTCATCCAGGCTCGTGTTCATGGCCAGGAGCTGGGTGCGCTGCAGGTCGTTGAGGGGCTCGTCTTGCATCATGACAACATACGCCTCTCCGCGCGCCGAAGGCAGGCCACGCTGGAGCAGGCCGTGGCCCGCTCCAGCCGGCCCGGCCGGGGCTACGCCAGCAACGCCTCCACCCGGGCCTTCAGCGCGGTGCGCTGGATGTCCTCGCCGCTGAGCCGCTCGCCGAGCTCCTGGCCCCCCTTGAAGAAGACCAGCGTGGGCGCCGCGGTGACGCCCAGCTTGGCGGCCAGCGCCGGGTTGAGCTGGTGCAGGACCTTCAGGAAGCGGACCTTGCCGGCGAACTTCTCGGCCACCGCCGCGTACCTGGGGGCGAGCGCCTCGCACGGCTTGGAGTCCTTCGCGTAGAAGTCGAGCACCACCGGCAGGGGCGCGCCCGTCACCTCCTTCTCGTAGTCCTGCTCGCCCAGCTCCTTCACGTGCACCACCGCGACCTCCTCCTCCTTCGGATCGCGCGTCACGGGGAGCTTCACGTTGAATCGATTGGCCATGGGTGCGGATCTTTCGGCGCAGACGGGTTCAGCCGGGCGCGGAGCGCCCACGCTCGTCGCGCGTGGTGCGGTGGTTCTCGACGGGGAGGCGGGTGCCTCCCCCAGGGGCTATACCGCGACCGGACCGGCGGCACACGGGGATCGGCGTCGGCCGTGCCGCGAACCGCCCCTGCCCCTCCGCTCGGCCAGCTGGCCAGCTCAGGTGCTATTCTCGGCCGCCAGCACCGCGAGGAGCCCCCCTGAGCGCGCCACCGAACCCCGCGATCCTCTCCGTCGGACGCGCCCTGCCGCCGCACTACGTGGACCAGGAGACGCTCACCGCGGCCCTCTCGGCGCAGTGGGGTGGGCAGCACTTCAACCCGGAGCGGCTGGCCCAGATCCACCGGTCGACGCTGGTGGGCGGGCGCCACCTGGCGCTTCCGCTCGACGAGTATGGAGCGCTGGGCGGCTTCGGAAAGAGAAACGAGGCCTACCTTCGGGTCGGGCTGGAGGTGGGCGAGGCGGCCGTCCGGGACGGGCTGACTCGCGCCGGCCTCACACCGCGTGACGTCGGCCACCTCTTCTTCGTCACCACGACGGGCATCGCCACGCCCTCGCTCGACGCCATGCTGGTCAACCGGCTCGGGCTCCTCCCCTCCGTGAAGCGGACCCCCATCTTCGGGCTCGGCTGCCTGGCCGGTGCCGCCGGGCTGGCCCGCGCCTCCGATGTCTTGCGCGCCTTCCCGGAGGAGGTGGCGGTGGTCCTCTCGGTGGAGCTCTGCTCGCTGACGCTCCAGCCCGACGACCTCTCCATCCCCAACGTGGTGGCCACCGGCCTCTTCGGCGACGGCGCGGCGGCGGTGGTCCTGGGAGGTGCGGCGCGCCCGGGCAGGGCTGGAGCGCCCCGGGTGGTGGCGACGCGCTCCGTCTTCTATCCGGACACCGAGTGGGTCATGGGCTGGGACGTCGTGGACACCGGCTTCAAGATCGTGCTCTCCGCCAAGGTGCCGGAGGTGGTGGAAGGACGAGTTGGCGCCGACGTGGACGCCTTCCTGGAGGCGCAGGGGCTCCGCCGCGCCGACGTTCGCCACTGGATCGCCCACACCGGTGGCCCCAAGGTGCTGGAGGCCTTGCGCGCCGGCCTGGCGCTGCCAGTGGAGGCACTGGAGCGGAGCTGGGCCTCCCTCCGGGAGGTGGGCAACCTCTCCTCGGCCTCGGTCCTCTTCGTGCTGCGCGACCACCTCGACGCCGCGGTGGCGCGCCCCGGCGACGTCGGGGTGCTGGCGGCCATGGGCCCGGGCTTCGCCTGCGAGCTGGTGCTGCTCCGCTGGTGAGCCATGCCTGACGCCGCCGCCCTGCTCCACGGCTACCTCGTCCTCCTCGCGGCGGAGCGAGCGGCGGAGCTGGTGGTCTCCAGCCGCAACGCACGCCGGGCGCTGGCGGCGGGCGGCGTCGAGGTGGGGCGGGGCCACTACCCCGCCATGGTCCTCTTCCACGCGGCCTTCCTGCTGGCCTGCGCGGCCGAGCCGGTCCTCTGGCCGCGACCCTGGCCCACGGCCGCCGCGGTCGCCGCCCTGTCCGCGGCCCTCCTGGCGCAGGGTCTCCGCTGGTGGGCGATCCTCACGCTGGGCCGGCGCTGGAGCACTCGCATCATCGTGGTGCCGGGCGCGCCGCCGGTGGTCAGCGGGCCCTACCGGCTCCTGGCGCACCCCAACTACCTGGCGGTGGCGCTGGAGCTCCTGGCCGTGCCGCTCATCGGCGGCGCGCTGGTCACCGCGGTGCTGGCCACGCTCGGCAACGCGGCCCTGCTCGCGGTGCGCATCCCAGCCGAGGAGCGGGCGCTGGGTCGGGGCTGGGCTCGCGCCTTCGGACGAGGGCCGCCGGCGGGGAACGGGCCGCGGGATTGACGCGGGGCCGGGAGCGGCGGCTTCCACGTGCGGCTCCCAGGAAGCAGTCATGACGCCGCGCGCGCCGAACGAATGGCCGCCTCGATGAGCTTTCGCGGGGGCACGCCCGCGAGGCCATACAGCCGTCAACCGAGGCCGACGTTCCCCGGCGGCTGCGGGTCGATGTCCAGACCGTTCACGCGGACGCTCGGCGAGCCCAGGAAGGCGAGTCGCTCGGCGTCCTCCAAGCCACCGACCAGGACCGTCTCCACCTCGGTCCCAGGTGCGTTCTCACGGACGACGTCGGCGACCAGCGCCTGTGTC
>JANNKC010000266.1:0-2565 GCA_031396105.1 Anaeromyxobacter sp.
GCACTCGTCGGCGCCGGCACCGGCCTGGTGGCCTTCCTCGCCCTGGCCCTGCTCCCCTCCATCCTCTACGGCGGCTACGCCGGCCTGCTCCTCGCCGGCGGCATCGTCGGCACCCCGGTCCAGCCCACCTTCCTGGTCCGCGCCCTCATCGTCTTCGGCATGGTCCTCGGCGTGACCGGCATCGCCTCCCTCTTCGCCGTCATGGGCGCCGTCGCCGGCGCGGCCGTCGGGGCCCTCACCGCCGCGGTCTCCCCGGCCAGGAAGGCCGCTGCCGCCGTGAAGGCGTAAGCCGCGCGCCGCAGCCGCACTCGCGTCCAGCTCGAGCCCCGGGGCCTCACGGCCTCGGGGCTCTCCAGTTTCAGCTCAGGTGCGCCTGCCCCGTCATGCGCACCTGACCGCCGCGCGGACCCCCGTCCGCCCCCTGAACATCCGTCCCCGGGCCGCTCCCCGTGATCACGGCCGCTTGGCCCCGGCACGGCGGCTGCTCTCTCCCGGCAGCGTGCGCCCTCGCGCACGAAGGACCCACTGCGGAGAGAGACGAACATGAGCGACACCAACGGAAGCACCCGCGACGGCAAGCGGCTCACCGTCTACGCCATCAACGAGAAGGACGGGGACCGCGGCACCTGGTGGCAGAAGATCGGCCTGGCCTTCACCAACCGTGACGGCTCCATCGCCATCTACCTCGACGCCCTGCCGCTCGGGACCAACAAGCTGCAGGTGCGCGAGCAGCGCGACGAGGCCAAGGCGCCCGCCGACGCCAACGGCACCGCGCGCCGGGCCCCGGCCGGTGAGGAGGTGCGCCCGTGAGCCCCCTCCTGCGCGCCGCGGTCGCCACCGCCTGCCTGCTCCTCGCCCTGCCCGCCCTGGCGGTGAAGAAGCCGCTCGCCCCCAACGACCGCATCGACCTGAACCGCGCCAGCGTGGCCGAGCTCATGCGGCTGCCCGGCGTGGGCCAGAAGAAGGCCCAGGCCATCGTGAGCCACCGCGCCAAGGCGCCGTTCCAGCGCCCGGACGACGTGGTCCAGGTGAAGGGGCTCGGACCCTCCTGGTTCGCCAAGGTGAAGCCGCACCTCACCGCGGGGGCCGGCGGCGCCCAGGCGACCGCTCAGCCCGGCAAGAAGTGAGGTGTCGCGCCGACGTGCCCGCGGGCGCGCAAGGCCACGGAACCACCCTCCTTTCCGTGGTCCCGGCGCGCCCGCGGGCCGTCGCCTCGCGCAGCCGTGCCTTGACTCGCCTGCGCGCCAGCGGTACCCACGCTCCTGAAGCACCCGCTCGGAGGAACAGGGAAGTCCGGTCAGAAGCCGGCGCGGTCCCGCCACTGTAGCCGGGGAGAAGTCGCCTTCAGCGTGGTCACCACTGCCGCGGTCGTGTCGCGGTGGGAAGGTGGAAGGCGGCGAGCGGACGACGGAGCACGTCGCCCGCTCACCCCGGGAGCCAGGAAACCTCCCTTCGAGCTGGCCCCGGCATGACGCCGGGGCTTGCCGTGGTTGTCGCGTCCGAAGGAGACGCGCGGCTTGAGCTCGAAGACCGTCTCATGGGGCGCCTGCGCCCTCCTGCTGGCCATTGCGCCCGGCGTCCGCGCCGAGGAGCCGAGCGTCCGCCTCGACGAGGTGGTGGTGCGGCTGCCTCGCGCCGAGGCGGCCGGCGATCCCACCGCCTCGGCCACCGTGGTGGAGGCCTCCCGCTTCGCCGGCGAGGCCAAGGACGTGGCGGCGCTGCTTGCCACCGCGCCGGGCGTGGCGGTGAGCGAGTACGGCGGGCTCGGGCAGCTGGCCACCGTCTCCATCCGCGGCTCGATGTCGAGCGGCGTGCTGGTGCTCCTCGACGGCCTCCCGCTCGACGGCGGCACCGGCAGCGGCTCGGATCTCGGCGCCATCCCGCGCCACTGGGTGTCGCGCCTGGAGATCGTCCGCGGCGCGGAGGGGGCCCACTTCGGCGCGGGGGCGCTGGCCGGCGTGGTCAACGTGGTGACCCGCCGGCCAGAGGGCGGGGCCTGGTCGGCCGAGGCCGGGACGGGCTCCTTCGGCACCTACGCGCTGGCGGGCGACGGGGGCGTGGCGGTCGGCCCCTGGATCCTCTTCGCCGCCGGCTCGCTCGAAGGGACCCGGGGCGCCCCGCCGTAGGTGTCATTCGCCGATGCGTCGAGCGTCGGATAACCCGTCATGCCATCGGTCTCAAACAGGATCCCCGTGTTCTTTAGGATCTGTCCTGCCCCCGGATCGCGAGCCACCGACTGCGGACGATCCGAGCCAAAGAACAAATTGCAATACGGAACAATCGTTGTCGGAGCAGCGGTGATCAACGAGTTTTCGATCAGAACCAAGTATCCGTCGGCGGTGTTCGGTTCCCCTACCGTCGATTGGCCGGCATTGCTGACCCAGCGAACGGAATTGGACAACCAGCGACCGTACCGCCGCGTGTAGGCCAAGGCGATATTGTGATAACTGCGATCGAGTTGGGCGTCGCGGTCTTCGAGAAAGGCGTAATCGGCTTCCCAATAGCCGCCCCAGGCTTCAATAAATTTGGCAACGCCATACACCTTGGCGGCTTCGTCGTCGTTAT
>JANNKC010000268.1:0-2030 GCA_031396105.1 Anaeromyxobacter sp.
CTGTTCGCCGTCGACCCGGCGCAGGCCGGGCCGCCCGAGCAGGCGGTCGCCGAAGGCGCCCCGCCGGGCGTCGAGCTCACGTCGGCCGCTGGGAGCGAGGCCGCGTCCGAGGCCACGCCCGCGCCCGAGGCCGCGTCCGAAACCGCGGCCGGGACCGCGGCCGCCTACGAGACCGCGCCCGAGACCGCGCCCGAGACCGCGCCCGCGGCCGAGGCGTCAGCGTCCGATGCGCCCCCGGTGACCCGGTTCGCGGAACGCCCGCCGGAGTACCCGGTGGCCGCGCCGTCCGCGCCACCGCCGCTCCCACCGCGCGAGGCCGCGCCGCTCGCAGACCCACTGCGCCTCGCGGCACCCCCGCCGATCCTGCTCCTCACCGCCGTGCCGGAACCGCTGGGGCTGTCCGGGACCGACCGGTCGTTCCCTCCCGCGCCGGCCACCGGCGACCCCGGCGCCGCCGAGGCCACCTCCGCGCCGGAGTCCGCCGCCGAGGTCGTCCCGACCAGCGGAGCCATCGCCGCGCCGCCCCGCGAGGCGGCGCGCGAGGCCAAGGGCGAGCGGGAGCGCGGCCGCCGCGGCGAGCGCGGCGACCGGGACCGCGGCGAGCGCGGCGAGAAGAAGGACGATCGCAAGGGGGAGCGCGGCGACCGCGAGCGGAGCGGCGGGCGCAACGGCCACCGCGACGACAAGAAGCCGCGCGAGCCCAAGAACATCCAGGACCTGCTCAAGGAGGGGCAGGAGGTGATCGTGCAGGTCGCCAAGGATCCCATCGGGACCAAGGGCGCGCGCATCACCAGCCACATCTCGCTGCCGGGCCGCCACCTGGTCTTCATGCCCACGGTCGACCACATCGGCATCTCGCGCCGCATCGAGAAGGACGGCGAGCGGCGCCGGCTGCGCGAGATCGTGGACCGCATGCGCCCGGAGGGGACCGGCTTCATCGTCCGCACCGTGGCCGAGGGCGTGGACGCCGAGAAGCTGGAGGCGGACATCCGCTTCCTCATCCAGGTGTGGAACGAGATCATCCGCATGAAGGACAAGGTGGGCGCGCCGGCGCTGCTGCACGGCGACCTCGACCTCATCCTGCGCGCCACCCGCGACCTCTTCACCTCCGAGGTCGGCAAGATGGTGATCGACGACCGCGACGAGTACGAGCGCATCCTGCGCTTCGTGCGCGAGCAGGCGCCGCACCTGGAGAAGTCGATCGAGCTCTACGCGGGCGAGGAGCCCATCCTCGACGCCTTCGGCATCGAGCAGGAGCTCAAGCGGGCCGCCGGGCGCAAGGTGTGGCTCAAGAGCGGCGGCTACATCATCATCGACCAGGCCGAGGCGCTCACCGCGGTGGACGTCAACTCGGGGCGCTACGTCGGCAAGAAGAGCCTCGAGGAGACCATCACCAAGATCAACACCGAGGCGGCCAAGGAGATCGTCTACCAGCTCCGGCTCCGCAACATCGGCGGCATCATCATCATCGACTTCATCGACATGGACAAGGCCCAGAACCGCGACAAGGTCTTCAAGGCCTTGCAGGACGCGCTGGGGCGGGACAAGGCCAAGACCAACGTCCTCAAGATCTCCGACCTCGGCCTGGTGGAGATGACGCGCAAGCGGGTGCGCGAGTCGACGACCCGCATGATGAACGAGCCGTGCGGCTATTGCGAAGGCAAGGGGCACGTCAAGTCGAAGATCACGGTGGCCTACGAGGTCTTCCGCGAGATCCGGCGCGAGTCGGCGCACTTCCAGGACCCGGTGCTGGTGGTGAACTGCCACCCCGAGGTGGCGCGCATCCTCCAGGGCGGCGAGCGCGAGGAGCTGCGCTACCTGATGGATCGGTTCAACAAGACCATCCAGGTGAAGGCCCAGGGCAACTACCACCAGGAGCAGTTCGACATCTACGGCAGGCACCAGCGGCTCGACGAGCCGCTGGGTGGTGGCACGGGGGAGCAGCCGGAGCGCAGCGGCGGTGGCGGCGAGCGGCCGGAGCGCGGTGCCGAGCGGAGTGACCGCGGTGGTGGCGAGCGCGGCGGCCGGGA
>JANNKC010000284.1:0-4437 GCA_031396105.1 Anaeromyxobacter sp.
TGATGCCTCTATTCTAGAAGCAGAAGGTGAAGCCCAAGCCATCGTGCTGCGTGCGCAAGCCGAAGCTGAAGCACTGCGTCTGCCGGAGCAGGCGCCGCGACGGGCGCGAACGCGGGGGCCGTGATCGGCGCAGTGGCCGGCGTGGCTGGCCGCCCGAAGTCGATGGCCCCAGGGGCGGCCACGGGCGCCGTCCCCTCGACGAGCTGTTTCACCTTGTTGATGAGCGCCTGGCTCTCGAACGGCTTCTGGAGCCAGGCGTCGGCGCGCACCTCACGCGCGCGGCTCTCGGAGAAGGGCTCGAAGGTCCCGGCCAGCAGGATCACCGGGACGCCGGCGAAGGCCGGATCGGCCTTGAGCGCCTCGCACGCGTCGTAGCCGTTCTTCTTCGGCATGAGCACGTCGAGCAGGATGACGTCCGGCCTCTGCGCCCGGGCCCTGGCGAGTGCGTCGTCGCCGTTGTCCACGGTGGTGACGGCGTAGTCCTCGTTGGCGAACGTGATGGCCACCACCTTCTGGATGGTGATCGAGTCGTCCGCGAGGAGCAGGTTCTTGGGCATGGATGAGGTCCCGAGGCGTGGAAGTGGCGCCTAGTGAAGTACCGCCCTGCTCTCCCGAGTGTCAAGATTTTCGGGATCTTACGCCCTTCTAACCGGCACCGAACACGGCGTCCCAGGGCGGCCGCAGGGTCTCCTCGCCCCCATCGCCCTCTCCCACCCCGAGAACGCGGTCGGCCACCACGCCGACCCCGGCGCCGCCCGCGTCGATGAGGAGCACGCGGCCGGCCTGAGCGGCGGGCGGCAGGCCGTAGAGCACCGCCACGTCCACCACGGCGTGGAGGGCGCGGCCGTGGACCAGCAGCCCGCGGTGCGACGGCGGCGTGAGGGGCACGGGCGCGAGACGAGGCGCCTCCAGCACCTGCACCAGGATGGAGATGGGCACGCCGAAGACCAGGCCGCCGCGGGCGAAGCGGAGCTCCCGCTCCATCCCGGGGCCGAGCGACGGTGGCGGCTCGCCAGCGTCCACGGCCGGCTCGATGGGTGCAAAGCCGAGCGAGGAGACCACCAGCTCGAGCGCCACCTCGCCGCGGGTGACCAGGGCGCCGGCGTAGGGGGACGGCTGGGGCAGGATGGTGTGGACCGGCAGCTGGAAGGCCTCCGCCTCGGCCAGGTCGACGATGCCGTGCAGCGCCTCCACCCGCAGGGCGGTGCGGGGGGTGGACTCGGTGACCAGCGCGTAGCGGGCCGGCCCCCCCACCAGGCCGAGCACGGTGGAGACGTAGGCCGAAGGCAGCGGCTCCCCGCGCCCCACCACCTCCCCCTCCCCGTCCGCGACCTCCAGGATCTCGCGCACCTGGGAGAGGCGCAGCGCCAGCCGGATCCCTCCGGCGGAGAACAGGAGGGCCTTGCGCTCCGAGGGGAGTGAGGTCACACCGCCATGATATACCTTCGGTCGCATGGCCCACGCGGTCCTCCTCGTCGACGACGAGCGCTTCGCGCGCACGGTCTACTCCGACTACCTCCGGGCGGCAGGCTACGACGTCGAGGTGGCGGCCGACGCCGAGGCGGCGCTCGGCATCCTCTCCCAGCGCCACTTCGACGTGCTCCTCACCGACGTCATCCTGCCCGGCTCCTCGGGGCTCGACCTCCTCTCCAGCGCCAAGCAGCTCGATCCCAACCTCGAGGTGGTGGTCATCACCGCCCTCGACAAGGTGGACCCGGCGGTGCGCGCCATGAAGTCGGGCGCCTCCGACTACCTGGTCAAGCCGGTCACGCCCGAGGCGCTGCAGCACGCCGTGCAGCGCAGCCTCTCCACCCGCGCGCTGCTGGCCGAGAACATGGCGTTGCGGGCGCACCTCAAGCTCTTCGAGACCTGCCAGCGGCTGGCCGCCACGCTGGACCGCGACCGGCTGGTGCCCATGGCGCTGGCCTCGGTGAACAGCGAGTGCGGCGGGGCGGCCGCCCTGCTGGCGGAGGTCTCCGCCGACGGGACCTGGGTCCTCTCCGGCGCCCACGGGCTGGAGTACCAGCCGGCGACCGGGGTGCTGGCCGCGGTCCGCGACGCCCTGCCGGGCCTGCAGGAGCGCGGCGTGGCCA
Organism: Anaeromyxobacter sp.; assembly: GCA_031396105.1. Lineage (GTDB taxonomy): Bacteria > Myxococcota > Myxococcia > Myxococcales > Anaeromyxobacteraceae > JADKCZ01. The sequence goes on from JANNKC010000284.1 coordinate 2,094, forward strand.
CCCTGGCCCTCCCGGCCGGCGAGTGGCCGGACGGCGCCACCCATGCCCTCTGCCTGCCGGTGGCCGAGGAGGGGACGCTCCTCGGCGCCGCGGCGGTCCTGCTGAAGGAGCCGCCGTCGTCCGACCGGCTGCAGAGCGCCATCTTCCTGTGCCGCCACCTCGGGCTGGCGCTGCGCAACCTGGGGCGGCTGAAGCAGGTGGAGCACCTCGCCTACCTCGACGACCTGACGCATCTCTACAACACGCGCTACCTCGACGTGGTGCTGGAGCGGGAGCTGGCGGGCGGGCGCCCCTTCTCGCTCCTCTTCATGGACCTCGACCACTTCAAGGCGGTCAACGACCAGCACGGCCACCTGCACGGCTCGCGGCTGCTGGTGGAGGTGGCGCGGGTGCTCCGCTCCTGCGTGCGCGACGAGGACGTCCTGGTCCGCTACGGCGGTGACGAGTACGTCATGCTGCTGGTGGGCATCGACTCGGGCGGCGGCCTCAAGGTGGCGGAGCGCATCCGGCGGGCCATCGAGGACCACCGCTTCCTCTCGCGGGAGGCCTCGCCGGTGCGCATCACGGCCTCCATCGGCCTGGCCAGCTTCCCGGAGCACGCCCGGACCAAGGCGGAGATCATCGATCTGGCCGACCGGGCCATGTACCGGGGGAAGCGGACCACCAGGAACGTGGTCTACATGGCGTCGAAGGACCTGCCCCCGGCGCGGGAGCGGTAGGGGGCGGCGAGCGGAAGCGGGAGCGGAGGTGGGCGGCGAGGTCGCCGGGGCGGCGTGCGCTACACTCCCCTCCCCATGCCCTGCCCCGACGAGCCCGAGGCCGACCCCCGCTTCACGGCGGTGTCCGAGGCGCTCGACGAGGGCGACTTCGAGCGCGCCGTCGACCTGGCCCGCAAGGCCGCCAAGTCGGCCCGCAAGGCCGGTCAGCGCGACCTCGAGGCCGACCTGCTCTGGGTCGAGGGCTCGGCCCTCACCGAGCTGGCCGATCCCGCCACCGCCCTGGGTCGCCTCGACGAGGCGCTGGCCCTCGCCCCCGATCACCTGGACGCCATGCTGGAGCGGGCCTTCGCCCTCTTCGAGCTCTGCAGGTTCGACGAGGCGCGGCGGCAGCTCGAGGAGGTGCTGGCGCGCGCACCGGACGAGCCCTGGGCCCACCACCAGCTCGGCCTGCTGGCGGAGCGGCGAGGCGAGGCGGCGGAGGCGGAGCGCCGGCTGGCCCGGGCGCGGAAGCTCGACCCGGAGGCCTTCCCGCGCCCGGCGACCATCTCCCGGGCGGAGTTCGAGCGGCTGCTGGAGACGGCGCTCACCGACATCCCGGAGCAGGTGCGGCGTTACCTCTCCAACGTGCCCATCAGCGTGGAGGACCTTCCCTCCGACGATGACCTCACCAGCGCCGACCCGCCCCTCTCACCCACCATCCTCGGCCTCTTCCGCGGCGCACCGTACGGCCAGAAGGCGTCGGCCGACCCGTGGAGCCATCTGCCCTCCGCCATCGTGCTCTACCAGCGCAACCTGGAGCGGGCGGCGGCCTCGCGGGCCGAGCTGGAGGAGCAGATCGCGGTGACGCTGATTCACGAGGTGGGGCACTTCCTCGGGCTCGACGAGGACGAGCTGGCGGCGCGGGGGCTGGATTGATCTCGGCCCGAGCCGGCGGATCCCCGAGATCAGCCGAATAATTGACGGGTTGCGAGCGATATCGGAACCTCGACCGAACATGCCCGCCGTCATCGAGTCGATGGAGCTGCTGCAGGTCCTCAGCGAGGCGGAGGACATCGCCCGGAGCGTGAACCAGCCGCTCACCAGCGCCCACCAGCTCCTGGCCTTCTTCACCGTGCCGAACCGGGCCGAGCTCCTGCTCAAGGAGAAGCGCATCGACGAGGACCGCATCCTCGCCGTGATGGCCGGCAAGCCGCGCGAGGACGAGGGGATCAGCCGGGCGCTGCGCGAGCAGGCGCGCGGCCTGGCCGAGGGTTCGGGCGCCGCCGAGATCGACTGCCTCCACCTGCTGGCCGCCATGAGCCGCGTCCGGGCCTCCTGCGCCCACCAGCTGCTCTCCGCCTGCGGCCTCGACCTGCGCCGCTTCCGCACCGAGACCATCGGCTACTTCACCCAGGGCCTGCCTCGCCGCCTCCGGCACGTGCAGCCGGTGCGGGTGAGCGCCGCGCCCGCCGCCCGCCGGGCCGCCTCCGACCGGCCGCCCGAGCCGACGCTCGACGGCGTGCTGGCGCAGGGCCTGGACGCGGCGCTGGGCGAGCTGCAGGACGCGCTCGACGAGGCCCCGCTCTCCGCCGCCGCGCTCTCCGCCGCCGCGCTCTCCGCCGCCGCGCCGCCCGCCGCCGCGCCGG
>JANNKC010000312.1:0-3574 GCA_031396105.1 Anaeromyxobacter sp.
CCGGGGCGTTCCGGTAGTCGACGTAGTGGCTCGGCGGCAGCGGCGTGGGCTCGCCCGCCTTCCTGGGCCCGGCCAGCTGGTGGCAGTCGACGCAGCCGTTCTGCTCGCGGGTGATGGGCAGGAGGTCGGCCACGCCGTGCGGGACCACCGGCGGGATCTGGGTGGAGAGGCGCGGCGGCGCCGGCTTCTCGCCGGGCGAGGAGTCCTCCGCCTTCCAGGCCGGCGGCGCCGGCACCTCGAAGACGCTCGTCCTGGAGAGGCCGAGGTCGCGGTCCTTCACGGGAGGTGCGGGTGCGGCCGGCGCCGTGGCCGGGGCGGCGGTGCGGGCCGCGGTGCAGGCGGCGAGGGCGGCGGCGAGGAGGGCGGCGGCGAGCTGGGTGCGCATGGAGTCCTCTCTCAGACGGCCCGGGTGATCTTGACGGCGCACTTCTTGAAGTCCGTCTCCTTGGAGATCGGACAGGTGGCGTCGAGGGTCACCTTGTTGATGAAGACCCCCTCGTCGAACCAGGGCACGTAGACCAGGCCGCGCGGCACCCGGTTGCGGCCGCCCACCGTGACGCGGGCCTGGATCTTGCCGCGCCTCGACTCGATCCAGGCGAGATCGCCCACCGCGAGGCCGCGCGAGGCCGCGTCCTTCTCGTGCATCCAGAGCAGCGCCTCCGGCACCGCGGCGTGGAGCTGCGGGACCCGCCGGGTCATGGAGCCGGAGTGCCAGTGCTCCAGCACGCGGCCGGTGCAGAGCCACAGGTCGTAGGTGGCGTCGGGCGACTCGGGCGGTTCTTGCCAGGGGCGGAAGAAGATCTTGGCCTTGCCGGCCAGCCCCACCGGGTCACCCGGCTTCGGGCCGGCGAGGTCGCCCATGGGCAGCTTCTTGGCGAACTTGCCGTAGAAGTCGAAGCCCGAGCCCTTCCTCGCGTAGGGGTCGTACTGCTCGTTGAAGCGCCAGAGCGTCTCCCTGCCGTTCACCACCGGCCAGCGCAGGCCGCGCACGTCGTCGCGCAGGTAGGTGTCGAAGGAGGCGAGATCGTGCCCGTGCCCCAGGCCGAACTTCCGGTACTCCTCGAAGAGCGCCTTCTCGGGGAACCAGTCGATGCCGGCGGCCAGCACGGTGCAGTTCTGCTTGCCGCCAGAGACCGGCTCCGGCCACTTGAACGTCCTGGCCTCCGGCGTGGCGTAGAGCGCCTCGTAGAGCGTCGTCTGCGGCGTCAGCCCCAGCGCGCCGGCCGCCGCCAGCACCGAGGGGAGCCTTCCCTTCTCGAAGCCCTCGGCCTCCAGCCCCGGCACCGGCTGCTCGCCCCAGACCTCGCCGAGCGTGAAGCGCTTGGCGAACTCCATCATCTGCCAGACGTCGCTCCTGGCCTCGCCGGGCGGCGCCACCACCTGCCGCCACAGCTGCGTGCGGCGCTCCGAGTTCCCGTAGCCGCCCCACTTCTCGTAGATCATGGCCGACGGCAGGATCAGGTCGGCGCACTTGGCCGAGAGCGTCGGGTAGACGTCCGAGACCACGATGAAGCAGTCCATCTTCCGCGCCGCCTCGATCCAGTGGTTGGCGTTGGCGGTGGACTGGAACGGGTTGGTCACCTGGACCCAGAGCCAGCGCAGCGTGCCGTCCTCCAGGTCGCGCATCATCTGGACGATGTGGCTGCCCACCTTGGGGTTGATGGTGCCGTGCGGCAGGCGCCAGAGCTCCTCGGTGTGGGTGCGGTGGGACGCGTCGTCCACCATCAAGTCGGCCGGGAGCCGGTGGGAGAAGGTGCCCACCTCGCGCGCCGTGCCGCAGGCGGAGGGCTGGCCGGTGAGCGAGAAGGCGCCGTTGCCCGGCTTGGCCTGCTTCCCGGTGAGCAGGTGGGCCATGTAGGCCTGCTCGTTCACCCAGGTGCCGCGGGTGTGCTGGTTGAAGCCCATGGTCCAGTAGGAGACGACCTTGCGCCCCGCCGAGCAGTACTCGTTGGCCAGGAGCTTCAGCTTCTCCTTGAAGGCCTCGAGCGGCTCGTCGGGATCGCCCTTGGCGACCCTGGCCACGAAGTCGAGCGTGTAGGGTTCGACCGCCCTGGCGAAGTCCTCGGCGGAGATGAGCCAGTGCTTCTGCGGCGCGCCGGCCGCGCCCTGCGCCTTCTCGTGGTGCGCGGCCGGGTCGAGGCCCCGCGCCACCGCCTCCTCCCTGGTGAGCACGATGGCCTTCTGCCGGGCCAGGGTGTCCTTCTCGGCCGGGAAGGCCTTGGCGTCGTTCTCGCGCAGCCCGAAGCCGATGTCGGTGGGGCCGGCCGCGAAGACGCAGTGCCGCTTCACGAAGTCCTGGTCCACCGCGCCGCGCTTCAGGATCTCCCGCGCCAGGTAGTTCCAGATGGCCAGGTCGGTGTTGGGCTTGAAGACGATCTCCTGGTCGGCCGACTCGGAGGTGGCGTTGGCGTAGGTGGTCAGGTTGATGAGCCGGTAGCCGGGGCGGCGCAGCCGCTCGTCCACCACGCGCGCCCAGAGCATGGGGTGCATCTCCGCCATGTTGGCGCCCCAGGTCACCACCGTGTCGGTCAGCTCGATGTCGTCGTAGCAGCCCGACGGCTCGTCGATGCCGAAGGTCTGCATGAAGGCCGCCACCGCCGAGGCCATGCAGTGGCGCGCGTTGGGGTCGAGGTTGTTGGAGCGCCAGCCGGCCTTGACCAGCTTGGACGCCGCGTAGCCTTCCATGATGGTGTACTGGCCGGAGCCCATGACGCCCACGCCGGTGGGGCCGAGCGCCGAGTGGGCGCGGCTCCACTCGCGCTTCATGACCGTGAAGGCCTCCTCCCAGGAGACCTCCTCGAAGTCGCCCTGCTTGTCGAAGGCGCCGTTCTTCTTGCGCAGCAGCGGCTTCTTCAGCCGGTCCTGGCCGTAGAGGATCTGGGCGCAGGCGTACCCCTTGGCGCAGAGCAGGCCGCGGTTGACCGGGCTCGCCGGGTCGCCCTTCACCGCCACCACCCGGCCCTGCGTGGTGGCGATCTGGATGCCGCAGCCGACGCCGCAGAAGCGGCAGACCCCCGTGTCCCAGGTCCAGCCCTTCGCCTCCTCGGGGAGCACCGGCAGGGGGACGCCCGCCGTGCCGACCGCCAGGGTGGTGAGACCTGCCTCGAGGAGCTGCCGCCGCGTCAGCGTCCAGGCCATGCCCATCCTCCGGTGAAGTGTGGGCCGCATTGGAGCAAGCGCTGCGCCACGGCGCAAGCGACCGGTTCCACTCCTGTCGGCGCAGCGACGCGCCTCCAGTCCACCCACCGGCCGGGGCCGGCCCACCGATCCTACGGTGCCGTACCTTTCAGGGTGCGGAGGTTCATCGAGTGTCCACGTGACGTGGAGCCCGGGGACGGCAATCCCGGAGGGCGGCGCCCGCCTGTCCAGGTGCACCGAAATGTCGGTGGCGTTACCCTGAAAGGATGCCGCTCCCCCTCGTCTCCCACGACGTCCACGAACAGGTCGTCGAGGAGGCCATCCAGGCCGTCCTCGCGGCGGTGGACCTCGACGTGGTGCTCGAGCGGACCGGGCGGCTCCTGGAGCGGCGCTTCGGCGCGACGCGGGTGGTCATCCGCCGCCTCGAGGGGCAGCC
>JANNKC010000323.1:0-17066 GCA_031396105.1 Anaeromyxobacter sp.
GCCCATGAAATCCCCCGCCGTTGTTGTCACCGACTACAGTTTTCGCGACCTCGACCGGGAGGCGGCGGTGCTGGCCGCCAGCGGCTGCGAGTTAATCGGCCATCACTGCAAGACCGAAGCGGAATTGATCGCGGCCGTGGCGCGGGCGGACGCCGTGATCACCCAGTTCGCGCGCATCGACGCCACCGTGATCGCGGCCATGATAAGAGCCCGCGCCATAGTGCGTTATGGCATCGGCGTGGACAACGTGGACCTGGAGGCAGCGCGCGCGCACGCGATCCCGGTGTCCAATATTCCCGACTACTGTATCGACGAGGTGGCCGACCAAACCTTGGCGCCATCGAGCACGGCGCCAATAATGGGCGCCGACAAGGCAAAGCCGAGGTCCAGGCCTGAATAGACCGTGCCATACACGCGCCCCGTCGCGCCCGGCGGCTCCTCCACCGCGGTGGCCGAGCTGGCGCTGTCGGCGATCCTGTCGCTCTTCCGCCACGTGGCCGCGGCCACCGCCAGCGTCAAGGCCGGCAGGTGGGAGAAGAAGAAGTTCCAGGGGCGCGAGCTGGCCGGCAAGACGCTGGGCGTGGTGGGCATCGGCAACATCGGCGCCATCCTGGTGGACCGCTGCCTGGCCATGAAGATGCGGGTGGTGGCCCATGACCCGTTCATCTCGCCAGAGGCGGCGGCGCGGCTGGGCGTCTCGCTCACCGACCTCGACGGCATCTGGCGCGAGGCCGACGCCATCTCGCTCCACGTCCCGCTCACCGACCAGACCCGCAACATGGTCAACGCCGCCACGCTGGCCAGGATGAAGAAGGGGGCGGTGCTGGTGAACTGCGCCCGCGGCGGCATCGTGGACGAGGCGGCGCTGGCGGCCGCCCTGGCCTCGGGCCACCTGGGCGGCGCGGCGCTGGACGTCTTCGATACCGAGCCGCCCGCGGCCGACCACCCGCTGCTCAAGCTCGACAACGTGGTGCTGACGCCGCACCTGGGGGCCTCGACCGAGGAGGCGCAGGTGGCGGTGGCCGTGGCGGTGGCCGAACAGCTGGCCCAGTACCTCCAGGCCGGCGAGGTGAAGAACGCCATCAACGTCCCCAGCCTGCCCAGGGAGCTGCTGGCCCAGCTCGGGCCGTACCTCCCGCTGGCCGAGAAGCTGGGCTCGCTGGCCGGGCAGCTCCTGCCGGCCGGGCCGCAGGAGGTGGTGGTCTCGGTGTCCGGCGACCTGGCCGCGGCGCCGACCCGCGCGCTGGCCAACCGGGCGCTGGTGGGGCTGCTGCGCCACGTCCTCGACACGCCGGTCAACGAGGTGAGCGCGCCGGCCGCCGCCAGGGAGCGCGGGCTGGCGCTGCGCGAGGAGCGCATCAGCGAGGCGCAGGACTACGCCAGCCTGCTCACCGTGGCCGTGAGAGGGCAGGGGGGCGAGGTCTCGGTGTCCGGCACGGTCTACGGCAAGGCCGAGGCCCGCATCGTGCGGGTGGGCGCCTTCCGGATCGAGGCGGTGCCGGAGGGGCCGGTCATCCTCTGCGAGAACGACGACGCGCCGGGCGTGGTGGGCAACCTGGGCACCACGCTGGGCGCCGCCGGCGTCAACATCGCCCGCATCTCGCTCTCCCGAACCGACGACCGCACCCGCGCCTTCGCCTTCCTCAACGTCGACTCGGTGCCGAGCGCCCAGGTGCTGGACCGGGTGCGGGCGCTGCCCCACGTCCGCTCCGTCAAGACCATCACGCTGTAAGCCGCGCGAGGACCCATGCTCGACCTGTCGCTCCCCACCGGCCTGCGGGACCTGCTGCCCGACCACTCGGCCCACCTCGCCGAGCTGTCCAGCCGGCTGCAGGATGTCTTCGCCGGCTTCGGCTACCGCCGGCTCTTCCTGCCCACGCTGGAGCGGCTGGAGGTGGTGGAGCGCGGCCTCTCGGCGGCGGCGCTGGCCGACGTGATGAAGTTCGTCGAGCCCGGCTCGGGCGAGGTGGTGGCCATCCGGCCCGACATCACGCCCCAGATCGCGCGGCTCTACGCGTCCCGCCCCGACGCGCTGCCGGCCCCGGCGCGGCTCTGCTACGACGGCCCGGTGCTGCGCGCCCGCGAGGCGCGGGCCGGGCGGCCGCGCGAGGTCTACCAGGCCGGCGTGGAGCTGCTGGGCGCCGGCGGGCCGAAGGCCGACGCCGAGGCGCTGGTGGTGCTGGCCAAGGCGCTGGACCGGGTCGGGCTCTCCGGCGCGGTCATCGAGGTGGGGCACGCCCGCTTCGCCGCGGCGGCGCTCGCCGCCGCCGGCCTCCCGCGCGCGGCCCATGACGAGGCCTGGGCGGCGCTGGCCCGAAAGGACGCGGGGGCGCTGGCCAGGCTGGCCCGCCGCGGCCGCGGGGCGCCCTCGGCCCGCCAGGCGCTGCCCGAGGTGGCCAGCCTCTACGGCGACGGCGCCCTGCGGCGGGCCCGCGCCTTCGCCAGGCGGGTGCCGGGCTGCGCCCCGGCCCTGGCCGAGGTGGAGGCGGCGCTCCGGCTGGCGCGGCGCCGCGGGCTGGGCGAGGTGGTGGTGGACCTCGGCGAGGCGCGCGGGCTCGGTTACTACACGGGGCTCACCTTCGCCGGGTACGCCCCGGGCGCCGGCGCCGCGGTGGCGGCTGGCGGCCGCTACGACGAGCTGCTGGCCCGCTTCGGCCGGCCCGGTCCCGCCATCGGCTTCGCGGTGGACCTGGAGTTCGCCACCCAGGCGCTGGAGCGGCAGGCCAAGGCGCCGCGACGGCGCGCCGCCCGGAGGTAGCGGCGGACGCCGCGGCCCGCCGGGCCGGTGCGCGGGCCGCCCGGCTTCGGCGCTTCCACCCACCCGGCGCTGCTGGTATCTTTCCCACCCCGCGCGCCCCTCGGCGCGCCGGCCGCTCGCCCCACGTCCGGGGCCGGATCAGCCAGGAGCCACCAACATGCCGAACGTCGTGGTCGTCGGAGCCCAGTGGGGCGACGAGGGCAAGGGCAAGATCGTCGACCTGCTCACCTCGTACGCCGACGTGGTGGTCCGCTTCCAGGGCGGGAACAACGCCGGCCACACGCTGGTGGTGGGGGGCGAGAAGACCGTCCTGCACCTCATCCCGGCCGGCATCCTCCACCCCGGCAAGTCCTGCGTCATCGGCAACGGCGTGGTGCTCGACCCGGCCGTCTTCGTCATGGAGATCGACCGGCTCAAGCAGAAGGGCTTCCTGAAGGACGACGCCCAGCTGGTGCTGTCGCTCGACGCCCACGTCATCATGCCGTGGCACAAGCAGATCGACGTGGCCCGCGAGGCGGCCGCCGGCGCCGGCAAGATCGGCACCACCGGCCGCGGCATCGGCCCGACCTACGAGGACAAGGTGGCGCGGCGCGGCCTGCGCGTGCGCGACCTGCTCGACGAGGCCCGCCTGGCTCGCAAGGTGAAGGAGCGGGTGGGCGCGGCGCGCGAGGAGCTGAAGCGGCTCGGCGCCGCCTTCGAGCTCGACGAGGCGGCCATCGTGCGCGACCACGCGGCGCTGGGGAAGCGGCTCGCGGTCTATGCCGCCGACGTCTCGCTCTGGCTCCACCGCGCCCTCAAGGCCGGCAAGCAGCTCCTCTTCGAGGGCGCCCAGGGCACCATGCTGGACGTCGACCACGGCACCTACCCGTTCGTCACCAGCTCCAACACCGTGGCCGGCAACGCCGTGGTCGGCTGCGGCCTGGGGCCGCGCGCCGTCGACTACGTGCTCGGCATCACCAAGGCCTACTCGACGCGCGTCGGCGGCGGCCCGTACCCCACCGAGCTGAAGGACGAGACCGGCGAGCGGCTCCGCAAGATCGGCAACGAGTTCGGCGCCACCACCGGCCGGCCGCGGCGCTGCGGCTGGCTCGACATGCTGGCCCTGAAGTACGCCGCGCGCGTCAACGGCCTGGACGGCATCGCCATCACCAAGCTCGACGTGCTGACCGGCTTCGAGACGCTCAAGATCGCCGTGGCCTACAGGGTGGACGGCAAGACGCTGGAGGAGATGCCCTCGGACCCGGAGCTGCTGGAGCGGGCCGAGGCGATCTACGAGGAGCTGCCCGGCTTCACCGAGAAGATCGACGGGCTGCGCGACTTCGAGGCCTTCCCCGCCAACGCCAAGGCGTACGTGCGGCGGGTCGAGGAGCTCTCCGGCGTGAAGGTCATGGGGCTCTCGGTGGGCGCCGACCGCGGCGAGACCATCGTCATTCAGAACCCGTTCAGCCTCTAGCAGGGCAGGCTGCGCGGGCTGCACCCGCCGCCAGATAGGACCTCGTCATGCGCGCCCTCTTCCTCGCCGGCCTCCTCCTCGCCGCCTCGGCCGCCCGGGCGGCGCCGGCCGCGGCGCCGCCGGAGGCCAAGGCGCACAAGGAGATCGGGGACCAGCGCCGCAAGGCCGGCGACGCCGCCGGGGCCCTCGAGTCCTACCGGACGGCCCTCGAGAAGTTCGGCGGCTACGCCGAGGCCTACGAGGCCGTCGGCGAGGTGCAGTACGGACAGAAGAAGTTCGCCGAGGCCATCGAGGCCTTCGGCTTCGCGGTGGAGATCGATCCGGCCTACGCGCTCGCCTGGTACAACATGGCGTTCGCGGCACGCAAGGCCAGCGACCTGCCGCGCGCCCGCGGGGCCTACGAGCGGTACGTCAAGCTCCGGCCCGCCGACGCCGACGGCCACTATGGCCTGGCCGAGACGCTGCGAGGGCTGGGGGAGCGGGACGCCGCGGCGAGCGAGTACCAGCTCTTCGTGGACCTGGCCACGGCGGTGCCGGCGCAGGCGGAGTGGGTCGAGAAGGCGAGGGGATTCCTGGCCCAGCTCCGCACCCCGCAGCCGGCGCCGCCCACGCCCCCGACCCCGATCTCGACTTCGGCACCCGCCGCTTCTCCGGACGCCCCGAGCGTGGCGCCGGAGGCGCGGAGTCGAGGGGCCCCGCCCCCGATCTCCACTTCGGCACCCGCCGCTTTTCCGGACGCCCCGAGCGTAGCGCCGGAGGCGCGGAGTCGAGGGGCCCCGACCACGGCTCCGCCCCCGATCTCGACTTCGGCACCCGCCGCTTCTCCGGACGCCCCGAGCGTAGCGCCGGAGGCGCGGAGTCGAGGGGCCCCGACCCCGATCTCCACTTCGGCACCCGCCGCTTCTCCGGACGCCCCGAGCGTAGCGCCGGAGGCGCGGAGTCGAGGGGCCCCGCCCCCGGTGGCCGTCGTTCCCACCGCCCCCGCGCTGCCGCCCCAGCCCGTCCGGCCGCCCGAGGCGCCGCCCAGCCAGGCACTCATCGACAAGCTGGGGGCCGCCGACCGCGCCTACCTCGCCGGCGACTTCCGTGCCGCCCACTTCCTCTACCAGGACGCCACCTACCTCGACCCGGGCTCGGCGGCGGCGAAGCTCCGGCTGGCCCGCACCTACGCGGCCCTCCGGTACCCGGAGAAGGCCGAGGCGCAGCTCAAGCAGGTGCTGGAGCTCGACCCGGCCAACGCGGAGGCCAGGAAGCAGCTGGAGGAGCTGAAGAACCCGCCGCCGCGGGCCGCGCCGATCCCTGCCGCCATCGTGCCGCCCGCGCCGGCCTCTGGGGGGCCAGGCCTTGCCGCGGCCACCGGGACCTCGGGCTCGCGGGCCTACAAGTTCACGCCCGAGGCCGAGCCGCCCCAGGCCGCTCCCCCTCCGGCGCCCACGGCACCACCCGTCGAGGCCGCTGGGCCGACCGCCGCCGATCTCTACCGGACCGGCGTGGCGCAGATCGGCCGGCGCGAGTTCGCGATGGCCGTCGACAGCTTCAGCCGGGCGCTGGAGCGGAGCCCCGACCTGGTCGTCGCCTACGAGGCGCGGGCCAGCGCCCGATTCGGCCTCGGGCAGCACCGCGAGGCGGCGCAGGACTACCAGACAGCCTTCACCGCCAACCCGAGCCGGGCCTCGCCGCTCTGGGGCCTGGGCGAGTGCTACCGGATGCTGGGCGACCGGCGGGCCATCGACGCCTACGAGCAGTACGCCGAGAGCTCCACGCCGGACGTCACCGAGCGGCAGCGGGACGTGGCGCGGAAGCGGGCCCGCGAGCTGCGCGATCGCTGACGGCGGTCAGCCCAGGGCGAGGAGGAGCGCCGATAGCGCGAGCAGCCCGCCCGCCCCCGCGAGCAGCGCCCAGGCCGGCGGCGCGAGCAGGCCGTGCGCCCAAGGAAGCCGAGAGGGCTGGCCGTTCGCGCCAGGGAGCCGTGCGCCAGGGACCGCGGCAGCGGGGGCCTCATGCGAGGCCGCCGGCGCCACGGCCAGTGGGTCCACGAAGCGGAGCGCCGTCGCACCCACGGTGAGCTCGTCCCCCGGCCGCAGCGGCGAGGGCCCGGCCTGGAGGCGCCGACCGTTCAGCCGGAGGCCGTTCTTCGAGCCGAGGTCCTCCACCAGCGCCGCGCCGTCGTCGTCGAGCCGGATGCGAGCGTGGAGGCGCGACGCCCCGGCATCGTCGAGCGCCAGGCCGGCCTCGGTCCCGCGACCCACGGTGAGCTCGGCCGGGAGCGCCACGGCCCGCTCCGCGCTGCCGGGGGACCGGACCAGCAGGTGAGGCCCGGCCCGCGCCCCTTCGCCACGGAGGGCAGAGCGCACCAGCGCTCCGGCCATCGCGCGGGTGCCCTCACCCTGCGCCGGAGCCGGAGCCGGAGCCCAGCTTCGTGCCGGAGCTGGCGCCGGAGCCGGTGCCGGAGCTGGTGCCGGAGCCGGAGCCCAGCTTCGTGCCGGAGCTGGCGCCGGAGCCGGTGCCGGAGCTGGCGCCGCGCCGGCGTCGAAGCGCAGGTCGTCGGTCGACAGCTCCCAGCCGCTCATCGGGCGCCTCCGGCGCCGCGCCGCTCGCGCCACAGGGCCAGCGGCCGGAGCGCGTCCTCGGCCGGCACCTCCCGCAGCGTCTCGCCATCCGAGAGGAAGCGGAGCGCGCCGCCGTCGGTCTGGCGCCAGGCGGCGCCGGCCTCGCGCCAGCGGGCCACCGCCTCGGCGTGCGGGAAGCCGTAGCGGTTCCCGGCGCCCACGCTGGCCACCGCGAAGGCCGGCCGGACCGCCGCCGTGAACGGCGCGGTGGAGCTGCGCCGGCTCCCGTGGTGCGGCACCTTCACCAGCTCCGCCCGGAGCGGCCGCCCGCCCGCCACCGCGGCCGCCTCGCCCGCCTCCTCCACGTCGCCCGGGAAGAGCAGGGCGGTGCGGCCGTAGGTGACGCGGAGGACCAGCGAGGCGTCGTTCTCCTCGAGGCCAGGCTCGCTGCCGCCCACGCTCTCCAGCCGGACGCCCGCCCGCTCGAGGGCCTGGCCCGGCTCGAGCCGCCGGGGCGCCGGCAGCCGGGCCAGCGCCGCGGCGACCGCCTCGCTGGGCGGCCCTCCGCCCAGCACGACCTGCTCGATCGGAAAGGCCGCGGCCACGGCCGGCAACCCCAGCACGTGGTCCGGGTGCGGGTGCGAGACCACCACCGCGGCGAGCCGGGTCACGCCGAGGTCGCGCAGCAGCGGCACCAGGTCGCGCGCGCCGGGGTCGGGCCCTCCGGAGAAGGTGCCGCCGCCGTCCACCAGGATGGCCGCGCCGTCGGGGAGCCGCAGCAGGGCCGCGTCGCCCTGGCCCACCGAGGCGAAGATCACCTCCAGCGTGCCGCGCTGGCGCGCCGCGGCGGCCCGCACCGGGCCGGGCAGGGCCAGGCAGGCCACGAAGCCGGCCGCCGCACCCCAGCGCCAGGCGCCGCGCAGCCGCGCCAGCGAGAGCGCCAGGGCGCAGGCCACGCCGGCGAGCAACGGCCCCGGCGAGGCAACGCCGAGCACCGCAAAGGACGGGGCGGCGGCCGCGTCGGAGACGGCCAGGAGCGCGGTGGCCAGGGGCCAGCAAGCCCACAGGACGGGCAGGGCGAGCGGTGGCCAGGCCGCCGCCAGCGCGGCGGCCAGCGCCGTGAGCGCCGTGAGGCCGGTGCCGATGGGGACCCCCACCAGGTTGGCCAGGATCCCCAGGGCCGGCAGCCGGCGGAAGTGGAGGGCCAGGATCGGCGCCGTGGCCAGGCTGGCCGCCACCGTGGCGCAGAGCCCGGCCAGGACCGGCTCCACCAGCCGGGCGCGCCAGGCGCCCGGCGGCGGGCGCGCGACCGGCAGGGCCGCGCGGAGGGGACCTGCCAGGGCCACCAGCCCCGCCACCGAGGCCAGGGAGAGTTGCAGCGACGGGTCGAGCAGCGCCCCCGGCTCCACGCCCAGCACCGCGAGGGTGGCCAGGCCCAGCGTGTTGGACGAGCGCCCCTCCCGGTCGAGCAGCGTGGCGCCGAAGAGGACCGCGGAGGCGAGCGCGGCCCGGACCACCGGGAAGCCGGCGCCGGTGGCGAGCGTGTAGGCCACCACCACCGGGAAGGCCAGCGCGGCAGCGGCCCGCCGGGCGTCGAGCCGCGCCGCGAGCGGCTCGACCCGGAGGAGCGCCGCGCGCAGGAGCCACTCCAGCCCGGCCGCCACCACCACCAGGTGGAGGCCGGAGACGGCGAGCACATGGGCCAGGCCGGAGCGGGCGAAGGACTCGGTGGTGGGCTGGTCGAGGGCGGCCCGGTCCCCCGTCCCGATGGCCCGCACCAGCGCCGCCTCCCGCGCCGGCAACGCCGCCGCCGCCTCGGCGAACCGCTCCCGCCCCCGCTCCAGCCAGGCGAGCGGGCTGGGCGGCCCCAGGCGAACCGGCGGCAGGAGGGCCTCGGCCTGCTGGGCGACCCCCACGGCGGCAAGCCGCTCCCTCGGGTCGGCCGCCCCCGGGTTCCGCGGGCCGGGCGGCGTGCGGAGCCTGGCCTGGAGCCGGATGCGGTCGCCTGCCGCCAGCGGCCACTCGAGCGAAGGCGCCAGGACCTCCACGAGGCGGCCGTCCTCGGTCCGCAGCGTGAAGCGGAGCCGGTCGCCCAGCGGCGCGGGCACGTTGACCACCTGGCCAGAGAGAGCCTCCGTGGCAGGGCCCGGCGGTGGGGGCGCGCGCGCCAGGTCGGCCGAGAGCCAGCCGGCCACCAGGAAGGCGGCGGGCGCGAGCGGCTGGGAGGCGGCCAGTGGGAGGGCGAGAAGCGCCCCGGGCGGGGCTCGCCACCCGGCCAGGGACAAGACCGCTCCCAGCAGGAAGCCGACGGCCAGGGGCAGCAACGGGGCCCGCCGGTTCATGGCCGGGACCGGTCCAGTTCCGGCAACGCGCCGCGTCGACTCGGGAAATCCCGAGTGATATTGATTTGGTCGGGAAAGTGTGATACCTCTCCGCGACTAAGCTCCCGCCTCGGCCCTCCAGTCCGGAGAGGGTCGGGATGATACGGCGAGCGGAGGATCGAATGCCCGCAACGCAGTCTACGCAAGTTTCTCCGAGTTTCAAGGTCGGGGACAAGGCCGTCTACCCGGGGCAGGGGGTGGGCGAGGTCCTGGGGATCGAGCACAAGGAGGTGGCTGGCCAGCGGCAGTCCTTCTACGTGCTCCGCATCCTCGAGAACGGGATGAAGATCATGATCCCGATGAACAAGGTCAACTCGGTTGGCCTGCGGGAGATCATCGGCGAGAAGGACGTCAAGAAGGTCTACTCCATCCTCCGCGAGAAGGAGGTCTCGGTCGACTCCACGACCTGGAACCGCCGTTACCGGGAGTACATGGACAAGATCAAGACCGGCTCGGTCTTCGAGATCGCGGAGGTGCTGCGCGACCTCTACCTGCTCCGCTCGGACAAGGACCTGTCCTTCGGCGAGCGGAAGATGCTCGACACCGCCCGCTCGCTCCTCATCAAGGAGCTGGCCATCGCCAAGGACTGCGACGAGCAGGACGTGGAGATGGACCTGAAGAAGATCTTCAACTGTTGATCGGCCGCCCCGGCGCCAGGCCGGGGTGGACAGGCGCAGCCCGCCGCGCGGACCTTCGTCCGTGCGGCGGTCGCGTTTACAGGGCAGGATGGCCGAGGCCGGCGGGACGGTGCTCACGCCGGGGCTCGAATGCAGCGCGGGTGCCAGCGCCGACGCCGGGCCGAGCTGAGGCCGCGGGGTGGCGGGAGGAGCCGATGATCCGCGGTGAGCGGGTAGGGGCGATCGTGGCGGCGGGCGGGTCGGGGCTGCGGGCCGGCGGCGCCAAGCAGTGGCTCGCCCTGGGCGGCGAGTCGGTGCTGCGCCGCTCGGCCAGGCTGCTGGCCGGCTGTGACCTGGTGGACGACCTGGTGGTGGTGGTGCCCCCCGGCGAGGAGGCACGCGGCGAGGTCGAGCTGGCCGGCCTGGGCAAGCGCGCCCGGGTGGTGGCCGGCGGCGCGGAGCGGTCCGACTCCGTCCGTAACGGGCTGGCGGCGCTCTCCGGCTGCGCCGTGGTGCTGGTGCACGACGCAGCCCGACCCTTCGCCTCGCCCGACCTGGTGCGGCGCGTGGCCGAGGCGGCCTGGGCCGGCGGCGCGGCGCTGGCGGCGCTCCAGGTGACCGACACGGTGAAGCGCGCGGCCGGCGAGGCCGAGCCCCGGGTCGCCGAGACGCTGGACCGGCGCACCCTCTGGCTGGCGCAGACGCCGCAGGGCTTCCGGACCGAGCTCCTGCGGCGCGGCTACGCCGAGGCCGGCCCGGAGGCCTCGGCCGCGACCGACGAGTGCGCCCTGGTGGAGCGGCTCGGCGCGCCGGTGACGCTGGTGCCGGGCGAGGCGGGCAACTTCAAGATCACCACCGCCGACGACGTGGCGCGGGCGCGCGCGCTCACCGAGGCCCCCTTCGCCACCGGCGTGGCCTACGACTGCCACCGCTTCGAGGCGGGGCGCCGGCTCGTGCTGGGCGGCGTGGAGTTCGAGGGGGACGGCCTGCTGGGCCACTCCGACGCCGACGTCTGCGCCCACGCCATCGGCGACGCCGTGCTGGGCGCGGCCGGCCTGGGCGACCTGGGGCTCCACTTCCCGGACACCGACCCGCGCTGGAAGGGTGTCAGCTCGCTCGCGCTGCTGCGCGAGATCGCGGCCAAGGCGGCCGAGGCGGGCTGGCGGGTGGGCAACGCCGACGTCACCCTGGCGGCGCGCCGCCCCAGGATCGCGCCGCGCGCCGTCGAGATGCGGGCCCGCCTCGCCGAGGCGCTGGGCATCTCGCCCTCGCAGGTCAACGTGAAGGCGACCACCGGCGAGGGGATGGGCTTCGTGGGGCGCGGCGAGGGGATCGCCGCCCACGCCGTGGCGCTGCTGGTGCGGAGGGGCCCGTGAGCGCGCCCACGCCGCCGGCCGGCCCGGGTGAGGAGGCCTTCTTCGGGGGCGAACGCGCCCGGGGTGCCGCGCCGCCGCCCCCCCCGCTACCGCGCCGCGAGTCGCCGCTCCTGGCCCGCTCGCCCACCTTCGCCGTGCTGGCGCTGCTGGTCTCCGGGTGGCTCCTCCACGAGCTCGCCGGCGACGTGGCCTACTACTTCTCGCCGCGCCGGCCCATCGACCTGGGCGGCCCGGGGGCCTACGCCCTGGAGAAGGCGCGCGAGAACCGGCTGGTGCAGGTGCGCGGCGACCTCGTCGACCTGGTGGGGGCCACGGTGGCCCGCACCGGGCTGGACCGGACCGTGGGGCGGCTCGGCGGCACCAACCTGCTGGTGGACCGGCCCGGCCGCGGCGGCCCGCCCATCTTCGAAGGCCGGCTCCTGCCGGCGGCGGCACGGGGCGACTACGCCGAGGTGGTGGCGGCGCTCCGGAAGCGCGGCGCCCCGCTCTCCGACGCCTGGCTGGTGCTGCGCGACGGCGAGCGGCCGCGCGAGCAGTGGCTGCCCGTGCTGGGCGCGGCCCTCCTCGCCGTCCTCGTGGCCATCAACCTCCGGGCGCTCCTGAAGGCGCTCACCTCCTGACGCGGCGCCCCCGGCGCGCCGGGACCCCCGCCATCCCCGACCATGCCCATCCAGATCCACGACACCCTCACCGGCGGCAAGCACGAGCTCGTCCCGCTCACCCCCGGCGCCATCGGCCTCTACGCCTGCGGCCCCACCGTCTACGACCTCTCCCACCTGGGCCACGCCCGCTGCTACGTGGTCTGGGACGTGGTGGTGCGCCACCTCCGGTCCCGCGGCCTGGTGGTGAAGTACGTGCGCAACTTCACCGACGTGGACGACAAGATCATCAAGCGCGCCAGCGAGCGGGGCGAGGACCCGGTGGCGCTGGCGGCCCGCTTCGCCGACGAGTTCCACCGCGACATGGACGCGCTCGGCTGCCTGCGCCCCGACGCCGAGCCGCGCGTCTCCGACCACATCCCGGAGATCGTGGCGCTCATCGCGAGGCTGGTCGAGAAAGGCTTCGCCTACGCCCCCGGCAACGGCGACGTCTACTTCGCGGTGCGAGCCTTCCCGGAGTACGGCCGTCTCTCGGGGCGCAACCTGGACGACCTCCTGGCCGGGGCGCGGGTGGCGCCCGGCGAGGTGAAGCGCGACCCGCTCGACTTCGCCCTCTGGAAGGGCGCCAAGCCAGGTGAGCCGCGCTGGCCCTCGCCCTGGGGCGAAGGGCGCCCGGGCTGGCACATCGAGTGCTCGGCCATGACCAGGAAACACCTGGGCGACACCTTCGACCTGCACAGCGGCGGCAAGGACCTGGTCTTCCCGCACCACACCAACGAGATCGCCCAGTCGGTCTGCGCCTGCGGCGACGGGGTGCACGCCGACAGCTACGCCCGCGCCTGGCTCCACAACGGCTTCGTGGAGATCGACGACGAGAAGATGTCCAAGTCGCTGGGCAACTTCTTCACGGTGCGCCAGGTGCTGGAGCGGTACGAGGCGGAGGGGCTCCGCTTCTTCCTGCTCGGCACCCACTACCGGCGCGACTTCAACTTCTCCGACACCGTCCTGGACGAGGCCGAGCGGCGGCTCGGCTACCTCTACGAGACGGTGGAGAAGGCCGATCGCTCGGCCGGCGGGGTGGCGCCGGCGGGCGACGACGGCCTCACCGAGCGCTGCCGCGCCGCGCTCGACGACGACTTCAACACGCCGCAGGTCCTCGGGCTGCTGGCCGACGCCTTCACGGCGGCCAATGCGCTCTGCGACCTGAAGGGGAAGAAGGCGCCCGAGCAGAGGGGGCGCCTGGCGGCCTTCGCCCGCGACGCCCGGGCGGTGGGCGAGACGCTGGGCATCTTGCAGCGGCCGCCGGCCGTGGCGCTGCGCGCGCTGCGAGACCGGGCGGCGGGACGGCGCGGCATCGACGGCGCGGCGGTGGAGGCCCGGCTCTCCGAGCGGACCGCGGCGCGGCAGGCCAGGGACTTCGCCCGCTCCGACGCCATCCGCGACGCGCTCCTGGCGCAGGGCGTGGCCATCATGGACGGGCCGGAGGGGACGACCTGGAAGGTGGTGTGACCCCCCGGCGCGGGCGCGGCCTCTCGGCGCCGCGGCACCTGGTGGGGCGGGTGTGCCGGGCGGCCTGAGACGCCGCCGCCGCGCGGGCGCCCGTGCTGGCGCGCCCGGCGGGTGCTGCGCTACTCCTCGGGGATGGGCTGCGGCCCGGGGACGATGCCGGCGATGTCGGGATCCTCGCCCGGGGCCAGCGGGCCGCGGAGGTCCTTCTCCTTCTTCCGCTCCTCGCGCTTGGCGTCCTTCTCGCGCTGCTTCTCCGCGCGCTTCGCTTCCTTCTGCCGCTTCAGGTGCCCTGGATTGAATGCCACACGTACCTCCGCTGACCGCCTCCAACAAAGAGAAAGCCCGGCCGCGTGGCCGGGCCTCCGTGGTCGATGCGTCTAGAGCGCCTCAGACGGCGCGGACGTTCGCCGCCTGCAGGCCCTTCGGGCCCTTGTTCACCTCGAACTCGACCTTCTGCCCCTCCTGGAGGGACCGGAAGCCGTCCGCGACGATCGCGGTGTGGTGGCAGAAGACATCCTCGCCACCGCCGTCCTGAGTGATGAAGCCGAACCCCTTCGCATCGTTGAACCACTTCACGGTACCACTGGCCATCTGATCACTTCTTTCTGTTCAGGCGGCGACGTGCCGACCCGGTCGCCGTGGCCGACGCTGGGCGTGGGAGACCGCAGCAGCGTAGTCAAACCCGGTACGGTTGTCGAGAGGGCTGCGGGGCGCCCGGGGCGAGGCGGCGCTGCGGCGGCTACCTCTTGAAGCCGGCCAGCGCCGCCCTCACGAAGCGCGACTTCACCTGCTCGCTGGCCATGGCCCGCGACGCCAGCGGCAGGTTGGTGAGGGCACGCACCGCGTGGTGCAGGAAGCGGCTCCCCGCTCCGGCCCCCTCGTCGAAGAGGAGGTCGGCCAGCCGGCCACGTTCGATCGCCATGCGGACCATCCGCTCCACGGCGGTGGCCGGAACCTGGCGCGGCGTGCCCCCCTCCTCCATCCGCAGCGCGTCCTCGTGGCAGGCGGTGGCGCAGACGCCGCAGCCGATGCAGCGCTCGCCGTCGATGGCCGGGGCGAGCGCGTTCTTCGGCTTCCCAGCGTGACGCTCCGGGAGCATCTGGATGGCCGCCACCGGGCAGGCGCGGGCGCAGCGCGAGCAGCCGCCGCAGGCCGCCGCCTCGCGGCGCGGAGCGAAGCCGCTGGGGTTGACCGAGGCCAGCCCCCAGCGGTTGGCCCCCTGCAGCTGCTCGCAGCAGCAGCCGCAGCAGTTGCAGACGAAGGTGGGGCGGTGCTGCACGTTGTCGGCGATCTGCACCAGCCCCGCCTCGCGGGAGCGGGCCAGCAGCTCCAGCGCCTCGCTCCTCTCCACGGCCCGCCCGAAGCCGCGGCGGACGACGAACTCGGCGCCGCCGTTGATGGAGAGGCAGCTGTCCAAGGGCGCGCCGCAGGCCTCGCCGAGGTGCTCGGCCTTGTGACGGCAGTAGCAGAGCGAGACCGCCCAGGCGCTGGCCTCGCCGATCACTTCGGAGGCCCGCTGCCAGCCCAGCACCTCGGGGAGCGGGTCCTCGCCCAGCGCGGGCTCGTGGACCAGCGCCCGGCCGATGGTGGTCTCGCCACCGAAGGCTTCGCGGGCGAAGGTCTCGTCACCGTGGGTGTAGGCGTGGAGCGCCTCGGCCATGCGCTTCTTGGGCACCGAGTCGGAGGCGCGCATCAGCGAGTACTCGAAGAAGCCGACCACGGGCGGTGAGAGGAACCAGGCGGTGCGGCCGGAGCCGGCGTGGACCAGGTCCATCACCAGCCCCTTGTCGGCCATGGCCTCGAGCCGCGGGCGCAGCGCCTCGGCCGGGATGCCGACCCGCGCCGCGAGCTTCTCCAGGGACATGGGACGCACTGGGAGCCGCGCCGCCAGGGCTGCCTCCTCGGGGGTGTAGAGGATCTCCAGGATCTCCTGCCAGCCCCGGCGGGCCACCGGGTCGTCCGGCTCCGGGTAGGCCACCGGTCCGGCCTGCAGCCGGCCGGCGAGGTCGCGGTACTCGGTCTTCAGCCGCCCGAAGTGTCCCATGGAGCATCCGTACCACCATTCGGCGAGGCGCCTGGCTGCGCCCGCCATCCCGAGAGGCCGGGAGCGCCCGCCCGCCGGGATGCGTTCACGCTCCCCGGGTGGCCCGAATCGACCATGAGGGAAAAGCGAAGTGATGCGTCCAAACTTCATTGTGCACGAATGATCGAGGATCGCATAGACAAGGCGGGCGCGGCGATCTCCGCCGCACCGGGAGCGCGGACAAGAAATGGACCACCAGATCGTCGAATGGGCCGCCTTCCTGGCCTTCGTCCTTGCGATGCTGGCGCTCGACCTGGGCGTCTTCAACCGCAAGGACCACGTCGTCGGCGCCCGCGAGGCGCTGGGCTGGTCGGCGCTCTGGGTCTCGCTGGCGCTCGCCTTCGGCGGCTACGTCTGGCTCCGCTTCGGCAGCGAGCTCGGGATGCAGTACCTGACCGGCTACGTCATCGAGAAATCGCTCTCGGTCGATAACATCTTCGTCTTCGTCGTCATCTTCGGCGCGCTGGGCATCCCGCCCATCTACCAGCACCGGGTCCTCTTCTGGGGCATCCTCTCGGCGCTGGTGATGCGCGGCGCCATGATCGCCGCCGGGGCGGCACTGCTGTCCCGCTTCCACTGGATCATCTACGTCTTCGGCGCCTTCCTGATCCTCACCGGCGTGAAGCTCCTGCTCGCCGGCGGCGCAGCCGACCACCCGGAGAAGAGCGCGGTGTTCCGCCTCCTGCGCCGCGTCGTCCCGGCCAGCCCGCGCCTCGACGGCAACCACTTCTTCACGAAGGAGCACGGCAGGTGGCTGGCCACCCCCCTCTTCTTCGCGCTGGCCCTCATCGAGGTCACCGACGTGATCTTCGCGGTGGACTCCATCCCCGCCATCTTCGCCGTGACCAGCGACCCCTACATCGTCTTCACCTCCAACGTCTTCGCCATCCTGGGCTTGCGCTCCCTCTACTTCCTGCTGGCGAGCTACGTGGAGAAGTTCACCTACCTGAAGCCGTCCTTGGCCTTCGTCCTCATGTTCGTGGGCGGGAAGATGGCGCTCATCGACGTGGTGAAGATCCACGCGGCGGCCTCGCTGGCGGTGGTGGTGTCGATCCTGGCCATCGGCATGGTCGCCTCGGCGATCCGCAACAAGCGCAGCGCCGCCCGCGCGGCGGCCGCGGCGCAGCCGGCCCGTGCGGAGGGACCCTGACCCGCCCGCCCTGCGGGCCTCGACGCGGCGGCCGCTCTCCAGGCCTCGGCTTTCGCCCGCATGGGGTGGCGGCGCGGATCCGGCCCGGGCGGTATGTTCCACCTCCGTGCCCTTCGACCTCCAGAGCGACTTCGTCCCCACCGGCGACCAGCCCCGCGCCATCGGCGAGCTGACGGCCGGCCTGACGCGCGGCGACCCGGCCCAGGTGCTGCTGGGCGTGACCGGCTCGGGCAAGACGTTCACGATGGCGAACGTCATCGCTCAATTCGACAAGCCGACGCTGGTCATCTCCCACAACAAAACGCTGGCGGCTCAGCTCTACGGCGAGTTCAAGGAGTTCTTTCCGAAGAACGCCGTCCACTACTTCGTCAGCTACTACGACTACTACCAGCCGGAAGCGTACATCCCGCAGCGCGACATCTACATCGAAAAAGATTCGAGCATCAACGAGAACATCGACCGCCTCCGCCTCGCGGCGACCAGTGCCCGGGTCAGCCGCGAGGACGTCATCATCGTCGCGTCCGTGTCGTGCATCTACGGCCTCGGCAGCCCGAGTGACTACAAGCGGATGATGGTGTACGTGCCGAAGGG
>JANNKC010000325.1:0-3664 GCA_031396105.1 Anaeromyxobacter sp.
GCAGTCGACACCCTCCACGTACTCCCGGAAGGCGGGCAGGCTGGAGGTGGTCATGGCGGCGAGCTGCGCCGGGGACCGCTTGAGGTCGTCGGTCCGCTCCCGGAGCTTGCGGCGCGCGGTGGCGACGAGCTCGTCGAGCGCGGCGGGGATGGCCTCCTTCCCGTTCGCCCGGGCGGTGGCCGTGAAGAGCGCGGGTCCGCCGTCCGGCGCCACCCCTCGCAGCTGGAGCGCGAACGCCTCGCCGTCGCGCTGCACCGCCGGGACCAGCAGCACGTGCGCCCCGGCCAGCTCGGCGAGGAGGCGGCCGGCGCGGAGGTCGATGCGGGCGGCGCCGCCGGCGCCGGTCCCGCGGCCGGCGCCGAGGAGCCGCTGGCGCGAGAGCACCTGGACGCGGCGCGACTCACCCAGGGCCACGGCCACCAGGTCGCCCAGGCGGTCCAGGTCCGGATCGCCGGTGCCGTTCTCGGCGTCGGCGATGGCGGCGGTGATCCGCTCGCCGGCCGGCGGCTCGCGCTGCAGGCCCAGCACCACCCCCACCGCGCTCACCGCCACCACGGCGGCGGCCAGCCCGGCCACCAGCCACGGGCGCCGCCGCTCTTGCTGCGCCGCCGCGATGGCCTCCAGCTCACGGACCACCAGGTGCGTGGACGCGGGGCGCGCCTCCGGGTCGAGCTGCGCCAGCGCCTCGGTGAGCCGCCGGAGCCTGGCGGGCGCCCGGTCCCGTGGCACCGCCTCCGTGAGCCGCGCCAGCGGGGCCTTCCCGGCCCCGCGCTTCCCGAAGGGGAGGGCGCCGGTGAGCATCTCGTGGAGCAGCACGCCCAGGGCGAACAGGTCGGTGCGGGCGTCACCCGTCTCGTCCCGCCACTGCTCCGGCGCCATGTAGGCGGGCGTGCCGCCGGTCGACGGCCCGCCCTTCTCGAAGAGGTGGGCGATGCCGAAGTCGAGCACCTTCACGGTGCGGTCGGCGCACAGGAAGATGTTGGCCGGCTTGAGATCCCGGTGGAGGACGCTCGCCTCGTGGGCGTGGGCCAGCGCCCGGGCCACCGAGAGGCCGACGTGGAGCACCTCCTGGATGGAGAGCGGCCCGCGGACCAGCCGGCCGGCCAGGGTCTCGCCGCGCAGCAGCTCGAAGACCAGGTAGGCCCCGCCCGGTGCCCGTCCGAAGTCGTGGAGCGTGACGATGTTGGCGTGCGCCAGGCGGGCCACCGCCTCGGCCTCCCGCCGCAGCCACTCCCCGCCCTTGCGGGCCGGCGCGCTGCCGGGCTTGAGGAGCTTCAGCGCGACCGTGCGCCCCAGCTCCGGATCGAGCGCGGCGTAGACCACGCCGAAGCCGCCTCGGCCGATCTCCCGCTCGATGATGAAGCGGCCCACCTCGGTGCCGGGGCGGAGCCCGGCGGCGTAGGCCGCGGGGAGGTCTGGCCGGGGGACCTCGGCCAGCTCCTCCAGCAGCCGGGACAGCGAGCCCGGTTCCCTGGACTCGTGCGTCGTCACTCGATGAGCCCCTGGCGCTGGGCCAGCTCCCGCAGCTTGGCCTTGAGCCGCTCGAAGCGCTTCCGCATGGCGGCCGCGTCGAGCGGCTCGCCGCCCGACGACATGATCTGGGCGATCTCGTCCCACGGCAGCCGCTCGTCGAGGCGCAGGGTGAGCAGGGTCTGCTCGTCCAGGTCGAGGGCGTCGCGCAGCGCCGACAGCGCCGTCGACTGGCGCTCCAGCCGGACCGCCGACCGGGTCCGCACCTCCTCGGCGAGCCGCTCGGCATCCTCGGTCTCCAGGCGCCGGCCCAGCCTGCGCCACCCATCTCGCGTCACCGAGACGGCCGCGTTCCGCGCCACGCAGTAGACCCAGGTCCGGATGGAGGACTCGGCGCGGAAGGCGGCGATGTGGCGCCACAGGTTCTCGGCGAAGAGCGAGAAGGCCTCCTCGGCCGCGTCCGGGTTGCGGCGGAAGATGGTGAGCAGGAGCCCGCGGATGCCGGGTCCGAACTCCCGCATGACCGTCTCGGCGGCGCCCCTGAAGTCGCGCTCGGCGAGCAAGGAGGCGACCAGGGCATCGACGGACATGTCCTGCATGGTAACCGATCGGGCCAGTCGCGGGAGGGACCCTGGGTGCGCGTGGCCGGGCGGGTGAGGACCCAGCTCAGCCCCACCGCGCCTCGAGCGCCTGGGCCGGGGTGAAGCGAGGGGGCGCCCAGGCGGGGTTCCGCTGGTGCATCCCGGCGAGCAGGCCGATCATCCGGGTCATCACCTGCGCCGGGTCGGAGGCTCCCCCGACCGCCTCGTAGACCCCCGCCGCCACCGCGTGGGCCGCGTAGGCCCCCTCCATGTACCGCCCCGCCGCCGCGCCGGCGCCCGCCTTCGCGCCCCCCTCCCGCAGCTCCCGCCGCAGCTCGGCCACGATGGCCTCGTCCCGGTCCCGCCAGTCCTGGACCTGCCCGAGCGCACGCCCCTCCAGCGCGCCGAGCCGCGTCCGCACGATGGCCCGCGCCACCGCGGCCGCCGAGGCCTTGGCGACGCCGGCGGTCACCGCGACCTCGCCGAGCTGGATCCTCCCGAGGTCCCGATCCGCCTCCGCCACCAGCCGATCCGCCCAGCGCCCGGCGCCGTCGAACGAGAGCAGCCGCACCGTCTCGGCCGCCAGGTAGGCGCGCGCGAGGTCGGCCGGGTGCGGGTCCTCCGCCAGGCCGGCGCTCCGGAGCGCCGGCGTCCCGCGCCACGCGCCGTTGAGCGCCCGGAAGTAGCCGATGAGCCCCACCGCGGCCGCGGGGCCCATGTTCAGCACCCCGAGGACGTCCGCCGCCGCCTCGTCGATCCGGTCCGCCCAGTAGTCCGCCACGACCGGGGCCATCTTCTCGGCGAGGAGCCGCACCCGGACCACCTCCGCCAGCTCGTCGCGGAGCCCGGCGTCCGCCGCGAGGATGTCGTGCCCCGCGGCCTCGTGCGCCAGCGCCGGCCAGGCCAGGAGCCCGCCCGCGGCATTCGCCGCCGGGAGGCTCACCAGCGCCGCCCCCACGCCGAAGGTGGCCGTGGCGGTGGCCGGCCAGGTGTACGGGCCGGAGTCGGCGCTCCCCCAGCGCACCAGCGGCGGGGCCACACCGTGGTCCGGGGGCTTCACGCCGCGGCGGGCCTCGGCCGAGAGGAAGCCGTCGTAGAGGTCGGTCACCACCTCCTGGAAGGCGGCCGTGGCGCGCGCCTGGTATCCCTCGCCTTGCTGCAGCAGCGCCTGGGCGACGTCGAGCAGGAGCCGCGCGGCGCCCTCGCGCTCCGGATCCTCGGCGAGGAGCGCTGCGAACCCGCGCGCGCCGAGCCGGTCGAGCGTGCGCAGGAGCGGGTCGGCGACCGCTCGCCGGTAGACTGGCGGGAGCCTGGCGCTCGCCTTCTCGAGCCGCGCCCGCAAGGAGGCGAAGGCCGCCGGGTCGGCCGGGCCGTCGCCGGGAGCGAGGGCGGCCACGCGGGCGTCCTCGATGCAGGCGTCGAGCCCCGCCAGGGACAGCGGGTCGGCGGGGGCGCGCGACCCAACGGCCTGGAGCGGCGCGACGGCCTCCGCCGCGCGGCGCGGATCGACCTGGCGGAGCCTTGCGGCGCGAGGCTCGACCGCGGGCTGGCCGGCGGCCGGGTCGAAGGGGAGGACGGGGGTGGCGGAGACGCTTCTCAGGATCATGTGGCCC
>JANNKC010000341.1:0-4054 GCA_031396105.1 Anaeromyxobacter sp.
GGCCCTGGAGGTCGACCCTCGCATGGTCTCGGCACATCACGACCTGGCGCTGGCGCTGGTCAAGCTGGGCCGGACCGACGAGGCACGCCAGGCGCTCCTGAAGGCGCTGGAGGCCGACCCCGGGCACGTGGGCTCGCTGCGGGAGCTGGCCGAGCTGGAGCTCGCCGCGCGCCGCCTGCCGGAGGCGCGCAAGGCCGTGCAGGAGCTGCTCGACGCCGTACCCGGCGACCTGGCCGGGCGCGTGGCGCTGGCCGAGCTGGCCGCGCTGGAGGGCGACCGCGTCGGCTGCGAGGCGACCGCCAGGCGCCTGCAGGCCGAGGTCCCGGCCGACGCCACGCTGCGCACGCTGCTGGCCCGCTGCGCCGCGGCGGCGGCCGGACGGAAGAACTGACCAGACGGGACGGACCAGATGACGACCACCAAGCCCACCCTGCTCCTCCTCCTCCTCGCCGCCGCCGTGCTCTCGGGCTGCGGCGGCGGCGGAGCCGGCGAGCCGCAGCCGCCACCCATCGACACCAACCGGCCCGGCGACGCCCTCTATGCCGAGGGGCTGGCCCGATACCGGGCGGCCACCCAGGCCCTGGCCCTGGCCGAGGCGGCCCGCGTCGCCGGCGAGGCCGCCCTGGAGCGGTCGCTCCTGGCCGAGGCCGCCACCGCCTTCGCCCAGGCCCGGGCGCTCTTCGACCGCCTCCCGGCCGAGTTCCCCGCCTCCATCCGGCGCGATCAGGCCGCCTACTACGCGGGGCGCAGCAGCTACGAGCTCGGGCTCCTCTCCGGCCTGGCGGCCGACCTCGCCGACGCCCGGACCCGGCTGGAGGCGATGATCGCCGCCTACCCTGGCTCGCTGCTGCTCGACCACGCGCTGTACGTGGCGGGGCGGGCCGTCTTCCTGCTGGCCTCCGGCCCCACGCCGGCGCCGGACCAGACCTTCGCCGCGGTCCGCGCTCACCTCGCCGCCTCGCTGGCGCGGGCGCCCTCCGGCACCTACGCCGACGACGCGCAGTACTGGCTGGGGCGCGCCTGGTTCCAGGAGGGCTTCGCGCTCGCCAACGTGGTGCCCTCGCCGCTGCCCGGCTCGCCCGAGTTCACCGCGGCCAAGGCCGACCTGCAGGCCGCCGGGGCCGAGCTCGCCAAGGTGCCGCTGCGCTTCCCCGCCTCCCTGCTCGTGGACAACGCCTGGTACTTCCTCGGCCAGAGCCACTACATGGAGCCGGTCGACACCGCGGTGAGCAAGGCCGAGCGAATCGCGCTCCTGCAGGCCGCGGTGAGCGACCTGTCGCACGTGGCCGGGTCCGCCAGCCCGTTCGCCGCGGGCGCCGGCTACTGGCGCGGCAAGGCCCACTACGGGCTGGCCTTCGTGCTGGCCATCGGGGCCGGCAAGGACCAGCCCGAGCTGGAGCTGGCCATCGCCGACCTCCAGGCGGTGCCGCCCCCCTCGGTCTACGCCGACAACGCCCTCTACTGGCTCGCCAAGGCCTTCATGCACGTCGAACCGGCCCCGGTCTGCACCGGCGCCGCCGCCGCGCCCCCGGGCTCCGGCTGCGGCGCGCTGGCGGCCCTCCAGGTGCTGGTGGCCGGCCATCCTGCCTACGCCGCCAGCACCTACCCCGCCCAGGCCGCCGCCTACCTCTCCGCCAACGGATGCACCTGCCCATGATCGACCCGCCAATCCGCCACGCCACCGCCGTCCTGATCGCCTCGCTGTGCCTCGCCGCCTGGCCCGCCGCGGCCGCGGCACCTCCCTCGCCGGCCCGCGCCGGTGCTGCCACGGCCTCCCCGCCGCCCGCGCCGGCGCAGCCCGCCTCCGAGCCGGCCTGGACCTGGCGCTGGGACCTGGCGGCGGCCGCGGGCGGCTTCTCCGGGCAGAAGACCCGCACCGACTCGGGCGGCCTCCTGGTGGTCGACGCCGGCCTCGAGCCCAGCTACGCGAGCGGGGCGCTCACGGTGAAGGTCCCCCTCTCGCTGGCCCACCGCCAGACGTTGGGCGCCGGCCTGAACGAGTCACGGGCCCAGGCCGCGGTGGAGGCCACCTGGCGCGCCGGCAAGTCGTTCAAGCTCGGCGCCGAAGCCGGGCTCCTCGGCCGCTTCCGGCCCGACTGGCCCGACCAGTACCAGCGGGAGGCGAACGGCCACTTGCCGTCCACCGACCGGTACTCCTACCTCTCGTGGCGCGCCGGGGCCAACCTCTACGCCCAGCCGGCGCCGCACCAGCACCTGCGCCTGCGTTACCGGCTGGAGTCGGTGACCTACTCGCGCGACCCGGCCTTCGACCCGGCCACGCCGATGCACCTCACGCCGCGCGACCACCTGCTGCACCAGCTGCAGGCCTCCTGGCGCCGGCTCCAGCCGAGCTGGGCCCTGGCGCTGCGGCTCGACACCGGGTTTCGGCGCGACTCGGTCTACCTGGCCCGCCGGGCCGGCTCGGGCGGCTCCTCGGGCAACCCGGACCAGTCGCTCGACGACTACGAGCCGTCCATCGAGCTGGAGCTCCACCGCCTGGGCGGGCTCGCCGACCTGGCGCTCCGGTACGGCTACCAGGTCCGCGTCGACGGCTTCCAGGGCTACTACTCGTACACCGGCCACCACCCCGAGGTGACGCTGGAGGCCCCCCTGGCGCGGCACCTCGACGGCCGCCTCTCGCTGGAGGCCTGGCTGCGCACCTACGGGCCGGACTCCAAGTTAAACACCGAGGACGGGGCCCGCCTCTCCGAGCAGAAGGTCCGCGCGGCCGCGGCCCTGGAGTGGAAGCTCGACGGGGCGCTCTCGCTCCTGGCCAGGGCCTCCTGGACCCACCGGACCACCAACTACCCGGACTACGTGCCGGGCGTGTTCCCGGCCACCCGCTTCTACGAGATCGCCTGGGACTACGACAACGTCGAGGCGCTGGTCGGCGTGCGCTGGAGGCGATAGCCCGGGCGCGCCAAGGCCGGGCCTGCGGCTGGCACGCCTTGCCCCCGCCGGCGCCGCGTGGGACCTTCCGCGCCGTGTCGCGCCGAGCCATCTCCGTCGAGGACGACGCCCGCTGGGTCTTCAACCGGCTGGCGACCGACTACGCGGCCCGCCCGGGCTACCCGGACGAGCTGGTGGCGCGGCTCCTCGCCCTGGCTGGCGGCCCTGGGGCGCGCGTGGCCGAGCTGGGCGCCGGTACGGGCCTGCTCGCCCTGCCGCTGGCGCGGGCCGGGGCGACCGTCCACGCGGTGGAGCCGGCGCGGGCCATGCTCGAGGGGATCGGAGCCGGCCGCGTCATCCCGGTCCACGCCGCCGCCGAGGCCACCGGTCTCGCCGGGGGCGCCTTCGACCTGGTGGTCCTGGCCGACGCGCTCCACTGGGTCGACGCAGCCGGCGCCGGACGGGAGGCGGCCCGGCTCCTCGCGCCGGGAGGCGTGGTGGCCGTCGTGGACCCACGGCCGGCCCGCACGCCGTTCATGGACGCCCTCGCCGCGCTCCTGTGCGCCGCCAATCCGAAGGCGCGATCGCAGCCGCCGCCCGTGGCCCTCTTCTTCTCCCACGCAACGGGCGGCCCAGCCGCCTGCGAGCGCTCCTGGCAGGAGGAGCGGCTCCCCCCGGAGCGGCTCGACAGGGTGGTGCGCTCCCTCTCGCTCGTGGGGCCGGCGCTCGGGCCGGCGGCCGTGGACGCGCTGCTGGGGGAGGTCCGAGCGCTCGCCGAGCTCCACGGCGGCGCGGTCTGGCGGCGCGACCTCTCGCTCCACTGGGCGCGGCGGGGCTGACATCCATCCGCAGCGCGAGCCATACCGCCGCGCATCCCGAGCCCTTCGACTCCGGGCCAGCTCCGCAGGCCCTACGCTCAGGGCAGGCGGAGTCGAGGGAGACCTCGACCTCGACCTCGACCGGGATGCCTTCCCTCTCTCTCCCCTCCGGGGTGAGGGGACCGGCGTCCCCCGCCGCCCCGATGACCGGCATGGATCTCCTGCGCGAGCTCGTGCGCGAGGGGGCGCGCTGGCGCTACGGCGGCGACCCGCCGGAGGACGTGGGCCGGCAGCTCGAGAAGGAGCTCGAGCTGGTGGACCGGCTCGGCTACGCCAGCTACTTCCTC
>JANNKC010000335.1:0-7039 GCA_031396105.1 Anaeromyxobacter sp.
GTGATGCGATGCGCCTCAGCGCCTTCGCCGCGGCCGGTTCGCCACCACCGCGGCGCCCAGCGTGACCTCGGCGGCACGGCGGTTATGAGTCCGGCAGGCACATCTCAAGTTGGCCACCGTGGTTGGCCCGCCGAGGGCGAGTGGCACGACGTGATCGAGCTCGACCTGCCAGGTCGAGCCGCAGACACCGCCGGCGTCGAGGGGGAGTTGGCAGCTGTTTCCGTCGCGGAGCCGGACCTCACGCTCGATGGCGGCGGGGATGGTGCGGGAGCTCATGGGCGCGGGTGGCGCACCGTTGGTCCCCGCCTTCGAATGGGCGGCGGCGGCCCTCGGCCGCTTCACGAGCGCCTTCGCCCGCGCCTGCTTCTCGAGCAGCAGGTCGAGGGCGGCCTCCAGCACTTGCTCGGTGGTGGCGCCGGGCCTGGCGTGCGAGAGGCCGACGCGGGCCGCGGCCACCTTCTCGAGGAAGCGGGTCGGAACGGTCAGGTGGAAGCGCCGGAACTCGGCAGAGAGCGGCTCGACCTCTGGGCAGCGCCCCCAGGCGGGGCGGGTGGGCGTCACTTCGGACGTGTGAAGTGAGGCACCGGCCGCGCTCGTCGGCGATGCCACTTCGGACGTGTGAAGTGGGACATGGCCTGTGGATGGCGCCATCTCCACTTCGGACGTATGAAGTGAAACCGCGGTCGTCGTCGGCAATGCCGCCGCGGTGGCGAGCCGCTCCACTGGCACCACGTCCCGCACCACGGACGTGACGCGCGTCACCACCTCCCGTCGCGGGGGATTCGGGCAGGGCAGGATGGCCGCCGCCACCTCCTGCGCCTCTCTCGCCGAACGGCCGAAGAAGCGCGGCACCACCTCGGCCTCGTTTTCCGGCGTGAGCACCCGCGCGAGCTGCCCCACCGCGGAGAGGCAGAGCCGGCCGGAGCGGAGGGCGGCTTCCACCGCCGGGTGGCGCGGCAGGAGGCGCGCCGCCGAGAGGCGCAGCTGGGCGGCGCCGTTGGAGAGCCCGAGCTCGCGGGTCAGGAAGGGGAAGAGGCCGGCGTGGCCAAGCCGCTCCCAGCCGCGCCGCCGGTCGAAGTCGGCGAGCGCCAGGAGGAAGTCGGCGGCGGCCTCTCGCTCGCGCCGGAGGAGGCGGGTGAGGTCGTCGCGGTGGGCGCGGGCCTCGGTGAGCGTGGCGGGCGGGACGAGGTCGGTGAACCCCTTGGTCTCCCAGGGTGTCTCCGGCTCCCGGGCGAGCAGGAGCATCCCGGGGCAGGGGCGGCGAAGGACTCGGAGCGGAGCGCGTTCATGGACCGATGGTCTCATACGAATTCGGCCCTTCCGGAAACGCACCAGGGAGCGCGTTGGCAGGCGATCGCGCCTCGGGCCTTCGGACCCCTCGGCCCCTGCGCCGCAGCCCTTGGAGCGGCCGTTAGCGCCCCGCAGGCGCGGTGCTGGCGACCAGCGCGCCTGCGGAGGCCGGACCGGCCAGGAAGGCGTCCAGCGAAATCGTCATGAATACCCAAATGAGACCCTCAGTGAACCACGCATCAGCACCGAAGGTGAGGCCGACGCTCGACGCTCGACCCCGACCCCGGCCCCGACCCCGACCCCGACCCCGACCCCGACCGCGACCCCGACCGCGACCCCGACCCCGGCCCCGGCCCCGACCCCGACCCCGACCCCGGCCGCGGAGCACTCTCCCGCGAGCCTCCGGCGCGTCGCGCGGGGCGAGCGGCAGTGCCGCCGGGTGTCCTGGGGGATGCCGGCGCGACCGGTGAACCGCCGTTGTCCGCCGCCTCGTGCGCCGTTATGGTCCGCCGCCATGGTGACCCAAGAGACTCTCGACGCCGCGCGCGGCGGCCTGGCCGTTGGCCCGGTGCAGCGCCGCGCCTTGCTTCGCGCCACCGGCAAGGACGCCCGCGACTACCTGCACCGCATGTCCACGCAGGTGGTGAACGGGCTCGCCCCGGGCCGGACCACCTACGCCGCCTTCCTCACCGCCAAGGGGCACCTGCTCGGCGAGGGGCACCTGCTCGGCCTGGAGGACGGGGTGCTCCTGGACCTCGACCCCCTGGCGCTGGCCCAGACGCGCGCGCCGCTCGAGAAGTTCGTCATCATGGACGACGTGACCTTCGAGGACCTCTCGGAGAGCCACGCCGTGGTGCCGCTGCTGGGGGCGGGCGCGGCGGCGGCGCTGGCGGCCTCTCCGGTCCCCGCGGCGTTCCTGCACGAGAACGGCCGCCGCGGCGCCCCCGGGCTCGACCTGGTCCTGCCGCTCGCCGAGGCCGAGCGGGCCCGCGCCGGGCTCCTGGCCGCCGGCGCCTCGCCGCTCGACGAGGAGGCGCTGGAGGTCCTGCGCATCCTGGGCGGCTTCGCCCGCTTCGGCACCGACATGGACGTCACCCGCCTCCCCATGGAGGCGGCACTCACGCGGAGCGCCATCGCCTTCGACAAGGGCTGTTATACGGGTCAGGAGGTGGTCCTGCGCGCCACGCAGCGCGGCCAGATCCAGCGGGGCCTGGTGCAGCTCGACCTGCCGCCAGGCCTGTCACCCGGCGTGAAGCTGCTGGCCGGCGGCGCCGAGGTGGGCGTGGTGACCAGCGCCGCCGACACGCCGGAGGGGCGGGTCGGGCTCGGCTACCTCAGGCGCGCCCACTGGACCCCGGGCCTGCGGCTCTCGGTCGCCGGCGCGGAGGGCGAGGTGGTGGTGCGGCGCGTACTCGTGGAGGAGCCCACCTCGAAGCCGGGCCTCTGACCGGGACCTACATCGACAGGCCGGGAAGGCCATGGTCTCCTCCGGGTCCACCAGCGGCGAGGAGAACCATGTCCGCTCGCACCGCGCACCCGTCCCTGCTCGCGTTCCTCTGCCTCGTGTTCCTGGCCGGCTGCGGCGGGGCGACCACGACGCCCCCAGGCGGCTCGTGCCAGGCCAGCGGCGGCGCCTGCGCCGCGCCGGGCGACTGCTGCTCGGGGACCTGCACCGGTAACCTCTGCGTCGCCGCGCCGGCGTGCCAGCAGAACGGCACCTCCTGCGCCGCGCCGGGCGACTGCTGCTCGGGGACCTGCGCCAGCAACGTCTGCGCCGACGCGCCCCCGGTCTGCAGGGCCAACGGGCTCACCTGCACCGTACCGGGTGACTGCTGCTCCAACACCTGCACCGGCAACGCCTGCACCTCCCCGCCTGCCTGCAAGCTGAATGGCGTGGCCTGCGCGACGGCCGGCGACTGCTGCTCGGGGACCTGCGCCGGCAACGTCTGCTCGCCGCCGCCCAGTTGCACGGCCGATGGCGGAGCCTGCGCCATCCCCGGAGACTGCTGCACCGGCGCCTGCGCCGGCAGCCTCTGCGTGTCGCCGGCGCTCTGCCGACCGGTCGGGCTGGCCTGCGCCTCCACCGCAGACTGCTGCTCCAACGCCTGCGAGAACGGCCTCTGCGTCGAGCCGGCCGGCCAGTGCCTGCCGAACACCGACGCCTGCAGCGCCTCGGCCCAGTGCTGCAACGGCTTCTGCGACCCGACCTCCCACTGCGCCACGCCGCCGCCGCCGGCGTGCAAGGTGACGGGCCAGTCCTGCACCGCCCGCGAGGAGTGCTGTTCGCTCGCCTGCGCCGCCGGCGCCTGCACCACCGACGCCCTGTGCAAGGCGGAGGGCCAGGCCTGCACGGGCGGCGGCGAGTGCTGCTCGCTCTCCTGCAGCGGCGGGAAGTGCGGCGGCGCCGCCTGCACCACGGTCGGCGCGGCCTGCGCCACGGCGGCCAGCTGCTGCTCCGGCATCTGCACCGGCGACCTGTGCGCCGCCGTCCCGGCCAGCGGCACCGGCTACACCTGCACCACCCTGGGCAACACCTGCACCGATCCGACCGAGTGCTGCTCCGCCAATTGCCAGGGCGGCACCTGCACCCTCTCGGCGGCGTGCCACGCCTACGGTGACCTCTGCACCCGGCCGCAGGACTGCTGCTCCGGCCTGTGCGGACAGGACGCGCCGGGCGCGCCGGGCCGCTGTACCGATGCGCCAGGCGGCTGCGTCCAGGGCGGCAACCCGTGCACCAGCGCCACCAACTGCTGCACCCGGCTCTGCCTGGACATCGGCGGCGGCGCCAAGGTCTGCCAGCCGGCCGGCGGCTGCCGCATGACCGGCGACTACTGCGATGGGACCGCCTCCTGCTGCAACATCAACGACCAGGTGCCGGTCGCGCAGGAGGTGGCCTGCGACCCGGTGGAGCACACCTGCGACAACGGGGGCTCCTGCAACCCGCCCGGCAACATCTGCGGCGCCTCCACCGACGTGAACGCCTCCCAGAACTGCTGCCATGACGGCGGCGGGAGCGGGAAGCCGGTCTGCAAGCCGGACGGAAACGGCATCCTGCGGTGCTTCGGCGGGCCGATCAACGGCACCTGCCCGACCGGCTGGGACGGGGCCGACCCGCGCTGCTGCATCCAGCCGGGAGACACCTGCCAGTTCCGCGACCAGTGCTGCAGCGGCGCGCCGTGCGTGCCAGGCGTGGACGGCGTGCTCCGCTGCGCCACCGCCACCGCCTGCATGCCGAGCGGCGCCGCCTGCACCGGCGCCGACGACCCCTCCTGCTGCGCCCCGACCTCCTGCCAGCTCGAAGCCGCATCCCAGGCCTTCAAGTGCCTGCCGCCGACGGCCACCTGCCAGGCCAACGGCGGCGCCTGCGGCGTGGTGTCCGACTGCTGCTCCGGCATCTGCGACGCCGGCACCTGCCGGGCGCCCTGCGTCCCCTCCAGCAGCGCCTGCACCCTGGACGGCGACTGCTGCGCCGGCCTGGCCTGCGACATCCCGCCGGGCGCGACGAGCGGCACCTGCGGCGCCGGCGGCGCCTGCGCCTCCACGGGCCAGAGCTGTTCGGGCACCATCGGCTGCTGCAGCGCGGTGGAGCAGTGCTTCGAGGGGACCTGCCAGGTGCCGCAGCTCTGCACGCCGCAGGCGCAGCACTGCACCGCGGACGCCGGGTGCTGCAGCCCGCTCGGCTGCTTCGTGCTCGGGGCGGGCAACGTGCTCGTCCCCTGTCCGGCCGGCGAGACCACCTGCTCCTGCGAGCCGCCGCCGGACGCCTGCGCGCAGCCGGACGCCCCCTGCACGGCGGGGGGGCTCTCCTGCTGCGGCGGCTATTGCGCCCTGGCCACCGACACGAACCTCCCGTGCGACGGCGTGGCGCCCTGCATCTGCGTCACGAGCGGGTAGGCGCGAGGCGGTTCGGCCCTGGGCGGGCGGCGCCCCCGGAGCGCCGGCTCGCTAGGCCTCGGCGACGGGCAGCTCCGGCCCCTTCACCCGATCCTCGCCGCCTCGCCGCGACGCCTCCACCTCGCGGCGCACCTCGGCGATCTCCGCCTTGAGCTCGGTCCGGGTGGCGCGCAGCTCGTTGCGCACGTCCTCGAACGTGTAGCGCAGCTCGTCGGGCGAGACGCCCAGGAGGCGCCGCCGAACCTGGTCCACCAGCGTGCCGAGGATGCCCATGCTCATCCCTTCTTGCGCAGCGGGCAGGCCGCGATGGCCGCGTTCGGGTCCACCGCGTCGCCGCCCTCCACGATGGTTGCGATCTTGCCGTCCTGCCCGATGACGAAGTTGGCCCGGTTGGCCACCCCCACCAGCGGCATGGTGCCGGAGTACTGCTTGGCCACCTTGCCGTCCGGGTCGGAGAGGAGCGAGTAGGGGAGCTTGTACTCGGCCTTGAACCGCTTCTGGGTCTCCACCGAGTCGGTGGAGAGGCCGAACACCTGGGCCCCCTTCTGCTCCACCTCGCCGTACTTGTCGCGGAAGTTGGAGTTCTGCTTGGTGCAGCCGGGCGTGAAGGCCTTCGGGTAGATGGCCAGGATCACCGGGCCGCTCTCGAGCGCCTTGGACAGCGTGACGGGCTTGCCATCCTGGTCACTGAGCGTGAAGTCGGGGGCCTTGTCGCCGACCTTGAGGGAGGTGGCGCCGAGGAGCATCGCGATGAGGGGAACGGTCATGCGCGGTGACCTATCCCGCGAACGGACCCGGGGCAAGCCGCTTCGGGGTGCGAGCGCCCTCGAAGGGTCGCGCCCCCGCGCCCCGCCTGGGCGCCGCACCCGGCGAGACGGGTCGAAAGTGCCCGCTCCGACGTCACCCCTCGTGCCTCCCGCGGGCGTTGACGCGCGCCGCGAAGGCCTCCACCGCCTCGAGGGTGTGGCGCGAGGTCCGGGGCGTGGCCAGCACGACGACGCGAGTGAAGCCGCTGGAGCGGTCGGCCTGGAGCGCCAGCACCCGCCCCGGCTGCGGCACCGAGTCGAGCAGGGCCAGCGCGGCCTCCACGCTGGGGGCGGCCAGCGCCGCCGTGGCCCTCACCAGGTCGGCCAGCCGGACCAGCGCCGGGTCGGCGCCGGCGTCGTCCTCCAGCTCCAGCACCAGGTCGGCGCCGGTGACCGACTCCGCGAGGTCCGCGGAGAAGAGGATGCCGTCGAGGATGCGCTGCCGGTCGCTGCGGGTCAGCAGGCCGCGCTCGATGGCCACGTCGACCCGGAAGCGGATGGCCTCGAAGGCCCGGTCGAGCGCCTGGGGCGCCGGGTCGTGGTAGCGGACGGCGCATCCGGAGAGCGACGAGAGGATGGCGCAGGCGTGGGCCGCCTCGCCGCTCCCCAGCACCGCCACCGTCTCGATCGCCAGCATGTTCCGCGCCCGCTCCTCGACGTGGTGTACCCGCCCCGCCGGGCTGCTGGCAAGGATGGGGCCTTTCCGCAGGCGCCTGGCCCCGGCCAGGATCGAAAGGCGCAAGACCTCCTTGCGAACCGGGCTCAGTTCGGGAAGATCGTGCTCGTGCCGTGAGTTGCCGTCACGGAAGGGGAAACTCCATGACCGACACCCGCCGCCTCGTCCTCGCCGCCGTCGCCGCGCTCCCGCTGGTGCTGGGCGGCTGTGGCGCCGCCAAGTGCCCGACCACCAACCCGAAGATCGCGGCGGGTGGCGTGCCGACCTGCACCGGCACGGCCGCCGTCCAGGCCGGCGCCCCGGTCACCGTGAAGCTCAACGTCTGCCCGCGCTGCGACCAGGCGTACGACACCTGCACGGTGACGCTGCCGGA
>JANNKC010000432.1:0-4242 GCA_031396105.1 Anaeromyxobacter sp.
CACGAGGGCGAGGAGAAGCTGGGCGTCTACCAGGCCTGGAAGCTCACGCTCACGGTGAAGCCGGGGGTGGACGTGGCCTTCCCGGTGGTGAAGCTCTGGGTGGACCGCGTCACCCTCAACGTGCTGAAGCGGCAGGAGCTGGCCCTCTCGGGCAAGCTCATGCGCACCGCCTACTACCCGCGCTGGAGGAAGATCTTCTCCGAGTCGAAGAAGGGCGAGGTCTGGTACCCGGAGGAGATGCGCTTCTTCGACGAGATCGAGAAGGGCAGCTCCACGCTGGTGCTCATCAAGGAGATCGACCTCAGGCCGCTGGAGACCAACCTCTTCACCAAGGCCTGGCTCGAGGCGAGGAGCCGGTGAGGCGCCCGGCCCTCGCCGCCGCGCTCGGCCTGGCCCTCCTGGCCGCCGCCCCGGGGCGCGCCCAGCAGCGCCCCAGCGAGGAGGACCTGTTCGGAGCGCCGGCCCCGGCCCCGGACCAACCTCCGGCCGCCCCGGTCTCCACCGACGAGCGGGCCGCGGACCTGCTGGGCGGCTCGGGCCGCGCGGCGCCAGACGGACGCTGGGACGCGGCCAAGGACGACCCGCTCCAGGTGGGCGGCCTGCTCTACCTGCGCGCCACCACCTTCGCCCAGCGTGGCGTGCCGCCCGCCGGGTGGCCGCTCTCGTCGCCCAACCTGCTGAACGTCTTCCTGGACGCGCGGCCCAACGATCGGGTGCGCGGCTTCGTGCTGGCGCGGCTCGGCTACGACCCCACCGTCCCGACGCAGGCGACCAGCCTGCTGGGGCTCCCGGTGAGCCAGTCGCAGACGCGGGCCGTGCTGGACCAGCTCCATCTCAGCTTCGACGTCGAGCGGACCGTCTTCGTCACCGCCGGCCGGCAGCACGTGAAATGGGGCACCGGCAAGCTCTGGAACCCGACCGACTTCCTCCACCCGGCGCGGAGGGATCCGCTCTCCCGATACGACGACCGGACCGGCGTCACCATGGTGAAGGTCCACCTGCCCTGGGAGCGACTCGGCTGGAACCTCTACGGCATGGCCATCCTGGATGACCTGGCCGGGCAGGCCACCAGGGCTGGCCAGGTGGCCACGCCCGGCGAGGTGGGCGCCCTCGGGCACGTGGGGGGCGCCGCCCGCGCCGAGGTGGTCCTTGGCGGCGTCGAGCTGGCGGCCGACCTGGCGGCCCAGCGCGGGCACACGCCCCGCTTCGGCTTCGACACCTCGTTCGCCCTGGGCGAGCTCGATCTGCACGCCGAGCTGGCGCTCACCAGCGGGCGCGACGCGCCCTTCTGGCGGCAGACCGGGGCCGACCCTGGCGACGTCGGCAGCTGGACGCGCGGCTCGCTCGGCATCACGCCGCAGGCCGTGGCCGGCGCCGAATGGTCCTGGCAGTACTCGGACCAGGACAGCCTGACCCTGGGCGCCGAGTACTTCTTCAACGACGCCGGCTACGGCGACGCGCACGTCTACCCGGTGCTGATCTTCTCGCCCATCCTCCCGGCCGACGCCAGCGGCCAGATCGCCCTGGGCGGGACGGTCGATCCCCGCACCGCCTTCACGCCCTTCTACCTGGGCCGCCACTACGCCGGCGCCTACCTGGCCCTGCCGAGGCCGGGAGGCTGGAACGACACCTCCTTCACCGTCTCCGCGCTCGCCAACCTCAGCGACGGCTCCGGCGTGCTCCGGCTCGACCACTCGGTGGTGCTCAACACCTACCTGACGCTGGAGACCTCCCTGACCGGCCACCTCGGCAGCCAGGGCGGCGAGTTCCGCTTCGGGATCTCCGAGCAGCGGACGGTGGCCGGGTTGGCGCTGGCGCTCGACGTCCCGATCCCGGTGCTCGATGCGGGCGTGGCGCTGCGCGTGAAGCTGTAGGCCCCTCGACGGCGACGGGCCGCTCGCCAGCGAGCGGCCCGTCGGTTCATCCAGGCGGAGCCGGCTAGAACAGGAACTGGTCGCCCTGCGCCCGGAGCGCCGTGATGGCCGCCAGGTTGACGATGGCCTGCACCGAGCAGCCCATCTGCAGCACGTTGACCGGCTTGTGCATGCCGAGCAGCACCGGCCCGATGACCTCGGCGCCGCCGACCCGCTCCAGCATCTGGTAGGCGATGTTGGCCGAGTCGAGGTTGGGGAAGACCAGCACGTTGGCGTCGTCGGTCAGCGTCGAGAAGGGGAACTCCTCGGTGCGCACGTCGGTGGAGGTGGCGATGTCCACCTGGATCTCGCCGTCCACCTCGAGGTCGGGGCGGCGCTGCCGGATGAGCTGGGTGGCCTCCCGCATCTTCTTCGGGCTGGAGCCGGCGGCGCTGCCGAAGGTGGAGTAGGAGAGCATGGCCACCCGCGGCGTCACGTCGAAGTAGCGGGCCAGGTCGGCGGTGGCGATGGCGATCTCGGCCAGGTTGTCGGCCGTGGGGTCGATGTTGACGGTGCAGTCGGCGAAGAACTTGAAGTCGTTCTTGGTGACCACGATGTAGACGCCGGCGGCGATCTTGCCCACCCGGGTGCGCAGCACCTCGAGGGGCGGGCGGATGGCGTCGGCGTAGCCGGTGGTCAGGCCGGTCACCAGGCCGTCGGCGTCGCCCAGCTCCACCATGACCGAACCGAAGTGGTTGCGGAAGCGCAGCTTGCGGCGGGCCTCCTCGTGGGTGGTGCCGCGGCGCTGGCGCAGCTCCCAGAGGCGGTTGACGTAGCGCTCGTAGTCCGGGCTCTCCTCGGGCTGGATGATCTGCACGCCGTCCAGGTCGTCGAGCCGCAGGTCGGCGATGGCCTTCTTGATCTGGGCCACCGGTCCGAGCAGGATGGGCTCGCAGATGGCCTCCTCGCGGAGGATCTGGGCGGCCTGCAGGATCTTGGGGTGGTTGCCCTCGGCGAAGACGATCTTGGCCAGCTTCTTCTTGGTCTTGGCGAAGATGTTCCCCATGACCTGGTGGGAGCGGCTCTGCATCTTCTTGAGCCGCTCGCGGTACTCGTCGAGGTCGATCTTGACGCGGGCCACGCCGCCGTCCATGGCGGCCTTGGCCACCGCCGGCGCCACCCAGAGCAGCACGCGCGGGTCGAGCGGCTTGGGGATGATGTACTCGCGGCCGAAGCGGAACTTCTCGCCGCCGTAGGCGCGCGAGACCGACTCGGGCACGTCCTGCTTGGCCAGCTCGGCGAGGGCGCGGGCCGCCGCCATCTTCATCTCCTCGGTGATCTGCCGGGCCCGCACGTCGAGGGCGCCGCGGAAGAGGTAGGGGAAGCCGAGGACGTTGTTGACCTGGTTCGGGTAGTCGCTGCGCCCGGTGGCCATGATGACGTCCTCGCGGGCCTCCTTGGCGTCCGGGTAGCTGATCTCCGGGTCCGGGTTGGCCAGCGCGAAGACGATGGGGTCCTTGGCCATCGACTTGACCATGTCCTGGGTGAACTGGCCCTTGACCGAGCAGCCCAGCATCACGTCGGCGCCCTTGGCGGCCTCGACGAGGGTGCGGGCCTTGGTGTCGCTGGCGAACTGGGCCTTGTACTCGTTCATGCCCTCGGTGCGCCCCTTCCAGACCACGCCCTTGGTGTCCACCATGATGACGTTCTCGACCTTCACGCCGAGCGCCAGGTAGAACTTGGTGCAGGCGATGGCCGAGGCGCCGGCCCCGGAGACCACCACCCTGATCTGGTCGATCTTCTTGCCGGTCAGGTCGAGCGCGCCGAGCAGGGCGGCGCCGGAGATGATGGCGGTGCCGTGCTGGTCGTCGTGGAAGACCGGGATGTTCATCTCCCGCTTGAGCCGCTCCTCGACCACGAAGCACTCGGGGGCCTTGATGTCCTCGAGGTTGATGCCGCCGAAGGTCGGCTCGAGCGACTTCACGATCTTGCAGAGCAGGTCGACGTCCTTGCAGTCGATGTTGATGTCGAAGACGTCGACGTCGGCGAAGCGCTTGAAGAGGACGCCCTTGCCTTCCATCACCGGCTTGCCGGCGGCGGGGCCGAGATTGCCGAGTCCGAGCACCGCCGTGCCGTTGCTGATCACCGCGACGAGGTTGCCCTTGGCGGTGTACTTGTAGACGGCGTCGGGGTCCTTGGCGATTTCCCGGCACGGCTCGGCGACGCCGGGGGAGTATGCGAGCGAGAGATCATCGG
This sequence comes from Anaeromyxobacter sp., assembly GCA_031396105.1. Classification (GTDB taxonomy): domain Bacteria; phylum Myxococcota; class Myxococcia; order Myxococcales; family Anaeromyxobacteraceae; genus JADKCZ01. Next base: position 4,110 of record JANNKC010000432.1, read on the forward strand.
CGGTCAGGGTTGGCTTCGTTGGCACGACCTTGATCTTCCCGGGTCGTCCCCCTTCGTGGTACGCGAGCGCCTGTTCCCTAGTGATCGCCACCGATGGTCCCCCGGGCATCATGAAAGAGCGCGCAGTCTATCA
>JANNKC010000442.1:0-2161 GCA_031396105.1 Anaeromyxobacter sp.
CGGCACGGAGGCTCGCGGCCGCGGCGGCGGCGGGCGCGGCGGCGCGACGGTGGGCGGCGGCGCCATCACGTCCGGGGCCGGGAGCGGGATGGCCCCTGGGCCAGCGGTCCGCGACGGCGCCGCCGGAGCCGGCATCGGCACGCCGCCCGGAGGCGGCAGCGGCACCGCGCCTGGGTCCCCCACCACGGCGGGGCGCACCGGGAAGGCGCCCTGGCACTTCGGGCACTTCACGTTGAGGCCGGTGGCCGGGATGCGGCGGTCGTCGATGTTGTACGCGGCGCTGCAGTGCGGACAGGCGACCTTCATGTCGTGGGCCCCCGGCGCCCAGCGGGTGGGCCGGACGAATACCGTGGAGATCCGCGACGCTACACCCGCCCGGCCCCCCGTTCAAGGAGCGGCGGCGCCGCGGCAGCGGGTCCGGCGTGGGCTCGCGTGCTAGATCGAGGGCATGGCCGAGCTGGGCGACCTCCTGAAGGAGCAGCTGCGCGCCTGGACCTTCTCGCTCGCCGGCGCCGGGTCGCAAGGCCGCCTCGAGAAGCTCACGCCGCCGCGCAACGAGTACGGCGTGGACCCCTATGGCATGGACGTGCACTTCGCGGTGGCGGCCGCCGCCCCCTTCGTCTGGCTCTACCGGAAGTACTTCCGCGTCACGCTGCACGGCCTGGAGCACGTGCCGGCCGACGGGCGGGTGCTGCTGGTCTCCAACCACTCCGGCCAGCTGCCGTTCGACGCCATCATGATCATCGTGGCGCTGATGGTGGAGAAGGACCCGCCGCGCGTGGCCCGCGCCCTGGTGGAGAAGTGGGTGGCCACCCTGCCCTTCGTCTCCGCCTTCTTCGCCCGCCTCGGCCAGATCGTGGGGACGCCGGAGAACTGCCGCCGCCTCCTGGCGGCCGACGAGGCGCTGCTGGTCTTCCCCGAGGGGGTGCGCGGCCTCAACAAGCCCTTCAGCGAGCGCTACCGGCTGCGCCCCTTCGGCCAGGGCTTCATGCGGCTGGCGCTGGAGGCTGGCGCGCCCATCGTGCCGGTGGGCGTGGTGGGGGCGGAGGAGCAGGCGCCGGCGCTCTTCGACCTGAAGCCGCTGGCCAGGCTGCTCTCCATGCCCGCCTTCCCGGTGACGCCCACGCTGCTGCCGTTCCCGCTCCCGACGCACTACCACATCCACTTCGGCGCGCCGCTCCACTTCACCGGCTCGCCCGACGAGGAGGACGCCGAGACCGAGAGGAAGGTGGCCGAGGTGCAGTCGGCCGTGCAGGGCCTGCTCGAGAAGGGGCTGGCCGAGCGGACGGGGATCTTCACCTAGGTGGCCCGCCTGAGCGCCCCCCTGCCGCCCGCGCCGAGCGCGCCGCCCGCCGCCCCACCTGCCTGGGGGGCGCAGCCCACGGTGGTGGTGACCGGCATCTCCGGCAACCTGGGGCGCGCCCTGGCCAAGCAGCTCCACGTCGAGGCGCACGTCATCGGGGTGGACCGGCGCCCGTTCGAGGATCGGCCCAAGGACGTCGACCACCACCAGGTGGACCTGCGCAAGGCGCGGGTGGAGGAGGCCTTCCGGCGCCGCCCGGTGGACGCCCTCATCCACCTCGGCATCATGCACGACCCGCGCATGCCCTTCAGCGAGGCCCACAGCTTCAACGTGCTGGGCACGCGGAAGGTGCTCGACCTGTGCGTGCGCCACGGCGTGAAGAAGGTGGTGGTGCTCTCCAGCGCCAACGTCTACGGCCCGCGCCCCGACAACTCCAACTTCCTCGCCGAGGAGGCGCCGCTCATGGCGGCGGACCGCTTCAGCGACGTGCGCGACCTCATCGAGGTCGACATGTACGCGCAGTCCTTCCTGTGGCGCCATCCCGAGATCGAGACGGTGGTCCTCCGGCCGGTCAACATCGTCGGGCCCACGGTGAGGAACGCCCCCTCCAACTACCTCCGGCTGCCGCGCCCCATCACCGTCATGGGCTTCGACCCCATGGTGCAGCTCATCCACGAGGAGGACGTGGCGCGGGCGCTGGTGCTGGCGCTGCGCCCGGGGGTGCGCGGCGTCTTCAACGTGACGGGACCTGGCGAGCTGCCGCTCTCCATCATCCTCCGCGAGCTCGGGCACGCCCCCGTCCCGGTGCCCCAGTTCCTGCTGCGCCCGGCCCTGAAGCGGCTCTTCCGGGCGGGCCTC
>JANNKC010000450.1:0-2021 GCA_031396105.1 Anaeromyxobacter sp.
CGCCGCCAACCGGCGCTACGACGCCACCAGCGACACGCTCTTCGTGGTCAGCGGCACGGTGGTGGGCTCGGGCCCCGCCACCGCCGACGACGGCACCGCCCTCCCCGCCGGCGTGATCCCCGGCACCGCCTCCAACTGCTCCGGCGCCCAGACGCCCTGGGGCACCATCCTCTCCGGCGAGGAGAACCCGCAGGACATCGTGGGTGACCTGGAGCCCGCCTGGTCGTCGTCCAACCAGCTCGTGGCCGGCCAGGGCTTCGACCCGGGCGCCAGCGTCACCTTCAACTACGCGGCCAGCCCGACGTCGGTGCTGGGGCAGAACCCCACCGCCACGGCCGTCCACGCCAGGGACCTGCTCGGCTACCTCGCCGAGGTCGATCCGGGCGCAGCACCCGGCGAGTACTACGGCAAGACGACCCCCGGCGCCGGACACCGCAAGATGGGCGCCTTTGGCCGGGCCCGCTGGGAGAACGCCACCTTCGCCGTCGACGCGAGCTGGAAGCTCCCGGCTGGCAAGCAGGTCGTCATCTACGCCGGCGACGACCGGCGCAGCGGCCGCATCTACAAGTGGGTCTCGGCGCAGCCCTACGCCGCCGGCATGACCAAGGCCCAGGCGCGCGCCCTGCTCGACACCGGCACGCTCTACGTGGCCCAGTTCGACGGGCTCGACAACGTCACCGGCCTCAAGATCCTGCCGGCCGGTGGGGGCGCGGCCGTCACCCCCACCGAGGCCGTCCGCGGCGCCGGCCGCTGGCTGCGCCTCTCCACCACCTCCACCGACGTGGCGCCCAACGCCGGCGCCGGCTCGCTGCCGGCCGGCACCTCCATCGGCGACGCTCTCCGGAACGTCACCTGGAACAGCCTGGGCGGCTTCCCCGACGACGACGCCGTCCGGCGGGCGCTCTTCACCGCCTCCAACAAGATCGGGGTGATGGAGCTCAACCGGCCGGAGGACCTGGAGTGGAACCCGAGGGACCCGTCCGGCACGCCGCGCCTCTACGCCGCGCTCACCAAGAACGGCACCCGCCCGGCGCTCGACCAGGCGGGCCTGCTCACCGCCGGCGTGGCGGTCCGGCCAGACCCCTACGGCTCGATCTGGGCCATCGAGGAGGGCAACGTGGCCGACCCGTCCGCCTCGACCACCTTCTCCTACTGGATCCCCTGGCTCGGCACCGCCGGCGCCTCGCTGCACGACGCCTCCGATCCCGACAACCTGGTCATCGACGGGCAGGGCGGGGTCTGGTTCGGCACCGACGGCAACTGGGCCGCCAACAGGCACGCCGACGCGCTCTACTACCTGGACCTCGACCCGGCCCACCGGGCCGGTCAGCCGGGTGTGACCACCACCACCTACGGCCTCCCCTTCCGCATCGCCGCCGTGCCGAGCGACGCCGAGGCCACCGGGCCGGCCTTCTCGTCCGACATGCGCACGCTCTTCTTCAACGTGCAGCACCCGGGCGAGGACACCTTCAGCACCTGGCCCGGCGGCAAGTAGCCGGCCGGCGCTCCGGGGACCCGGCTCCGGCCGGTGAAGCGAGGGGGCGGCTCCCTCCGGGGTCCGCCCGCTCCACCAGGTGGAAGCGGAAGGAGGCGCCGCCGCGCGCGCCGTTCCAGAGGAGCACCGGCGACACGGCTGCCAGCGCCAGCCCTGCGGCCAGCCAGAGGCGCGGATCCCGCCAGAGGTGGCGCAGCCTGGCGTCGCGCGTGATCACCACGGCGAGCGCCGCCGGGTGGCGCCCCCAGAGCCAATAGTAGGCCTCGTCGGAGTTGGGCGGCGCCGCCAGCCAGTAGACCAGGCGCAGGGTTCCCAGCGCCGCCACCGCGCCCCAGGCCTGGCCGGCCCTCACGCCGCCGGCCTGGCGCGGCGCGGCCGCGGCGAGCGCCTCGGCCGGCTTGATCACGGCGAGGCGGGCCAGCGGTAGAAGAGGTAGCGGCGCAGGAGGCGGCCGCCCCGGAGCGCCTCGGCCTGGCCCGCCGGCTCGAGCGGCCCGAGCCTGGCCTCCAGCGCGGCGCGGTCCTCG
>JANNKC010000347.1:0-11748 GCA_031396105.1 Anaeromyxobacter sp.
GCCAGCATCGTGCCCACGCCGCAGAACGGGTCGGCCACGGTGCGGCAGGCGGTGTGGGCCAGGAGGAAGCGGGCCACCGCGTCGCAGGCCTCGCGCCCCATGGCGCGCGCCCAGGTCATCTCGCCGAGCCTCGGCAGCACGTCGGGCGACGACTGGCCGGGCAGGAGCCGCAGGCCCCGGCTCAGGCAGAGCAGGTGGGCGTAGGCGGGGCGGCCGTGGGTCGTGACGCCGGGGGGCACGCGGCAGACCACCTTGTGCCAGAGCAGGTGCGCGCCGGCCCGCTCGGCGCCGGTGAGCACCAGGTGCGCCTTGTCGATCCAGCGGCCGTCGTGCTTCACGTCGGTCTGGAAGAAGATCGCCACCGCCTCGTCGGCCACCGCGCCGCAGGCGAGCGCCGCCGTCTCCACGAACCAGCGGCGCCACCCCTCCACGCCCAGCTTCGGCAGCTCGGAGTGGTCAGGCAGCGAGGTGACCACCGCGTGATCGGCGGGGAGGAGGCCGCGCGCCAGCCAGGCCACGCCGTCGCCGCAGATCACCTCGCGGCGGGGCCCGGCCGGACCGGAGCCGTCCTGGCCCCGCGAGGCCGCGTCGCCGCCGCCGGCCGCCGGAGCGCTCACGCCTGCCCCGTCAGCGCCGGCCGGGCCCGCACCACCAGCTCGTCGACCCATTCGATGACGGCGCGCACGCGCGGCGAGCGCCTGAGGTCGCCGTGCACCAGCAGCCACAGCTCGTGCTCCACCGGCTCGGGCCCCGCCAGCCGCACCAGCCCCGGCTCCGCGTCGGCGAGGTAGCGCGGCAGCACCGCCACGCCGAGGCCGATGCGGGCGGCCACGACCAGCGAGGCGGTGCTGTTGCTGCGGAAGACCACCTGCCGCGCCGGGGCGAGCCGCGCCAGCCAGCGCTCCTGCGGGACGCTGGCCAGGCTGTCGTCGAAGCCGAGGAAGCGGTCGGCCTGGAGATCCACCTCGGCGGGCCGGCCTCCCAGGTAGGCGCGCGCGGCGTAGAAGCCGTAGGCCACCCCTGAGAGCTTGCGCGTCACCAGCCCGGTGTCGCGCGGCCGGCCCATGCGCAGCGCCAGGTCGGCCTCGCGGCGGGTGAGATCGAAGGTGCGCTGGTCGGCGGCGATCTCCAGCAGCACGCCCGGGTGGCGCGCCCGCAGGGCGGGCAGGGCGGGCACGAGCAGCCAGGCCGCCAGGTGCATGGCGGTGGTGAGCCGCACCGTACCCGCCACCGCGCTGTCGCGCGCGTCGGCGTGGCGCGACACCGCCAGCACGTCCTCCTCGACCCGCCCGGCCAGGCCGGCCAGCTCCTCGCCGGCGGCCGTTCGCGTCCAGCCCTGCGGCCCGCGGTCGAAGAGCGGCAGGCCCAGCGTGGCCTCGAGCGCGCCCACGCGCCGCGCCACGGTGTTGCGGTCCACGCCGAGGCGTCGCGCCGCGGACGAGAGGCTGCCGCAGCGCGCCAGCTCGAGGAAGAAGCGCAGATCGCCCCAGTCGAGGCGACCCGCTCGTTCCTGCGCGGGGGCGGGGCGTACCTGCGCCTTCCTGGGGTTGGTGGGCATCGCTAGATCAGGTGGCGACGGCCGGCTCGCACCGCAACCGGGACCAAGCCCGGCACCAGGAAGGGCCGTCAGCGCCATGTCCGGGAAGTCCGGACGTACCGATGACCAAGGAGGACGTCATGCCGATGACCCATGCTACCCCGCTCCCGCACGCCTCGGGGGCGCCACGCTTCGCGCTGCGCCGCTCGCTCCTCGCCGAGCTCGGCGCCGACGCCGCGCTGCTGGCGGCCTGGGCGCTCCTCTGGACCGTCTTCACGCTCGCCCTCGCGCCGCCGCCCTCGCACGACGTCTCCGCGGCCCCCCCGTCCACCTCACCGGCGGCGGAGGCGCGGCCGCTCCAGGTCCGCAGCGCCGGCAGCGCGACGCCGAGCGGTCCGGAGCGCCCCAGGCCCGCCGGGTAGGTGGTGGGCCGGGAACCCTCCTCAAGGGGCGTGGCGCTCTCCGATCCGGGGGGCGCAGGATGAGGGCAGCGCGGAGCCGCGCTCCGCGAAGGAGGTTCACCGTGATTCCGTCGACGGTCGAGGCGTACCTTCGGAGGCAGCACAGCGGGTTCGCGCACCACGTCCACCCGGTGGCCATGACGGCGCAGGAGCTGGCCGCGGCCGATCACGTCACCGGACGCCGGGTGGCGAAGCCGGTCATCTTGCGGCTGGGCGGCCGGCTCGTCATCGCGGTGGTGGCCGCCACCGACCGGGTCAACCTGGCGTCCCTCGAGGAGGCCACCGGCGACCGCGCCGAGCTGGTCGGCGAGCGGGACTTCGCCGACTGCTTCGCCCCGTGCGAGCTGGGGGCCGAGCCGCCGCTGGCCCTCTTCGGCCTGCCCATCTTCGTGGACGAGCGGCTCGAGCGCGTGCCCACCCTGGTGATGCCTGCCGGCACGCACCAGGACGCCGTGGAGCTCGACACCAACGCCTGGATGCGGGCCGAACACGCCCAGCCCATCGCCAACCTGGGCGTCCCCACCGCCTGAGCCGAGGGCCGTGCCCCGGCCCGAAGCGGGTAGAATGGCCCGGTGCCCACCGTCGGGCGCCAGGGGGCACCATCCGATGAAGGTCATCGCCGCGGTCGTCGCCGTCCTCACACTGGGCGCCTGCGCCTCGCTGCGCTCCGGCACCGCCGCCGCCGGCCACTGGTCGAGCATCCCCATCATGGGCCCGCTCGAGGCCGGCCTGCTCTTCCACCAGCGCTCCGACACGCCGCCGGATCGCCGGCTGGTCTTCGCCTGGGGCGACGTCTGCGGCGAGCGGGACGAGGTGGCGCGCGCCCAGGCGGTGACGGCGGCCCGGCCGCGGCTCGACGAGGCTGCGCGGAACGCCTGGGAGCGGGACACCTGGGTGGTGCCGCTGCGCCAGACCATGGGCGCCTACGACCTGCAGAAGGGCGGCTTCCCGACCGGCGTGCGCACCGGCTCGGTGATCCGTTTCGACCGCTCCGACTACTGCCGGCAGGACCTCTCCTACCTGGTGGCCTTCCGCAACGGCGACGCCTACTCGATGCTGCGGCTCTCCGAGGATGGGGCGCGCCACCTGGTGCGCAGCAACCCAGGGCGCACCGTGGTGCACGACCTCGAGGTCGAGGTGGTGGGCTGGCAGCCCGGGCCGCCCGGTCCGACCCTGCTGGTGAACATCGTGCGGATGCGCACGCGCGACGCCCTGAGCGAGCGGGTGGTCTTCGACACCGCGCTGCCGGAGCCCCGGGGTGGCCGGTAGGCCAGCAGTCCCCGAAGATCGTCGAGCCGCTCACCCGAAGGCCTTGCCTCGCGCCGCGCGCCTTGTCAGGATGCACGTCCCTTTCCATCGCAGGTCACATCGGTGCAAGCGCGCGGGTTAATTGACCTATCCGCTCGACATTAAGGTCTCGCCTCCGGCAGCCCTGGCGACGCGGGACGCTTCGAACTCGGGAATCACCACCGTCTCAGCGAGGGTCGAGCCCATGTCCACCAAGGCCATCAAACCGAACCTGACGAACCCGCTCGAGCGGCTCGAGAAGGTCGAGTTCAACATCCCCGGCGAGATCTCCCGCGCGCACGGGCCGTACGAGGAGGCGATGAAGGAGGGGTACGACCTCATCCAGCGCCCCATCCACTCGGTCCCCATCGACCAGATCGAGAAGCAGCACTTCAAGAAGCGCATGACGGTCTGGGAGCGGCTCAAGGTCCTCTCGCCCAAGGACCCCAACGTCCTCTACCAGAACTGGGGCAAGAACCTCGACGGCGCCTCGCTGGTCACGGCCATCCTCGACATCAACGGCCGCGACGTGGCGGTCTACGGCCACGACTTCACGGTGCGCGCGGGCTCGATGGACGCCACCAACGGCAACAAGCTGGCCCGGCTCTTCCGCATGGCGGGCGAGAAGGGCATGCCGCTCATCGGCATGAACGACTCGGCCGGCGCCTACGTGCCGGCGGGCGTCGGCGGCCTCGACGGCTACGCCGAGGCCTTCACCGCGCTCCGCAAGATCAGCGGCGTGGTGCCCTCCATCATGTGCATGTTCGGCTTCAACGCCGGCGGCGGCTCCTACCTGCCCCGCCAGGGCAGCTTCGTCATCCAGCCGGCGGACACCTTCTTCGGCCTGACCGGCCCGGGCGTGGTGAAGTCGGTGCTGGGCGAGGACATCACCCCCGAGGAGCTGGGCGGTCCCAAGGTGCACGGCGCCTCCGGCGTGGCCGACCTCACCGTGCAGGACGAGCTCGCCGCGCTCCGCCAGGCGGTCCGCCTGCTCTCGTACATCCCGGGCACCAACGACACGCTGGCCCCCTTCCAGCCCACCAGCGACCCGCTGGACCGCAAGACCTGGGAGATCAACACCCTGCTGAAGAAGGCCTTCAACTCGTCGAGCGGGTTCAACACGCCGTTCGACGTGTCGGTCATCATCCAGCAGGTGTGCGACTACGGCGACTACTTCGAGCTGCAGCCCGAACGCGCCCGGGAGGCGATCACCGCCTTCGGCCGCCTGGGCGGCCACGTGGTCGGCTTCGTGGCCAACAACAGCGCCGTCGGCTCCGGCCAGATCGACGTGGACACCGCGCTCAAGATCGCCAGGTTCGTGCGCTTCTGCAACATCTACAACATCCCCATCATCTTCATGGAGGACACCACCGGCTTCCTGCCGGGCCGCGAGCAGGAGGCGCGCGGCATCGTGGGAGCGGGACGCTCCATGCTCGACGCCATCGTCGACGTGCGCACCCCGCGCATCCTCCTCATCCTGCGCAACGCCTTCGGCGGCGCCTACGCCTCGTACAACAACTACCCCACCGGCGCCGACCTGGTGCTGGCGCTGCCCACCACGCGCCTCGCCGTCATGGGGCCGGCCGGCAAGGAGTTCGTCTACAAGGACGAGGTCCGCAAGATCCGCGGCGCGGTCTCCGAGATGGTGAAGAAGGGGCTGACCACCCGCACCGCCGCCGGCATGGACGGCGCGGCCGCCAAGAAGGACGCCGAGAAGGAGGCGGCCGACTGGGTCAAGGCGCAGGAGGCGCTGCTCAACCAGCGTTACGAGCGGGAGCTGATGAACCCGAAGGAGGGCCTGGCCCTCGGCTCCATCTCGTCCATCGTCATGCCCACCGACCTGCGCAAGGCGCTGGGCGAGAACATGAACCTGCTCATGCGGCACTACAAGCCGTCGGCCATGTCCGGCCCGCAGCGCGAGTTCCACTGAGCCACAGGCCAGCCCACCCCCGCACGGTATCCTGCGTTCGAGAGAGAGACCGATGGCCCAGCCCACCGACCTGTACCGCCACAACCCGCTCATCCACCGCGACCGCCGCCTCGGCCTGGCGGCCTCGGAGTGGGTGCGCTCCTTCGCCTGCACCGACCTCAAGCCGCTCATCGTCTGCCGCGGCCCCATCCGCAAGGAGGCCATGGATGTCTTCGGGGAGATGGGGATCACCCACTACGGGATCCTGCTCTCCGAGAAGGACTCCATCATCTACCCCAACGCGCTGGCGCCGGAGCTCCGGCAGCTCACCGACACCAGCCGGGTGCACCGCGTGCCCGACTACAGCGGCGCCTCCAAGGAGGAGCGCGTCGAGCGCATGAACCAGATCGTCCAGATCGCCCATGACAACGGGTACGACTCGGTCTTCGCCGGGTACGGCTTCATGGCCGAGGACGAGGAGTTCGTGGCCACCATCGAGAGGGCCGGCCTCAAGTTCATCGGCCCCAACTCGACGACCCAGGCCCGCGCCGGCAAGAAGGACGAGGCCAAGCGCACCGCCCTGGAGGTGAAGGTCAGCGTCACCCCCGGCATCAACAACGTCACCGCCCGCACCATGGTGACCAAGCACAAGACCCGCGCCGCGCTGCTGGCGCTGGTCCAGGCCAACGACCTCACGGTGGACCGGAAGGTGCTGGCCGACGAGACGCGGAGCCTGGAGGACCTGGCCGACCAGGTCCTGATGGCCTCCTACGCCAAGGGGCTCGACCTCTACACCATCGACGAGCTCGGGCTGCAGGTGCAGCGGGAGGTGGCCGAGATGTTCAGGAGCCACCCGCAGAGCCGGGTGCGCCTCAAGGCCATCGGCGGCGGCGGCGGCAAGGGCCAGCGCATCCTGGGCGGCTCGCTGCTCACGCTCGCCAACCCCGACGCCAAGGCCGTCGAGGCCGCGGCGGCCGAGGCGCCGGCCCTGACCCGCGAGGTGCTCAACGAGGTCAAGGCCACCGGCGTGGGCGACAACAAGAACGTCCTGGTCGAGCTCAACATCGAGCAGACCCGCCACAACGAGATCCAGCTGCTCGGCAACGGGCAGTGGTGCGTCACGCTGGGCGGCCGCGACTGCTCGCTGCAGATGCACGAGCAGAAGCTGCTGGAGGTCTCGGTGACGCAGGAGGGCCTGGCCGCCGCCATCGCCCGCGCCGAGAAGGCCGGCAAGGCCGCCGAGGCGAAGTCGCTGGCGGTGGACCTGCAGATCCTGAAGCGCATGGAGGATGACGCGGCCCGCTTCGGCGTGGCGGTGGGGCTCGACTCCGCCTCCACCTTCGAGTGCATCGTCGACCGCGATCGCTACTACTTCATGGAGGTGAACACCCGCATCCAGGTGGAGCACCGCGTCTCGGAGCTCTGCTACGGGCTCAAGTTCACCAACCCGAAGGACCAGGGCGACTTCTTCGTCGTCGAGTCCCTGGTGGAGGCCATGGCGCTGCTGGCGCGCCACAAGCAGCGGCTCCCCAAGCCGGAGCGGCTTCCGCGCTTCGCCGCCTCCGCCGAGGCCCGCCTGAACGCCACCGACGCCTCGCTCTCGCCGCACGCCGGCGGCGTCATCCGCTTCTGGTCGAAGCCCATCGAGGGAGAGATCCGCGACGACCAGGGCATCAGCCTGGTCAACCCCGACACCGGCATGTTCATGCGGTACCGGGTGGCGGGCGCCTACGACTCCAACATCGCGCTCCTGCTCACCAAGGGCGAGGACCGGCTGGAGAGCTACCTGCACCTCTCCAGGGTGCTCGGCACCACCAGCCTGCGCGGCCAGAACGTGGCCACCAACCTCGAGTTCCACTACGGCCTGGTCAACTGGTTCATCGGCCAGAACGTCATGGCCAAGCCGACCACCCGCTTCGTGGTCCCCTACCTGACGCTGGTCGGGCAGCTCAAGGACGAGGCCAACCGGATCGACACGGTCTACGCCTTCCTGGAGATGAAGAAGGCCTACGCCAGGAGGGCCGCCGCCGAGGCGCCGGACGATCCCTCGGTCGGCAAGGCCACCTCGGAGGTGCTGGACCGCAAGGGCACGCTGCTGACGCGCCCCATGGAGCGGCTGCTGGAGGACCCGCACCTCTTCGCCGGCTGGCTCAGCCTCAACCGCCGCAACTACCGGCTGGAGAAGGGCCGGCTGGTCTGGCTGCGCAACCCGCTCGGCGTCCTCAACGACACCTACACCTACCTCAACATGGCCCACGACCCGAAGGCGCCCGCCGCCGAGGTGATCTGGGGCCACGACAACGACCTGCTGCAGCGGGCCATCCGCTTCTACCAGGAGCTCCGCGGGACCTTCGGCCTCGAGAAGGAGGAGTTCTTCAAGCTCGACAAGATCCTGGAGAGCGAGGCGCCGCAGGGCGGCTACGACGCGCCCGCCTGGGAGCGCATCCGTGCCGCGCACCGCGGCTTCTCGGCCGGCAACGAGCTGCTCGGCCTGCTCTTCATGATCGCCGAGAAGGTGAAGTTCTTCGACTTCAAGGTGGAGGAGAACCTCGACGTCACCATCCCCGCCTACCTCGGCGATCCGGACCTGCAGACCCGCATGAAGAAGGTGCTGGTCCCGCCGCCGGTGACCAAGGCGGACGAGATCGTGGCGGTCAGCGGAGGCATGTACTACGGCCAGGAGGCGCCCGGCCGCCCGCGCTTCGTCACCGAGGGCATGCACTTCGACAAGGGGCAGGCGCTCTACATCATCGAGGTGATGAAGATGTTCAACACGGTCCGCGCGACCTTCTCCGGGACGCTCGACAAGATCGTCATCCAGGGCGGCGAGGGGACCATCGTGCAGAAGGGGCAGCCACTCTTCAAGGTCACGCCCGACGAGAAGCACGTCGACGTGGATCCCAGGGAGCTCGAGAAGCAGCGCCGCGCCACCACCGCCGAGGCGCTCAAGGCCATCCTCTAGACCGGATTGGACGACTCCATTCGCGCCCCGCCCATTGGACCCCTTTGAGGGTGGTCCCACGCGGGACCGCCGAGCCACGGCCCGCGGTCGCGCAAAGTGCGCGCGCAAACGGCGTCACGCCGCTTCGCCGGACCGGTCCAGTCGTTTTGGTGCAGCCTGCGGTGCGTGCCGGAGCTAATATCCGCTCGCGCCACCGCGCCGGCCCACGCCGCGCCGCGACTCCACCACCGGCGCGAGAGAGGCTCACGCGAGATGGAGCAGGGCAAGCTCGTCGTCTTCGAGGGGATCTACGGCTCAGGTCGGCTCATCGTCGACCTGGTGAACCAGCTGCGCGACGCCCTGGTGAAGCAGGGGCGGGTCGTCTACCAGATCGACAGCCCGGACAGCGGCCGCGCCCAGTTCATGGGCGTCGGCGAGCTGGACGGCAGCTGGCGCTACGGCCGCTTCGAGCCGGACTTCTTCTTCGAGCTGGCCGGGCGCGCCCGCGTGGCCTCGGTGAGCCGCGACCACCTCGCCAAGGGCGAGATCGTGCTCTGCAAGAGCTTCACGCTCTCCTCCATCGCCTACGCCGCGCTCAAGGGGCACGACTGGTTCCGCGAGGATCTCAACGTGCTGGAGGCGCGCGCCCGCGGCCTCTCCTCGGCCGGCGAGGTGAGCCCGGACCTGACCGTCTTCGTGGACGTGACGCCCGAGACGGCGGCGCGCGAGCTGGGCGCCTCGCTGGCCCCGCACTTCACCCAGGCCGACCTCGGTCGGCAGCGCCAGATCTACCTCGAGGAGCTCTCCAAGCTCCCGCCCGGGAAGGTGAAGCTCATCGGCGGGTCCCGGTCGGCCGAGGCCATCTTCCCCGAGGTCCTGGCGGCCATCCGCACGGTCACGGCCTAGCAGCCTCCTGCTCCTCCATGCGCGAAGCCTTCACCTTCGACGACATCCTCCTCATCCCCGCCTACAACCACTACGAGTCGCGCCAGCACGTGGACGTCTCGGTGACCGATCGCACCGGCAAGCTCTCGCTCAAGCTGCCGGTCATGACGGCCAACATGGACACCATCACCGAGTCGGCCATGGCCAACTTCATCGCGGCCAAGGGCGGCATCGGCGTGCTCCACCGCGTCATGACGGTGGAGCGCAACGTGGCCGAGTACCGGCGCTGCACCGGCCCGGTCTTCGTGTCGGTGGGCACCTCGGAGGAGGAGCTGGAGCGGGCCGAGGCGCTGCGCGACGCCGGCGCCACCCACTTCGTGGTCGACGTGGCCCACGGCCACGCCAGGTACGTGGGCAAGACGCTGAAGCGGCTGCGCGGGCTCCTGCCGCACGCCTGCCTCATGGCCGGCAACGTGGCCACCTACGCCGGCGCCGACTTCCTGGCCTCGGTGGGGGCCGACGTCATCAAGGTGGGCATCGGACCGGGCAGCGTCTGCACCACCCGCATCAAGACCGGTCACGGCGTGCCGCAGCTCACCGCCATCCAGGACTGCGCCCGCTGCGACCGCTCCATCGTGGCGGACGGCGGCCTGCGCTACCCCGGCGACATCGTCAAGGCGCTGGCCTTCGGCGCCGACTTCGTCATGGTGGGCGGCCTGCTGGCCGGCACCCGCCCCACCCCGGGTGAGGCGGTGCAGGACGCCACCGGGAAGCTGGTCAAGAGCTACCGCGGCATGGCCAGCCGCGAGGTGGCCGACGAGCACCACGGCGGCATCGCCGAGTGGAAGACGGCCGAGGGCGTGGCCGTCACGGTGCCCTACCGCGAGGACGAGGACCAGATCATGGCCGACATCGTGGGCGGGCTCCGCTCCGGCCTCACCTACGCCGGCTCCAAGACCATCAAGGAGCTGCAGCGCAAGCTCAACTACGTGGTCATCACGCCGAGCGGCTGGCGCGAGTCGATGCCGCACAAGCTGCTCTGAGCGTCCGAGCAGGACCCGGTGGCGGTCCCGTCACCCGGCGGGATGGGTCGCCGCGGCGGTCGCCGCTCGGCCCAGGCTGCGGTGCGAGAACCAGGCACGCGCCAGGTAGGCGAAGCCGACGGCCGGGATCGACGCGAGGAAGGCGAGGCCGATGGCCGGCGCGAGCAGGTAGAGGGCCGGGAACGGGACCGCCACGTACTCCACGCAGCGCGGGCCGGGGAGCGTGCCACCGCCGGCGCTGATGGCCTCGATGGAGAGGGAGCCGATGGACAGGTAGTAGCCGCCCTGGACGCTGCAGTTTCCGTTGAAGATCTTCATGGGCCAACCTGTGAGCAACGGCCGGGCCAACCAGGGGACCTCTGGAACGGCGGCGGCTTGGCGCCCGTGCCGGCGCGTGGGCGGCGGCGCTCCATCAAGGTGACGGCGACGCGTCCTTCAGATCGAAAGGCGCCTGGAAGGGTGCGCGAAATACGGGCCCGCGCGCTCCGTAGGCAGCGGGATGGGCACCCAGGCGCCGATGGATCGCCGTCCTCCCGGAGGACCCAGATGACCACCAGGGCAGCCGGGCGAAGGGCGGGCTTCCTCTACCTCTCGCTGGTGGTGACCGGGATGCTGGAGCTCCTGTACTTCCCGGGGCGGTTCTTCGTGTTCGGCGACGCGGTGGCCACGCTTCGCAACATCGGTGCCGACGAGCTCCTCTACCGGCTCTGGGTCCTCCTCAGCCTCGCGACGGGCGTCATCTTCCTCCTGGTCGTCCTGGCGCTCGAGGACCTGCTCCGCGCCGTGGACCGGGGGCTGGCGCGGCGGATGGTGATGCTGGTCGGCGTCTCGGTCGCCCTCGGCATGATGAACATCGTGCTCCTCGGCGCGCCGCTGGTGCTGTCGAGCGGGGCCGGCTTCCTCGCGCCCTTCACGAAGCCGCAGCTCGACGCGCTCGCCTACGCCCTTCTCCGGCTGCGCACCCTGGGGGTGGGCGTCAACATGGTGTTCTGGGGGCTCTGGCTCTTCCCGTTCGGCCGGCTGGTCGCCCGGTCGGGCTTCCTGCCGCGGTGGATCGGCCACCTGCTCCTCGTGAACGGCGCCGCCTACGTCGCGCTCGCGGTCGTCCGCCTCGTCATCCCCGCCCATCAGTCGCTCGCCGGGCAGGTGCTGATGCCGTTCTATGCGGCGGGGGAGCTCGCGATCACCGTCTACCTGGTCGTATGGGGAGCGCGGCAGCCGGCGCGATCGCACGAGACCGCACCGGCGGCGTGAGCGATGTGCACGAAGGACGGCCCGCCCGCGGCGCTCCCACCGGGGTCGCAGCCGGCGCGCGGGCGCTGCCGCACGGGGCCCGCCCAGATCAGCCCGGTCTCGATGCGCACCGAGGCGATGCGCTGGTGGTGGACGCTCTCCTCGCTCCGGCTGAAGAAGGTGCGCCGGCGCCGGATTCGGAAACACCGGTCGTGCCGAGCGTAGCGGCTGCGAAGCAGGCGCGAAGTCGAGGCACGGCCCTCGTCCATGGCGCGCCCCTCGACTTCGGCTCGCTTCCGCTCGCCTACGCTCAATGCCGTTCACTTAGTGAGGGGCCGCTTGCGATCATAGTGGCTCATCTTGATTTTCACCGCACGCGGGTAGGAGCGGTGAGGTCGTGTCGGTGGCAGGACGAACGTGCTCAGGGCCTGGCGTTCTTTGTCGAGGAACCT
>JANNKC010000074.1:0-20661 GCA_031396105.1 Anaeromyxobacter sp.
GCTGACCCTCCCGTGGCACGTCCTGCCGCACAAGGCGGCCGACCTCGCCACCGACCGCTCGGTGCGAGCGGGCGGGACCCTGGAGATCGAGAACCGGGGCGCCGCCGACGGCATCGTGGAGCTCTTCTCGCTCACCGGCACCAGCCCGGAGATCCCGAAGGCCGCCCTCCCGAAGCCGGGTGACAACTTCGCCGTCATCGATCTCGCCGCCGTCGGCGTGCGAGTCCCCGATCCGGGATTCCTGCAGTTCGGGATCAGCACCTTCGGTGGCCGCGCCCACCCGAACTACCCGGCCGAGTTCGACGTGTACGTCGACACCAACCTGGACGGCGTGCCGGAGTACCTGGTGTTCAACGCCGAGAACGGCACCTTCGCCTCCACCGGCCAGAACCTGGTCTTCGTGGTGAAGCTGAACCCGGACGGCTCGGCGGCCGGAGCGGCCAGGGCCTTCTTCTTCAACGACGCGGACCTGAACTCGTCGAACGTCATCTTCACGGTGCCGTTCGCCGCCATCGGCGCCACCGCCGACACGACGCTCAGCCTCTCGGTCTACGCCTTCGACAACTACTTCAGCGGGAACCTGACCGACGCCATCGAGAACATGGTCTACACGCCCTCGACGCCGCGCTTCACCGCGACGGGCCTCCCGGAGGCCGGCATCCCGCCTGGCGCCGAGGCCACGCTCACGGTCACCGAGGTGGCGGGCGGCGCCGCGGCCTCGCCGTCACAGACCGGGCTGCTGCTCCAGTACCGCGACTCGGACGTGAGGAACGAGTCGCAGGTGGTGCTGGTGAGGCCATAGCCGGCGGCGCCAGGCCCTGACACGGGGCAGGCCGGGAACGCCGGCTTGCCCCACCGGCCCTGCGCGGGACGGGCGCTGGGGCCAGCCCGGCCCGGCCCCGTCGCCACCGCCCCCCGTCAGGCGAGGCCGCTCGCCTCGCGCAGCGTCTGCCAGGTGTAGAGCCCGGTGTCGTGGCCGTCGGACCAGGTGAACTGGACGGCGTAGTTGCCCACCGGCGCGATCTGGGTGGGGTGGATGTCGTCGGGGATGCTGGCCGGGTCGAGCAGCTTCCGGCCGGTGAACTCCTCGATGCAGCCGGCGCACGGGCAGATCTCGCGCAGTCGCCTGGACGGGATGAGCACCTGCCTCCCGCCCGGCCAGAGGAGCTGGATCTCGTTGGCCGCGGTGACGTCGATGGCCTCCGGGGGGAGGGCGGCGTGCCGGGTGAGGGTGATGCGGTCGAAGAGTCCCATGGCGCCCTCGATCTGCCGCGGCCGGGGCGCCGCGTCAAGGCCTTCGGCCCCGGCGCTCACCCGGAACGAGCCAGGGCCGCCAGCAGCGAGGAGCGGTCCTCCAGCGGCGAGGTGCAGGGGCGGCCGTCGGCGGCATGGAGCTCGGCGTGGGCCAGCTCGGGCGAGAGGCGCAGCACCGCGGCGGAGCGCGTGCCGTAGCGCGGGTCCTGGTGGATGCAGGTGGCGGCCGGGTGGGGTGGGGCGTGGAGCGTCAGCACCTCCCGGAGGCGGGCCGGCGAGTGGTCCACCGGCCAGCGCGCCCGCACCAGCTCGCCGCGCAGCCCCGTGCCGTGCGGCGAGTCCTCGGTGACGAGGTGGAGCCCCTGGCCGAGCGGCTCCATGGCCGAGCGCTCGCCGTCGTACCACCAGAGGAAGGCGCCGTCCGCGTCGGCCACCACCAGGTGGAACGGGTTGAACGCGGCGGGGTCGAGCGCGGCCAGGGCGGCGCGGGCCGCGGCGGCGCCGGCCTGGGCCAGGGCCAGCGGCACGAGCTCGCCCCGCGAGCGGCGCGCCGGGTCCGGGTACCAGTCGAAGGGGGCGTGGAAGTTGGTGAGGGCCGCCACCGTGCCGCGGGCGGACACCCCGATCCAGGTGCCGCCCGCCTCGGCGTCGCGAGGCGCCGCGTAGCGCAGCCCGCCCGGCCCCTCCCGCAGCGCCCAGCCCTCGGCGGGCCGCCCCAGCCGCTCGTCGCGGTTGGCGGCCACCACCACCGGCCAGCGCCGGTCGGCGCCCAGGGCCACGGCGAGCGTGCACATGCTGCGAGCTACCCGGCGGCGCGGGCGGCCTTGACCCGCTCGAGGAGCAGGTCGCGCTGCAGCGAGATGGGCCTCGGCAGGGTCTTGCCGAGCTTGTCGAACCACTCGGCCTGCGACTCGAGCTCGGCCTGCCACTCGCCGAGGTCGATGGTGGTGGCGGCGGCCACCTGCGCCGGCGTGGCGTTCAGGCCCGTCAGGTCGAGGTCACCGGCCCTCGGCGTGTAGCCGAGCAGCGTCTCCTGCGCGCCGGTGCGCCCCGCGGCGCGGTCGAGGATCCACTTCAGCACGCGCATGTTGTCGCCGTAGCCCGGCCAGAGGAACTTGCCGGCCTGGTCCTTGCGGAACCAGTTGACCAGGTAGACCTTGGGCGGGTTGGGGATGCGCCCCTGCATGTCGAGCCAGTGCTGCAGGTAGGCGCCGGCGTCGTACCCGAGGAAGGGGAGCATGGCCATCGGGTCGCGGCGCACGCCCTCCTTCAGGCCGACCGCGGCGGCGGTGGTCTCGGAGCCCATGGTGGCACCCAGGAAGACGCCGTGGGTCCAGTTGAAGGCCTCCATCACCAGCGGCACGGTGGTGGAGCGGCGGCCGCCGAAGATGATGGCCGAGATGGGCACGCCCTTGGGGTCGTCCACCGACGGCGACAGGGCCGGGTTGTTGGCGGCCGGCGCGGTGAAGCGGCTGTTGGGGTGGGCCGCCTTGTCCTTCGAGCCCTTCTTCCAGACGTCGCCCTTCCAGTCGATGAGCTCGTCGGGGGCCTCGGTGTCCCAGCCCTCCCACCAGAGGTCGCCGTCCTTGGTGCGGGCCACGTTGGTGAAGAGGGAGTCCTTGCGGACGCTCTCCATGGCGTTCGGGTTGGTCTTCCGGTTGGTGCCCGGCGCCACGCCGAAGTAGCCGTTCTCCGGGTTGACCGCCCAGAGCCGGCCGTCCTCACCCACCCGCATCCAGGCGATGTCGTCGCCCACGGTGCGGATCTTCCACCCGGCGAAGGTCTTGGGCGGGATCATCATGGCGAAGTTGGTCTTGCCGCAGGCCGACGGGAAGGCCGCCGCCACGTACTGCTTCTCGCCGATGGGGCTCTCGGCCTCCAGGATGAGCATGTGCTCGGCCATCCAGCCCTCGTTCCTGGCGAGGTAGCTGCCGATGCGGAGCGCCAGGCACTTCTTCCCGAGCAGGGCGTTGCCGCCGTAGCCCGAGCCCACCGACCAGATGGCGTTGTCCTGCGGGAAGTGGCAGATCCAGCGGCGGTCCGGGCTGCAGTCGGCCACCGCGTGGAGCCCCTTGTTGAACTCGCCGTCCGCGCCGAGGCGATCCAGGGCCACCTTCCCCATGCGCGTCATGATCTGCATGTTGAGCGCCACGTAGACCGAGTCGGTCACCTCGACGCCCACCTTGGAGAAGGGCGAGGTGGCCGGGCCCATGATGTAGGGCACCACGTACATGGTGCGGCCCTTCATGCAGCCGTCGAAGAGGGCGGAGAGCTTGGCGTAGGCCTCGGCGGGCGCCATCCAGTTGTTGGTGGGGCCGGCCTCCTCCCTGGTCGGGGTGCAGATGACCGTGAGGTGCTCGACGCGCGCCACGTCGTTCTGGTTGGAGTGGTGGTAGTAGCAACCCGGCCACTTCTTCTGGTCGAGCGGGATGAGGATCTTGGCGGCGACCGCCTCCTCGGTGAGCCGCTTCCTCTCGGCCTCGCTCCCGTCGCACCAGTGGATCTTCGCGGGCTTGGTGAGCGTGGCGGTCTCGTCCACCCAGCGGAGGAGCGCGGCGTGGGTGGTCGGTGCGGTGGTGGCCATCAGCGGGATCCTCGTACTTCGGCTTGAGTGAAAAGAGGCCTGCGGTCCGGAGGCTGCACGGGGTGCGAACGGTAACGCACCCCCTGGCCCCGGATCCAGTACCCAGACCGACGCTTCCGCGGGTGGCACCACGCCGCGGCTCTCCATTCCGGTCGCCTGCGCTCGAGGCGCCCGGATCGGCTCGCATCGTGCCCCGAGGTCAGCCCTTCCCCAGCTTGGCCTTGAGGAGGTCGCCCAGCGTGCCGAACCCCTTGCCGCCCCCCGTGGGCTTCTGGGTCTCCATGTAGGCGCGGGCGTCGGCCCGCTCGGCGGCGTCCACCGCCCCCGACCTGGAGAGCCGGAAGCGCCCCTGCTCGTCGATCTGGAGCACCAGGGCCGGGAAGGCGTCGCCGGCCTTGAAGGCCCGGCGCAGGTCGGCGCCATGCGGCGTGCCGGTCTCGGAGGCCGGCACCAGGCCGCGCCCTCCGGCGAACTTCACGAAGAGGCCAAAGGACTCGATCTTGTCCACCGAGGCCTCCACCACGTCGCCCGCCCTGGGCGGCGGCGGCGGGGTCGGCCGGGCCGGCCGCTCGGTGCCCGGCGCGGCGGGCTTGGGCTCGGGGCGGGGCGTCAGCGCCTTCACCGAGAGCGCGATGCGCTCGCCCTTCTTCGGGTCCTCGTCGATGCGGAGCACCGTCACGGTGACCGTGTCGCCGCTCTTCAGGAGGTCCTGGGGCTTCGACACCCGGTCCCAGGCCAGCTCGGAGACGTGCACCAGCCCCTCCACGCCGCCCAGGTCCACGAAGGCGCCGTAGTCCTGCACGCTGGTGACGGTCCCCTCGAAGACGGCGCCGGCGGCCAGCGTCTGGCGGGTGACGCGCGCCTTCTCGGCCCGCTCCTCCTCGAGCAGGGCACGGCGGGAGAGCACCACGTCGCGCTCGTCGGCCTTCTGGACGCGGAACTGGAGCTTCTGGCCGATGAGGCTGGTGGCGTCGCCCACGAAGCGCACGTCGATCTGCGACATGGGGCAGAAGGCCCGCACGCCCTGGATCTCCACCTCGAGGCCGCCCTTGTTGACGGCCTTGACCAGCCCCTCCACCGGCAGCCCGTTGCCGGCGGCCGCCATGACCGCCTCGCGAGCGTGGTCGCGGGAGGTGGCGCTGGCGCGGCCGATGGAGACCTGCACGCCACGGTCGCCGCCCTTCACCACCACGGCGTCGAGGATGTCGTCGATGCGGGCGGTGACGACGCCCTCGGCGTCCTGCAGCTCGAGGGTCTCGATCATGCCGTCGGCCATGCCGCTGCCGAGGTCGAGGAAGGTCATCTCCTGGCCGATCTGGATGATCTTGCCAGCCACCTTCTCGCCGGGCTGGAAGCGGCGCCGCCGGGGCGCCGTGCCACCGGCGTCGGACAGCATGTCGGCGAAGGTGCCCTCGTCCTCCGAAGGCGACTCCGGGGCGGGCGGAGGCTCGCCGGCGGGCAGCTGCGGTCCCGAGGCCTGGGCGGGCTCCTTGTCGAAGCGGGGGAAACGGGGCTTGTCCCGGTCGCCGCGCGGGCCGCCGCGTCCGGCGCCGCCAGGTCCGACCGGTCCGCGGCCGCGCGGCGGGCTGGAGGGCCGGCTCGGGGTCTCCCTCGACTCCGCCTGCCCTGAGCGTAGCCGCGCAGCGGCGGAGTCGAAGGGCTCGGGATGGGCGGCCACGCTGCTGGAGCTGGGCGCAGAGGTCGCGGTCGAACGCTCGCCGGACGTCGGGTGAACGCGGCACGAGCCCGGCCCGCCGTCGGCGCGCTGGGCTCCGACGCGCCGATGGCGCCGCCCCGGGGGAGCGACGCCATCGTGGTGCCCGGCGCGCCTGGCTACGGGCCGCAGGAGGCCTGCGGCCAGGACGCTACGGACAGGACTTGAAGAGCACCACCACCGGCCAGCCGTTGACCCCCGTGTCCGGACCATCGTGGAAGAAGGTGGCGGAGGTGTTCAACACCGTGTCGCAGGAGTCGAAGATGGGGGCCGCCACGCCGTTCTCGTAGGCGCGCGCGCGGATGGTGTAGACGTCGCGATCGATGGCGTCGAGCGCCACGCCCGGGCCCGGCGAGAGGTCGGTGCAGAGCTGCTTCTGCCCGGAGAACATCTGGGTGCTCACGATGAGCGTGCCGGCGCCGTCGAAGATGTTGAAGGTGAAGAAGTCGATGACCTGGTTGGCGCAGGTCGCGCCCGCGATGATGCCGCCACCGGCGTCGGCGAAGTCGAAGAAGACGTCGAGGTGGTCCGGGATGCCGAACACGTCGACCACTCGCTGGGGGACAGTCGCCGACCCGAACGGAACGTCCACCGTCACGCTCGAGCTGTAGAGCGCGCGGCTGGCGCGGTAGCCGGTCACGGTGAAGGTGGTCAGGCCGGACGGGATGCCGTCGAGCGACACGCCCTGGGTCCCGAGTCGGCGGCACTCCAGGTCGGAGATGCTCCCGCTTGGCCAGGAGACCGCGACCCGATCGACGCCGCTCTCGGCGCAGGACCCGGTTCCGGCCGGCGCGCCGGCCTCCGGGTCGTAGCTGTAGGTGGCCCCCAGCCAGTCCGTGCGGACGAACTGCCAGAAGAGGTCCACGGTGCCGGTTGGCATGGGGTCCGACGCGGTGACGATGCAGCCGGTCCCGGCGAGGGTGGTGGCGAGGGCGGCGGTCAGGGCGAGGGTTCTCATCGGTTCCTCCGGGTGGCGGGGCG
This sequence comes from Anaeromyxobacter sp., assembly GCA_031396105.1. Lineage (GTDB taxonomy): Bacteria > Myxococcota > Myxococcia > Myxococcales > Anaeromyxobacteraceae > JADKCZ01. The sequence continues at coordinate 6,534 of JANNKC010000074.1, forward strand.
GGTGTGGCCGGTCTGCCCACGGTTGAGCAACCGGTGTGCCAGGTCGAATTCAGGCCGGAAAGGCGGGTCCAACCTACTCCCGGCGGCGCTGGGCCGCCACGATCGTGGCTCCCGTGCACACCCGCCCAGGGCGGTGGCGCGGCAGGATCGGCGGGCTGGCGCGTTCATGCTAGAAAACCTCACCCTTTCCATGGCTTCCCACCTCATGACCCTGCCCCGCCTCGCCCTCCCCGTCCCGCTCGCCGCCGCAGGTGAGGGGATCGACTACCTCGAGATCATCTCCAACGCCGGGCTGGTGGGCCAGGGCGTGCTCCTGCTGCTCGCCACCGCCTCGGCCGTCTCCTGGGCCATCATCGTGAAGAAGCACCTGCAGCTCCGGCGCGCCGAGGCCGAGAGCGCCAAGTTCCTGGGCGTCTTCTGGCAGTCGAAGCGGCTCGACGCCATCTACCAGGCCGCCGAGCAGCTGGGCGCCTCGCCGCTGGGCGCCGTCTTCCGCGCCGGCTACGTCGAGCTCTCCAAGGTGACGCAGCAGAAGGGCGGCGAGGGGGGGATGAGCGAGGAGCTGGGCGGCCTGGAGAACGTGGAGCGGGCGCTCAAGCGCTCCTCCGCCGCCGAGGTGACGGCGCTGGAGCGTCGCGTCTCCTTCCTCGGCACCACCGCCTCGGCCGCGCCGTTCGTCGGCCTCTTCGGCACGGTGTGGGGCATCATGCGGGCCTTCCAGGACATCTACCGCATGGGCAACGCCAACCTGGCCACCGTGGCGCGTCCCATCTCCGAGGCGCTCATCGCCACGGCGGTGGGGCTCTTCGCGGCCATCCCCGCGGTGGTGGCCTACAACTTCTTCGTCTCGCGCATCCGCGTCATCGACGGAGAGATGCAGAACTTCTCCTCCGACTTCCTCAACATCGTGCGGCGCCACTTCTTCACCCCGGGACGGTAGACGCCGTGGCCCTCTCCTCGGGCGGCGGCGGCCGCACCACCCTCACCGAGATCAACGTCACCCCGCTCGTCGACGTGATGCTGGTGCTGCTCATCATCTTCATGGTGGCGGCCCCGCTCATCCAGCAGGGCGTGCAGGTGAACCTGCCGGAGACGCGCGCCAAGGCCATCGACGCGCCGGAGCAGAAGCTGGTCCTCTCCATCAAGGCCGACCGCTCGCTCTGGCTGGGCGGCGGCGACGAGGCCGCCCGCGTCCCGCCCGAGCGCCTGGAGGAGGTCCTGCGCGCCAACAGCCGCGCGCAGAAGGAGAAGGAGCTCTTCCTCATGGCCGACAAGGCGCTGCCCTACGGCGTGGTGGTGGACGTCATGGCGGCGGTGCAGCGGGCCGGCATCACCAGCATGGGCATGATCACCAACCCGCAGCCGGAGCGCGTCAAGCCGAAGGGAGCCGCGGAGGACGGCCGGCGGTGAGCGGCGCGGGCACCAGCGCGCTCGGCCGCCCGGACCGGCTCTGGCCCATGGTGCTGGCGTCGCTGGCGGCCCATGCGGCGGTCTTCTCGCTGACCGGGCTGGCACGGCCGCGGCCGGCCCTCGAGCCCGGCCAGCAGCCCATCCAGGCCAGGCTGGTCCGGCTCGGCGAGCCGCGTCCCAAGGAGCTCTTGCCGCGAAAGGAGGCCCCGCCCCCGCCCGCCGCCGAGGCCCCGGCCCCCGCGCCGATCGAGGCGGCGCCCGCCCCGTCGCCCAGGGCCGTGGCGGTTCCCTCGGAGCAGCCGAGCCCCAGGGCCGCCGCCAAGCCCGGCCCCGCCGTGAAGCCCGGCACGCCCGGCGGCGCCCGGCTGGCCAGCGTCCTCTCCGACATGAAGCAGGAGCTGCAGGCCGGCCGCGCCGACGGGGCCGCGGACGGCGACGCCTCGGAGGCCGGCGAGGGGGACGAGTACCTGGCGCTGGTGGTGCGCCAGCTGCGCCAGGGGTACCGGCTCCCCTCCACCATCGGCGACCGGGAGCGGCTCTTCCTGACCGGGACGCTGGTGCTCCACATCGAGGCCGACGGCCGCGTCTCCCGCTACGTGCTCACCAGGCGGTCCGGCAACCCGGCCTTCGACGAGGCGCTGGAGCGGGCCGTGCGCGAGACCCGCCTGCCCCCGCCCCCGCCCCCGCTGCGCGACCTCTACCGGCGCACCGGGCTCGAGGTGCTGTTCAAGATCTGACGTCCGCCCGAAAGGCCACTCCATGCGCCGCCTCGCCCTGCTGCTCGCCCTCGCCGCCCCGCTCGCCGCCGCCGCCGCCCGCCCCACCGTGGTGGTGGACGCCCCCGACTTCCGCCCGCTGCCCCTGGCCGTGCCGGCCTTCCTGGCCGAGGGCGACGGCCGCCCCGCCGAGGAGGCGGCGGCGGTGCTGCGCGCCGACCTGGCGCTGTGCGGCCTCTTCGAGCTCCTGGACCCGCGCGGCTTCCTGGCCGACGCCGCGGAGGGGCTGGCCGCCCCCTCCATCAAGTTCGGTCGCTGGGCCACCGTGGGGGCCGACGGGCTGGTGAAGGCGCGGGTGCGCCGCGACGGGGCCGGCCTGGCCGCCGACCTCAGGCTCCACGAGGTGCGCGCCGGGCGCGAGGTGCTGCAGCGGAGCCTGACCGCCCCCGACCCGCGTGCCCTGGCCCACCGCATGGCGGACGAGCTGGTGCGCCACTACACCGGGGAGCCGGGCGTCTTTCGCACCCACCTGGTGGCGGTGCGCCGCAGCAAGGAGGCGCGCGAGCTGGTGCTCTTCGACGCCGACGGCAAGAACCCGCGGGTGCTCCTCTCCGAGAAGGCCCTGCTGCTCATGCCCTCCTGGCACCCGGACGGCGATCGCATCCTGGTCACCAGCTACCGCGGCGGGCGGCCCGAGCTGTGGGTCTACCGGCTCTCCGACCGGAGCTTCCGGCGGCTGCCGCTCGGCCACGTGGCCATGGGCGGCGCCTTCTCGCCCGACGGGACGCGCCTGGCCTTCACGGCCGCCGACGGCGCCGACACCGACGTCTGGGTGGCCGGCGCCAACGGGACCGGCGCCCGCCGGCTCACCACCACCAGCGCGCTGGACCTCTCGCCCGCCTGGTCGCCGGACGGCAAGCGGCTGGCCTTCGTCTCGGACCGGGCCGGCACGCCCCAGCTCTTCGTCATGAACGCCGACGGCACGGAGCAGCGCCGGCTCACCTTCCAGGGCAACTACAACCAGACGCCCCAGTGGAGCCCGCGCGGCGACCTCATCGCCTTCACGGCCCGTGACGAGCGCAAGGTCTTCGACGTCTTCGTGGTCTCGCCGGAGACCGGGAAGATCCAGCGGATCACGCAGGACCAGGGGCGGACCAACGAGGAGCCGACCTGGGCGCCCAGCGGCCGCCTGCTGGCCTTCACCAGCGACCGGAGCGGCGTCCCCCAGCTGGTCATCTCGGACCCGCGCGGCGAGCGGCAGGCCCCGGCCACCGCGGCCGCCGAGCTGGCCACGCCGGCCTGGGGCCCCTTCCCGCGGGAGTGACGATGGACCAGCGCGTCGCCGCCATCGACATCGGCACCAACACCGTCCTGCTGCTGGTGGCCGAGCGGCGGGAAGACGGCATCGCCACGCTGGTCGAGCGGGCCGAGATCACGCGGCTGGGGCGCGGCGTGGACGCGTCGGGCCGGCTCGACCCCGGCGCCATCGCCGAGACGGTGCGGGTGCTGGCCGGGTACGCGGCCGAGGCCCGCGCGCTGGGCGCGAGCCAGATCGCCTGCGTGGCCACCAGCGCGGCGCGCGACGCGTCGAACGGCGCCGAGTTCTTCGAGGCGGCGCTGGCCGCCGCCGGCCTGGTGCCGGAGATCATCAGCGGCGACGAGGAGGCGCGCCTGGTCTGGCGCAGCGCCTGGCGCGACTTCGGCGGCCCCTCCGGCCCGCCCCCCTTTCCCCCCGCGGCGCCGCTGGCGGTCCTCGACGTCGGCGGCGGCTCCACCGAGCTCTCCTTCGGCGACGGCCCGGCGCCGCGCGGCCGGCGGAGCCTGCAGGTCGGCGCGGTGCGGCTCACCGAGCGCCACGTGCGGGAGGACCCCATCTCGTCCGCCACCGTGGCCACGCTGCGCGCCGCGGCCCGCCAGGCGCTGGCCCCGCTGGCCGACCTGGGCGGCCTGGGCGGCCTGGCCGGGGCGCGGCTGGTGGGCGTGGCCGGCACGGTCACCACCCTGGCGGCGGTGGTCCAGGCGTTGCCGGCCTACGACGCCGAGCGGGTGCACGGGGCCACGCTCGACCTCGACCAGGTGGAGGTGCTGGTGGAGCGGCTGGCGGCGCTGCCGCTGGCGAAGCGGGCGCGGTTGCCGGGCATGGAGCCGAAGCGGGCCGACGTCATCGTGGCCGGAGCGGTGGTGGTGGCCGAGGCCACCCGGCTGCTCGGCTTCGACCGGCTCACCGTCTCCGACCGCGGCGTGCGCTGGGGGCTGGTCTACGACCGGCTGGGCGGCTGAAGGGGGTTCAGAACAGGCCGATGGTGAAGTGCGGCGCGAAGGAGCGCTCGTTGAGCCGCCCGTCCGGCTGGAGGTTGAAGCCGAGATCGAGCGCCGCCGGCCCCACCGGCGTGATGAAGCGCAGCCCGATGCCGGCGCTGGGGCGCAGGTCCACCAGCCGGTAGCGCCTGGGGTCGAGCCACAGGTTGCCGAGATCCACGAAGAGCCCCAGCTCCAGGCTGCCCCTCAGCGCCTGGCGGAGCTCGCCCTTGATGAGCAGGAAGGCCTCGCCCCCCTCGCTCGGCACGGTCCGGCCGGCCGCCAGCTCGGCGCCGCGCGGCGTGCAACCCGCCGTGGAGAGCGAGCTGGCGCAGTGGCGCCCCTCCTCGGCCAGGCTGCCGCGCAGGTCATCCGGGATCATCTCCTCCTCGGCGAAGCCGCGGATGGTGCCGGCCCCGCCCAGGAAGAAGCGCTTGGGGATGATGGTGCGCGAGCGTCCGTCGAGCGGGACCACCCGCCCGCCGCGCAGCGAGAGGGCCAGCACGGTGGCGCCGCCCACCGGCAGGTAGCCGGAGGCGGTGGCCTGGAGCTTCACCAGGCTGGTGAAGATCTGGCTGCCCTGGAAGAAGAGGAAGCGGCCACCCGGGCCGCCCAGCGAGCGCGCCACCTCGGCCGAGCCGCTGGCGAACCAGCCCCGGTGCGGGTGGGTGGCGTTGTCGCGGAAGTCGAAGGTGGCGCTGGGGCGCAGGGCGTGGAGCGTGGTGGTGCCCTGGTCGAAGCGGAGCCGCTCCAGGTCGGCCTGGGTGAACAGGTCGCCGGTGCCGGTCTTCTCGATGCGGTCCACCTCGATCTCGTACTGGAGGGAGAGGGTGATGCGGCTGGTGACCGACAGGTCGCCGCCCAGGATGCCGGTGGCGCGGGCCAGGTCGTAGGCGCGGCGGCGCAGCCGCTCGCCGATGAAGTCGATGCGGCCGCTCACCGGGGAGCGCAGCAGCGCGGGCAGCAGCTCGAGGCGCGGCGCGCGCAGCCCCACGTCGGCGCGACCCTCGATGGTGTTCTTGGGGCTGGCCGGCTCGAAGGTGCGGCCCAGCCACGGCAGCGGGTAGTTCACCTTGGCGCGGGCCGTCAGCTCCAGCGCCCGCCCCAGCAGGTTGGGCCGCCCGTACTCGAGGAAGAGGCGGGGACCGTCGGCGATGGAGAAGCCGGCGCCCGGCGCCAGGTACTGCCAGGGACGCTCGGAGAGCTCCACCGCCAGATCCTTGATCGGCTCGGGGAGCTCGGGGTCCTGCAGCCGGATCCCCACCGAGCGGAAGACCCCCAGCTTGAGCAGCGCGGCCTGGCTGCGCGCCATGGCCTCCGGGTCGTGGAGCGCCCCCTCCTGCACCTCCAGCGAGCGGCGCACCACGTCGTCACGCGTGCGCGCGTTGCCGGTGACCAGGATGCGCCCCAGCCGCACCCTCGGCCCCTCGTCCACCACGAAGCGGAGCTGCGCCTGGTGGGTGAGCGGATCCACCTGCTCGCGCGCCTCCACCCGGGCGTAGATGTAGCTGCGCGAGAAGTAGAGCTTGAGCAGGGCCACCCGGGTGGCCTCCACCAGCTGGTAGTCCAGCGGCGCTCCGGGCGAGAGCCGGGCCTCGCGGGCCAGGTCGGCCAGCGGCACCTGGGCGTGCCCCTCGAAGCCGATCGACTCCACCGTGGTGCGCGCCCCCTCGCGCAGCCGCAGCGTGACCCCCACCTCGCCCCGCCGCGCGTCGAAGTCCGCGCTCCAGCCCAGGAACGCCGCCTCCAGGAAGCCGTCGCCCCGGTACTCGTCGACGAGCCGATCCGCGGCGCGCTCCAACGCCACCTCGTCGAGGTAACCGCCGGGCGGCAGCGCAGCCGGCGGCTCGCGGGGCGGGGGCATGCCGGGCACCGAGGCGGCCAGGGCGCGCGCCTGCTCCGCGGCCGGCGTGGTCTGCTCGCGCCCCAGCTCCTCCTCCAGGGCGGCCTGGAGCCGGACCCGCAGCTCGGCCTCGCTGCGCCACCCGGCCCCTTCCCATGCCACCCGGGTGAGCCGATAGGCGCGCCCCTCGTCCACGTGGAAGATGACCTCCAGGTCGGCGCCTGCCGGGCGCTCCTCCGGCTCGATGCGCGCCGCCGCGTGGCCGCGGGCGCGATAGAAGGCCCGCAGCCGGTCGGCCGCCGCGTCGATGGCCGGCGCGTCGAAGGCATGGCCCTGCTCCAGGCCGAGCTGGGCCCTCAGCTCGGCGGGTGTGAAGGCGGCGGCCCCACGGAATCGCACCCTGACCCGCGGCCCTGGATCGACGGGCACCTCCAGCGCGGCGCCCTCGGGACCGTCGCGCACCACGGGCGCCCCGACCCGCGCCCGCCAGCGCCCCGCCGCGTGGAGCGCGGCTCGAAGCGCCGCCAGGTCGGCGGCGAGCCGCTCGTCGTCGAGCACGGCGCCGGGCACGAGGGCGAGATGGCCCTTGAGCCCGCCCTCGAGCTCGCCGGACCCGAGCAGCCTGACCTCGGCGATCCGCGTGGCCGGGCCCGGCCGCACCCGGAGGATGGCCAGCCCGGTCGTTCCGCCCTCCAGGGCGACCTCCACCTGCGCCCCGCGAAGACCGCGCCGGCGCAGCGCGGCCCGAACCCGCTCGGCCGCCGCCGCCAGGTCGGCCTCGTCGACCGGCGTGCCCGGCTCGAGGGCCGCCGCCGCGCGCAGCGCCGCCTCGGTGAGGGGCGAAGGGCCGTCGAGCGCCACGGCCAGGCGACCCAGCAGCCAGTGCGGCTGGCAGGTCACCTGCAGCGCCACCCAGCGCCCGGTCTCGCCCGGAGGCGGCGGCGCCTCGGCCTCGCGGATCACCACGTTGCGGCACCGGCCGCCCTGGTAGAGCCGCTGCGCCGTGCGCCTGAGGTCGCGCGAGGTGACCGGCGCCCCGCGCGCCACCGCCAGCAGCGCCGTGGCGGCGGCCTGGTCCTCCTCCGGCGGCATCACCAGCGTCACGCTGGCGGCGCGGCGTGGCTGGGCGTCGGTCGGGGTCCCCCTCGACTCCGGGCCTTCGGCCCGACGCTCGGGCTGCGCGGCCGCGGCGGTGGCCGGGAGCACGAGCAGGAGCGCGAGCGCGGCGAGGCGACGACCGCTCACTCGGTCCACTCCCAGCGCAGCTTGAGATCCAGGCCGTGGTCGCCCGCCTCGTCCGGCCTCTCCCTGTCGAACTGGTACTGGAGCGCCGTGTGATCGCCCAGCCGGAGCTCGGCCTGGGCCCGCTGCCCGCCCGATCCGGAGAGGGGCGCCTGGAAGCGCAGGCGCAGCCGGTCGCGCCAGACCCGCGACTCGAACTCGGCGCGCGGCTCCACCTGGCGGTTCGCCTCGGAGTAGACGCTGGTGATGCGCACCGACATGTCGCGCAGGGGGCCGCCGCGAGGCAGGAAGCGGCGCACCTGCTCGTCGAGGCCCGAGGCCGCGAAGAGCGCCTGGGCCGCGGCGGCGGTGGCCAGCCCCTGGGTGCCCTTGCCGAGCGGCGTGTCCCGCCGGGTGAAGCCCATCGAGAGCAGCGTGATGATGTCGGGCTGCGAGAGCGGCGGCGTGCTGGTGAGCGTCACCTGCGGGTCGCTCATGGTGCCGAAGAGGTGCATGAAGACCTGGTAGTCGGTGACCCGCGCCTCGCCGTGAACGTCCAGCCCCATCTCCACCCGGTGCCGCTCGGTGAAGTCGACCACGGCGTGGCTCAGGGCGAACTCGTTGCCGCGGAAGATGGCGCGGCTCCCCTCCGTCATGGCCAGCGCCCCCAGCAGGCCGGGTGCCGCCAGGCTGCCGGTCAGGGTCAGCTCGCCGCGCATGCCCCCCCGCACCAGGTCGTTCTCCACGCGGACGTCGCCGTCCACGGCCAGCTGCAGGTCGAAGCGCAGCCACTCCCCCGCCATGTCGTAGGCCCGGGGCGGCACCGGCCGGCGGCGCCGCAGCTCGTACATGTTCTTCTCGAGGTCGACGTTCTCGGTGTAGCGCGCCCGCACCACGTGGAGCCGCCCCGTCACCACCGTCTCGTCGAGCGTGCCGGCCGCCTCGAGCCGCCCGGTCAGCGTGGCCGGGAGGTAGGCGGGCACGGCCACAGGGACCTCGTCGAGCTGGGCCTCCACCCGCAGGCGCGCCGGGACCAGCCGGGCCAGCTCCACCTCGCCGGCCAGCCGCACCCGGCCCCCGTTCACCTGGGCGTCCAGGGCGTCGAAGAGCACCCTGTTCTGGGAGAAGGCCAGGTCGCCGCGCAGCCCCTCGAAGGCCGCCTGCCCGCCGCGCAGCACGAAGCCGCCCTCGTCGAGCCGCCCGTCGCCGAGCAGCACCGGCGACTCGGCGGTCCCGCCCACATGGGCCTCCAGCGCCAGCCGCCCGTGGGGCCGGCGCAGGGCCGGCAGCACGCCGGTGAGGAGCCGGAGGTCGAGCGAGCCCAGCGCCTCCAGGTCGAGCTCGCCGGCGGCCCCCACCGCGCCGGAGAGCGAGAACTCGGTGTTGGCGCCACGGATGGCGAAGCGCCCCACCGTGAGCCGCCCGGCGTCCAGCGCCAGCTCCACCGGGCCGGCGTTCTCGAGCTTGAGATCGAGGTAGCCGGCGGCCAGCCGCTCCAGCCGGACGCTGGCGCGCGCCGCCTTCAGGTTCTCCAGCTCCCCCTCGGCGGTGGCCAGCCCCTCCACCGCCGCCTTCAGCCCGGCCGGCGGCCCGCCCGGCCAGAGCCGCTGCGCGTCCTCCAGCCGGAGCTCGGCCTGGGCGTGGAAGGGGAGGAGCCCCTCCAGCCGCGCGTCGCCCGTGAAGCGCACGCCGTCGGCGCCCCCGGTGACCAGGACCTTGCGCCCCACCACCGTGCCGCCGGCCTGCACCGTACCCAGCGCCGCGCCGCGCACCGAGATCGCGTCGCCGTTCACGGCGAAGTGGACGTCGGGCGCCTCGTAGCTGCCCGCCAGCGCGGCCGAGCCGGAGAGCGATCCTCCCCACGCTCCACCGGGCAGCCCAAGGGCCGAGGCGGGCACGCCCGCCAGCGCCACCTGGAGGTCCCAGGGGAAGGGCGGCGCCATGGTCAAGCGCCCGGTGGCGGAGACCGTGCCTGGCCCGTACTGCAGCTCGAGCCGATCGAAGCGCGTCTCGGCGGCGGCCGTGACGTGCCCGGCCAGGCGGCCGCCGTCGTAGCGCCGGCCCAGGAGCTCGCCCGGCCCGAGCGTCCCCTCGAAGTCGGCGTCGAGCGCGGCGGCGCGGCCGGTGGCCCGCGCCGTCACCTCCACCACCTGCCCGTCCATGGCGTCGCGCAGCACCCTGGTCTTGGGGAGCCAGTCCATGACCGCGTCGAAGAGGTCGCGCAGCCGCCCCGCCGCGGTGACGCGCGAGGCGGTCACCAGGATGGGCTGGTGCCCCAGGTCGACGGTGGCGAAGCCGTCGTAGCGGGTCTGGCCACGCTGCCCCTGGATGCCGGAGATCCGCAGGGCGAAGTCCGGCCCGTAGGCCAGATCGGCCGAGGCGGCGCCCAGGTCGAGGGTGAGGAACTTGAAGCGCTCCACCTTGAGCTTGGCCTCGGCGCGCGGGTTGCCATACGGCGCCGCGCCCACCCGGGCCGTCAGCAGCGCCCGCCCGCCCCAGGGCAGCCTGGCCACGTGGCCCAGGGCGTCCAGGTCGACGTCGCCGGTGGCCTTGACCTCGAACCCCTGCGCCACCGAGAAGTGGACGGCGGCGTCGAGCTCGGCCCACCCCTTCCCGACCTCGATGCGCGCCTTGTCGAAGAAGATCCCCTCCTTGACGACGCGGAAGGGGGCGGCCAGCCGCCCGCGCTCGAACTCCACGAAGGCGAAGTCGCCGGCTCTGGCGGCGCGCCACGGCCCGGCCAGCGAGCGGAAGCCTCGCGCCGTGAGGTCGAGCTCCCCGGCGATGGCGGTGGGCCACACCGGGCCGGTGACGCGGCCGGTGCCGTCGAAGCGCCCGGTGACCCAGGCGCCGGGCACGGCCACGCGCTCCAGCAGCTCGCCCAGCTCCACGTCCTCCAGCTTCACCGCCAGGTCGAGGGAGGCGTCGCGCTGCAGCTTGACGGCGCCGGTGGCGGTGATGCGCCCGCCGGCGAAGGGGAGCTCGAACTCCTCCACCGCGATGCGGTCGCCGGCCCACCGCCAGGCGCCGCGGCCCGACCCGGGGGCCACGTCGCGGCCATGGCGCAGCCGCTCGAAGCGGACCGTGCCGCCCAGCCGCGGCGCCCGTGGCGTGCCCGCCAGGTGGGCCTCCACCACCAGGTCGGCCTGCCAGGGCGCGGCGTTGGCCCCGGCCAGCGCCACCAGCGCGGGCAGCGTGCCCTCCGCCGTGGCGGTCAGGTCGAAGCTGGGCGCGCAGAGCGTCTTCACCGTGCCGCGCAGCCCCAGGTGCGCCCCGCCCACCTGGGCCTCGGCGCGCGCCAGCTCGAGGCTGGAGAGGTCGAGCGCCACCGTCCCCTCCACCGCCGGCCTGGTCACCTGCCAGGCCTGACCGGCCGCCGCCACGCTCACCTCGGCCGCGGCCGCCGCCACGCGGAGGCGCCGCGGCGACGGACCGAGCCGCCAGCCGGTGCCCTCCACCTTGCGGGCGTCGAGGCCCAGCCCGGCCACCGCCACCCGCCCGCCGCCCGGCAGGGCCACCTCGGCGCCGCCCTCGGCCACCGTGAGGCGCGCCACGTCGAGCCGATCGAGCAGGTCGGGCGGACAGCGCGCGCCGCCCTCCGCGGCCCGGGGTACGGCCAGCACCAGCCGCGGGCGGGCCAGCGAGACCTCGGCGAGCTCGACGCGCCGGCCGAACCCCTGGACCGGCTCGAGCCGCGCCACCACCGCGTCCGCCGTGAAGACCGGGGCCGCGGGCGGCCCGATGACCAGCCCCTCCACGGCCAGCAGGAGCGAGAGCGGCTCGATGCGGCAGGCGCGCACCGTCACCGGCAGGCCGGTGGCGGCCTCCACCCGCGCGGCGGCCAGGGCGCAGACGCGGTCGCCGGCCCAGCGGGTGCGCAGGACCGCCACGGTGCCGGCCACCAGCGCCAGCACCACCACGAGCAGGACCAGTGCGAGGCGCCGCTTCTTCACGGGGGCGATTGTCCCGCCACGCCGGGCCGCCGCCAAGGGCGCGGCGGGCGGGCGTCAGCGAGTGAGCGACTCGAGGTAGCGGTCGATGTCGGAGAGGTCGATGCGGGTGCGCGTGGCGTGCCGGGTCTCCTCGACGGCCGGAGCCTGGGGCGGCGGCGCCTCCAGGCCGAGGTCGCGCGCCACGCGGTCGACCGCCTTGTCGTCGATCTCCCGGGTCCGCGCCACGAAGCCCTCGAAGAGCGCGTTGTCGCAGATGGTGTTGATGAGCCGCGGCGTGCCGCGGCTGTGGGCGTGGACACGCTCCAGCGCCTGCGCCAGGAAGGGGACGCGGCTGGCGCCGGCCAGCCGCAGGCGGTGGCGCACGTAGGCCTCGGTGTCCTCGGGGCGTAGCGGCTCGAGCCGGTACTTGAGCGCCACCCGCTGGGCCAGGGGCGGGTCGAGCTTGAGGTTCTCCTCGAGCTCCGGCAGGCCGAAGAAGACGAAGGAGAGGAGCTTGCGCTCCGGCACCTCCAGGTTCAGCAGGCCCCGGAACTCCTCCATGATCTCGCGCGAGGCGAGCATCTGCGCCTCGTCGATGAGCACCACGGCCTTCTTGCCCTGCTCGTAGATCTTCACCAGGCGCTGGTACAGCTGCGAGAGGAGCGCCAGCTTCTCCTCGGCCGGAGCCTCCACCCCGAGCTGCAGCGCGATGCGGCGCAGGAGCCAGCTGGCCGTGATGCCGGAGTGGATGATGACCAGCAGGGCGGCCTCGTACTCCTCCTCCGGCAGGCTGTCGAGCATGCGCCGCGCCAGGGTGGTCTTCCCGGCGCCGATGTCGCCCACCAGCACCGCCAGCCCCTTCATGTTGGAGACGGCGTGGGTGAGGCGCATCAGCGCCTGCCCGTGCTGCGCCGAGCCGTAGTAGAAGCGCGACACCGGCGCGTTGGAGAAGGGCTCCTGGGCGAGCTCGTAGTATTCGAGGTAGTTCACGGCGATCCCAGTCTAGAGGTAACCGATGTTCTTCTTCGGCCCGGCGCCGAGGGCGGCCGGGCGGGTGACCGCGGACGGGCCCGAGGCCGGCGCGGAGATGGGCCTGGGGGAGGCCTGCGGCGCCCCGGCCTCGTCGGCCGGCGGCCTGCCGGGACCGCCGCCGAGCGCGGCCAGCCGCTGCCCGGCCTGCCGGTACCCGGCGTCCGCCTTGACCACCTTCTGCAGGTACCAGAGCGCCACCTCGGGCTGGCCGCCCGCCTCGAAGGCGATGCCCAGGTCGAAGTGGATGGACTTGGACGCGTCCCTGGTGAGGTGGTCGGAGCGGAGCGCGCGGCGCAGCGCCTCGATGGCGTCCTTGACCCGGCCCTGCTCCATGCGGCACAGGCCGACCATGGAGAGGGCGTCGACCTCCTTCTTCCGGTTGCTGCCCCTGGTGGCGGTCTCGAACTCGTGGACCGCGTCGTCGAGCAGCCCCATCTCCTTGTAGGCGATGCCCAGGTCGTAGTGGGTGTCGGAGTCCTCCGCCTTGACGGTCTCGGCCACGCCCTTCTTGAACTGGTTGAAGACGTCCTCCACCGAGTACTGGAACTCCTCCTCGGTGGCGACGCCGCCAACCCCGTCGAGCTCGTCCGCCAGCTCCTTGCCGATGTCGAAGGAGGGGCCGCCGGCCGCCGAGGCGGCCACCAGCTGCGGGCTCTGACGCACCGCCCCGAGCTCGCCGGTGCCGGGCGCGGTCACGACGTTGAACCAAACGCTGGCATTGTTTTCGAGCACTACCGTGCCGATGACGGTGGCGTTAGGCGCAATCCAGTAGTCGCCTTTACAGACGACTTTGCGGTCTTCAAACGAGTATTTCATTACAGCAATGGCACGATCAGCAGCGCGACGATATTGATGATTTTGATCAGCGGGTTGACCGCCGGGCCGGCGGTGTCCTTGTAGGGGTCGCCGACGGTGTCGCCGGTAACGGCTGCTTTATGCGCTTCGGAACCTTTGCCGCCGTGGTGTCCGTCTTCGATGTATTTCTTGGCGTTGTCCCATGCGCCACCGCCAGTCGTCATAGAGATCGCTACGAACAATCCAGTAACGATGGTGCCCATCAGCACTCCACCGAGCGCCTGGGCGCCTGCATCAGGCCCGCCGAGCCAGGAAAAGCCTACGCCAACCACGATCGGTATCAGCACCGGCAGCAGCGACGGGATCATCATTTCCTTGATCGCCGCCACGGTCAGCATGTCGACGGCTTTTGAGTAATCGGGCTTGGCGGTGCCTTCCATGATGCCCTCGATTTCCTTGAACTGGCGGCGCACTTCGACCACTACCGAGCCGGCGGCGCGGCCGACCGCTTCCATCGCCATGGAACCGAACAGATAAGGCACCAAACCGCCGATGAACAGGCCGATGATCACGTAATGGTTCGAGAGATCGAACGTAACCGACTTGCCTGCCGCTTCGAGCGCATGCGTGTAATCAGCGAACAGCACTAGTGCCGCGAGTCCCGCCGAGCCGATCGCGTAGCCTTTGGTCACGGCCTTGGTGGTGTTGCCAACGGCGTCCAGCGGATCGGTAATTGCGCGCACCGAATCCGGCAATCCCGACATTTCGGCGATGCCGCCGGCGTTGTCGGTGATCGGGCCGTAGGCGTCGAGCGCGACGATGATGCCTGTCATCGACAGCATGGCGGTAGCAGCGATCGCGATGCCGTATAGGCCGGCAAA
>JANNKC010000117.1:0-6712 GCA_031396105.1 Anaeromyxobacter sp.
CAGCACGTAGAAGACCGGCGTCACGTAGAGCGTGAGGAACTGCGAGAAGACCAGGCCGCCCACCACCGCCAGGCCGAGCGGGCGGCGCCCCTCGGCGCCGGCGCCGATGCCGATGGCCAGCGGCAGCGTGCCGAAGAGGGCCGCCATGGTGGTCATCATGATGGGGCGAAAGCGGGTCAGCGACGCCTGGTGGATGGCCTCTCGCGGCGCCACGCCGGCGCGCTGCCGCTCCAGCGCGAAGTCCACCATCATGATGCCGTTCTTCTTCACCAGGCCGACCAGCATGATGACGCCCACGAAGGCGTAGACCGAGAGCTCCGCGCCGAAGGCCCAGAGCGTCACCAGGGCGCCGAAGCCGGCGAAGGGCAGGGCGGTGAGGATGGTGATGGGGTGGATGAAGCTCTCGTAGAGCACGCCCAGCACCACGTAGATGACCAGGATGGAGATGAGCAGCAGCAGCCCGAGCCCGGTCAGCGAGTCGCGGAAGGCCTGCGCCGCGCCCTGGAACCGGGTGGTCACGGTGGGCGGGAGGGTCTCCGCCGCCGTCTTCTCGATGGCGGCCACCGCCGGGCCGATGGCGCTCCCCGGCTTCAGGTTGAAGGCGAGGTTGACGGCCGGCAGCTGGCCGGCGTGGCTCACCGTGAGCGGCCCCACCGACCGCTCCACCCGCGCCACCGCGTCGAGTGGCACCAGCTTGCCGCTCGCCGAGCGGACGTGCAGCCAGGAGAGGGCCTGCGGGTCGGCGCGCAGCTCGGGGAGCAGCTCCAGGATGACCTGGTACTGGTCCTCCGGCGCGAAGATGGGCGAGACCTGGCGCGAGCCGTAGGCGGTGTAGAGCGCCTCCTCCACGGCCTGCGCCGAGACGCCCAGCAGCGCCGCCCGGTCGCGGTCGATCTCCACCTTGAGGCGGGGGCTGGCGAGCCGGAGGTCGCTCGTCACGTCGGAGAGGTCGGGCAGCGCCCTCAGCCTCTGCTCGAAGCCGGGCGCGGCCCGGTAGAGGTTGGGGAGATCCGCGTCCTGCAGCGTGACGGTGTACTGGGCGCGCCCGCCGCCGCCCAGCGAGATGGGCGGTGGCACGGTGGGGATGACCCGCAGCCCGGCCACCTGGCCGGTGCTGGCCCGCAGCTCCGGCACGATGGCGTTGACGTGACGCCGCTCATGGCGGTCCTTGAGCTTGAGGAACATGTTGCCCTGGGTGACGCCGCCCACGCCGCGCGAGCCCACCGAGGACATGAACTGCTCCACCTCCGGGTGGGCGGCCACCTGCGCGGCGGCGGCCCGCTGCAGCCGCACCATGGCGTCGAAGCTGGTCCCCTCGGCCCCCTCGGTGGAGACGCGCAGGCGCCCGGTGTCGTCGGTGGGGAGGAAGCCCTTGGGCACGGCGCCCCAGAGCGGCACCATCGACGCGGCCACCAGGAGCGAGAAGGCCACCACGCTCCTGGGGTGGTCCAGCGACCAGGTGAGGCCGCGATCGTAGAAGCGGAGGGTGGCCTCGAAGCCACGCTCGGTCCAGCGGTAGAGCGCCCCGTGGGTCCGGGCGTGCGGCGCGTGGCGCAGGAAGCGCGAGCAGAGCATGGGCGTGAGGGTGAGCGAGACCAGCCCGGAGACCAGGATGGAGGCGCCGATGGTGACCGCGAACTCGCGGAAGAGCCGGCCCACCAGCCCGCCCATGAAGAGGATGGGCAGGAAGACCGCCGCCAGCGAGATGGTCATGGAGACGATGGTGAAGGCCACCTCCCGGGAGCCGTCCAGGGCCGCCTGCAGCGGCGGCTTCCCCATCTCCATGTGGCGCACCACGTTCTCCAGCATGACGATGGCGTCGTCGACCACGAAGCCGACCGCCAGCGTGAGGGCCATGAGGGAGAGGTTGTCCAGGCTGTAGCCCGACGCCCACATGACGGCGAAGGTGCCGATGAGCGAGACCGGCAGCGCCAGCGAGGGGATGACCGTGGCCGGCAGGTTGCGCAGGAAGAGGAAGATGACCAGCACCACCAGCCCCAGGGTGAGCCAGAGCGTGAACTTCACGTCGGCCACCGACGCCTTGATGGAGATGGAGCGATCGTAGAGCACGAAGAGGCGTGCCGCCGCCGGCAGCTGCGCCTCCACCAGCGGCAGGGTCTCGTTGACGGCCTGGGCCACCGCCACCGTGTTGGTGCCGGGCTGCCGCAGCACGGCCATGACGATGGCGCGCCGCTCCTGGCCGTCGCGGTAGAACCAGGCGGCGGTGTTCTCGTTCTCCACGCCGTCCCGCACCCGTCCCAGGTCGGAGAGGCGCACCGGCGCGCCGTTGCGGTAGGCCACCACCGAGCTGCCGAACTCGTTGGCCTTCTGGAGGCCGCCGGTGGCCTCCACGGTGTAGGCGCGCGAGGCGCCCTGCACCACGCCGGTGGGCAGGTTGGAGTTCTGCCCTCGGATGGCCTGGGCCAGCTCGTCGAGCCCCAGGCCGCGGGCGGTCAGGGCCCGGGGGTCCACCTGCACCCGCACCGCGAAGCGCTGCGAGCCGAAGACCTGCACCTGGGCCACGCCCGGGATGGTGGCCAGCCGCTGGGCGATGAGGTCCTGGCCGTAGCGGTTGAGCTGCGAGAGCGGCAGCGACGGCGAGGTGAGGGCCAGGAAGATGATGGGGTCGTCGGCCGGGTTGACCTTGCGGTAGGTGGGCGCGGCCGGCAGGTTGGGCGGGAGCTGCCCGCCCGCCGCCGAGATGGCCGACTGCACGTCGAGCGCGGCGCCGTCCAGGTCGCGCTCCAGGGAGAACTCCAGCGTGATGGAGGTCTGCCCCTGCCCCGACGTCGAGTTCATGGCCGTCAGGCCGGCGATGGACGAGAACTGCCGCTCCAGCGGCGTGGCCACCGTGGTGGCCATGGTCTCCGGGCTGGCGCCCGGCAGCGAGGCCGAGACCTGGATGGTGGGGTAGTCCACCGCCGGCAGGTCGGACACCGGCAGCTCGCCGTAGGCCACCACGCCGATGGCGATGGCCGCCAGCGTGAGCAGCGTGGTGGCGACGGGGCGCCGGATGAAGGGTTCGGAGAGGTTCACGGCGTCCCCGGGGCCGCCTCCACCTTGGCGCCCGGCATGAGCTTGAGCTGACCCTCGGTCACCACCACCTCGCCGGCCGCCAGCCCCTTGGCCACCACCACCTCCCGCTCGCCGGCCTCCAGCACGGTGAGCGGTCGCAGCTCGGCGGCGCCGTCCTTCACCACCCAGGTGTAGTCGCCCAGCTGCCCCTGCGCCACGGCGCTGGCCGGGACCACCAGCGCCTCCTGGCGGCTGCCCAGCTTGAGCCTGACCTCCACCACCTGTCCGGGCCAGAGCGCCTCGTCCTGGTTCTCCAGCCGGACCCGCACCAGGATGGTCCCGGTGGTGACGTCCACCGCGTTGTCGATGAAGACCACCGGACCGCTCGCCGCCGGGCCGCCGCTGGCCGGCTGCACCTGGGCCGTGGCCGAGGCGCCGGCCGCCCGCAGCGCCGCCAGGTGGCGCTCCGGCAGCGAGAAGCTGGCCAGCACCGGCTTGACCTGCTCGATGGTCAGGAGGTCCTGCGTTCCGGCCGCCACCAGGTTGCCCGGGTGGACCAGGAGCCGCCCGGTGCGGCCGGCGCAGGGGGCCCGCAGCGTGGCGTAGGCCAGGTTCAGCTCGGCCCGCTGCACGGCGGCGCGCATGGCCGCGGCGGTGGCGTCGGCCGCGGCGGCGCCGGAGCGCGCCGAGTCGGCCTGCTGCCTGGTCACGAACTCCTGGCCGGCCAGCTCGGCGCTGCGGGCCGCGTCGGCGCGCGCGTTCTCGGCGCGGGCCTCGTCGCGGGCCAGGTTGGCGCGGGCCTCGGCCAGCGCCGCCTCGAAGGGGCGGCGATCGAGCTGCAGCAGGAGGTCGCCCTGGCGCACCGCCTGCCCCTCGGTGAAGTGAGCCGCCACCAGCTGGCCCGGGACCTGGGCGCGGATCACCACCGACCGGGTCGAGGTGATGCGCCCGACCGCCTGGACCTCCACCGGCATGGTCTTCACCACCACCGGGGCGGTCCGGACCAGCACGGGGCGCGGACCCTTGGCGGCCGGGCCGGCGTCGCCCCGGGTGCAGGCGGCCAGCGGGAGGAGGGACACCAGGGCCACCAGCACGGAGGCGCGCGCGGGGCGGGCGGGGCGGGTCATCGTGAGGCTCCGTCGGTGGAGGGCAGGGCGCGGCCGGTGGCCCGGGCCAGGCGGGCCACGGCGACCAGCCAGTCGGCGCGGGCCAGGATCTCCTCGGCGCGGGCACCGGCCAGCGCGCTCTGTGCGGCGAGCAGGTCGAGGATGGAGCCCACGCCCTCGCGGTAGCGCGCGCTGGCGACCTCGGCGCCGGCCGAGGCCGAGACGAGCAGCTCGCGGGAGGTCTCGACGCGGCGGCCAGCGGTGCGCACCGCCTGCATCGAGGTCCAGGCGTCGAGCTGCACGCGTCGGCCGGCCTGCCCGGCTCGCTCCTGCGCCGCCGCCGCCGCCTCGCGGGCCGCCGCGGCCTCGTAGCTGGTGCGCCCGCCGTCGAAGAGCGGCACGTCCAGCACCACCCCGGCCGACCAGGTGGTGAACGGATCGGCCTCCGGGCGCACCGGCCAGAGCTGCCCGGCGGAGCCGGCGAAGGAGAGGGTGGGGAGGCGGGCGCGTCCGGCCACGGTGGCGCGGGCCTCGGCGGCGCCCGCCTGCGCCCGGGCGCGGGCCAGGTCCGGGTTCTGGCGCGCCGCCTCGTCGAGGAGCGCCCCCACCTCCTCGAGCCCGAGGTCGCCCGGGAGCCGCTCCGGCAGCGGCGCCGCCGCCAGCTCCGCCGTGGGCGGCAGGCCGGCCAGGGAGGCCAGCGTGCCGCGGAGCGCCAGCACCTGCCCCTCGATGCGCTGCGCCTCGAGCCGGGTCTGGGAGCGGGCGGTGCGGGCCTGCAGCACGTCGGCCACCGTGGCGGTGCCGGCCCGCTGGCGCGCCTCCGCGGCCGCCAGGCTGGCCTCGGCCTGCGCCAGCGACGAGGCGCTGGCCGTCGCGAGCGCCAGCGACGCCTGGTACTGGAACCAGGTGGTCTCCACCTGCAGGGCGAGGTCGCGCGCGGCCACCTCGTGGGCCAGCCGGGCCGCCACCAGGTTGAGCTCCGCCTCCTGGCCGGCCGCGCCGCGCGCCCCGAGGTCGAGGAGGAGCCAGGAGAGCCGGGCCGAGGCGGTGGCGGTGAGCGGGTGCACCCCCGGCACCACGTCCTCATAGGCGTCCTCCTGCTTGAACACGCCGCTGGCGTCGAGGCTCGGCAGCCAGGCGCCCCGGCGCGCCCCGGCAGTGGCCGCGGCGGCGCGCGCCTCGTGCCAGGCGGCGCGGGTGGCCGGATCGCTCGAGAGCGCCAGGTCCAGCAGGTCGGCGAGCCGGGTCGGGGTCGGGGTCGGGGTCGGGGTCTCCCTCGACTCCGCGCCTCCGGCGTGCAGCCTGTCCTGAGCGTAGCCTCGCGCAGGCGAGGCGGAGTCGAAGGGCTCGGGATGCGCGGCCGAGCTGCTCGTCGTGCTCGCGGATGTCGGGGTCGGGGTCTCCCTCAGCGGCTCCTTCATCCTCCGGTCCACGTACGCGGACGGGACGACATGGCCGCACCCCGCCACTCCGAGGGCGAGGAGCGCGAACAGTGGCGCTCCGGCCTTTCGGCCAGCGAAGCGAGCGGTGGTGGAGCCGGACATGAGGCGCTCCTCATAGGGCGGCCCCCGCGGCCCGTCAACGTGCCCTCGCGAAGCCGCCGTCCACATCGGTCGCAAGCTGCACGATCCAGGCGGGCTGGTAGCCGCCATCCCCGAGCTCCTGCTTGGCGTGATGCTTCGAAATCACCATGGGTGACGAACGCGCCCTCGGCGGCGGCTCCCCATGAGCACCTCTCCCAGGAGGAGGCGCCCGGCCTCCCGATTGTGGATCGAGCAAGCCACCCGGAGATTGGCGACCGTGGACGGCCCGCCGAGCGCCACCGGCACGATGTGGTCGAGCTCGAGCCGCAGGGTGGAGCCGCAGATCCCGCCGGCGTCGAGCGGGTGCTGACAGCGGCGCTCATCCCGCAGCCAGACCTCGCGGCGGATGCCGGCGGGCACCGACCTCGAGGTGGACCCCGGGGGCGGCTGGGAGCCCTGCTCCTGGGGTGCCGCTGCGGACGACTGCGGGTGCGGGTGCGGCTGCGGCTGCGGTGGCGGCTGTGGGGTCGCCTGCGGCTGCAGGGTCGCCTGCGGCTGTGGGGGCGGGGGCGGTTGCGGCTGCTGGGGCACAGAAACGCTCGGCACCGAGCAGCGCGGCCGCTTCACCAGCCCCTTCCGGCGGGCCTGCCTCTCGAGGAGCAGGTCGAGGGCCGCCTCAAGCACCTGCTCGCTGGTGGCGCCGGGGAGCGCATGGGAGAGGCCCGCGCGGGCGGCTGCGACCTTCTCGAGGAACCGGCGCGACACCGTGATGTGCAGGCGGCGCAGGTCGGCCGTGAGGGGCTCGACCTCGTCCCGAAGAATTGCCCGAGCGGGGTGGGTCAAGACAATTTCGTGCGCACGAAGTGGCGCCACGGTGGGCGGCGGGGCGGGCACCTCTGGCGCACGAAGTGCCTGGGGCGCCGACTCCGCCGCGTCCTCGACCGCCTCAGCCGCCTGCTCAGCCAGGGCGACGAGGAAGTCGGCGGCGGCGGTGCGCTCCCTGACCAGGAGGCGGGCCAGATCGTCGCGAAGCTCACGGGCGAGGGTGAGGGACGCGGGCGGAGCCGG
>JANNKC010000183.1:0-15137 GCA_031396105.1 Anaeromyxobacter sp.
GCCGGGCGGTGGCCCGGGCGGCGGGCCGGCCGGTGGCTCGGGCGGGGGCCCGGGTGGCGGGCCGGCTGGGCCCACGGGCGGCCGGGGCGGCGGGCGCGGTACCGGGCCGAAGGGGCGCTGAGCGCGAGCCGTGGCCGGCACCAAGGGAAAGGTCCTGATGGGGATGAGCGGCGGCGTGGACTCCGCCGTCGGCGCCGCGCTCCTCGTGGAGCAGGGCTGGGAGGTCACCGGCGCCTTCGTCTGCATGGGGCGGGCGGCGGAGGCCGACCTGGGCTCCTCGGGCTGCTGCTCACCCCAGGACGCCGCCGACGCGCGCCGGGTGGCCGGGCTGCTCGGCGTGGATCTCTTCGTGCTCGACGCCACCGCCGACTTCGAGCGGGTCATCGACGCCTTCGCCGCCGAGTACGCCGCCGGGCGCACCCCCAACCCGTGCATCGGCTGCAATCGCGACATCAAGTTCGGGCGGCTGCTCCGGCGCGCCCGCGACCTCGGCTTCGACGCGGTGGCCACCGGCCACTACGCCCGGGTGGTGGCGCGGCGCGGCGCGCCGGCGCTGGCGCGGGCCCGCGCCCTGGAGAAGGACCAGAGCTACGTCCTCTTCGAGCTGCCCCGGGAGGCGCTCGGGCGGCTGGTCCTGCCGCTCGGCGACCTGGAGTCGAAGGCCGAGGTTCGGGCCCACGCCCGGCGGCTCGGCCTGCCGGTGCACGACAAGCCGGACAGCCAGGAGATCTGCTTCGTCCCGGACGGCGACCACGCCGCGGTGCTGGCGGCGCGCGCCCCGGCGGCGCTCACGCCCGGCCCCATCGTGGACCAGGCCGGCCGGGTGGTGGGGCGCCACCAGGGCTACGGCCGCTACACGGTGGGGCAGCGGCGTGGCCTGGGCGTGGCGGCGGGCGAGCGGCGCTACGTCACCGCCGTGGACGCGGCGAGCGCCACCGTGACCATCGGGCCACGAGAGGCGACGCGGGCGGCCGGCCTGACCGCGGCGCGCGCCACCTGGCACGGGGAGCTCGACGCGGAGGGACGCGCCACCGTGCAGGTCCGGTACGGCCACCGGGGCACGCCGGCGCGCCTCGGCGGCGCGGGCGGGCCCCGCTTCGAGGTGACCTTCGAGGCGCCGGTCGAGGCGGTCGCGCCCGGCCAGGCGGCGGTGGCGTACGACGGCGACGTGCTGCTCGGGGGCGGGTGGATCGAGCGGGCCCTGCCGGCCGGCTGACGAGGCGGAGCGCCGCCAGCCCGGCCAGCGCAGCCGCCAGGAGCCCCGCCTCGGGTGCGCCCACCATCCCGGCCACCACCAGGAGGAGGGCCGACACCCAGGCCATGGTGCGCCCCTCGACTTCGGCTCGCTTCCGCTCGCCTACGCTCGGGGCGACCGGAGTGATCGCGAATCTTGCACGGTCGTTCAGCCCACCCGGTCCCGCCCCTCGGCCTTGGCCTTGAACAGCGCCTCGTCGGCCCGGCGCAGCAGCGCCTCGGCCTCGGGGGCCTCGCGCTCCTCGGCCGGGACGAAGGTGCTGACGCCGACGGAGGCGGTCACCCGCAGCGTGATGCCGGCGTGGAGCACCTGGAGCGACGCCACCGCGAGCCGGAGCCGCTCGGCGATCATGCGGGCGCCGGCCGGGTCGGTCTCGGGGAGCACGAAGAGGAGCTCGTCGTCGCGCAGCCGCCCCACCGCGTCGGACCGGCGCAGCTGCGCCTGCACCGCGAGGGAGGCGCCGCGCAGCACCGCGTCGCCGCCGTCGGTGCCCACCGCGCCGTTGATGCGGGCCAGCCCGTCGAGGTCGAGCAGGGCACAGGAGAGGACGCGCCCGTAGCGGCGGGCGCGTCCGAGCTCGTCGGACAGCCGCTCCAGCACGAAGCGGCGCGTCCCCACGCCGGTGAGCTCGTCGGTGATGGCGAGCGCCTCGGCCGCTCGCAACGCCGCCTCGGAGCGGCGGCGCAGGTGGAGGACCAGCGCGCCCTGGGCCGCCAGCGCCAGCGCGGCGATGACCACCAGCACGCCGGGCAGCCACTGCGGCGTGGCGGGGACGAAGCCGGCGGCCCTGGTGACGGCGATGGAGCCGGCCGCGTGGCCAGCCACCAGGGCGGCGGCGGCGGCCAGGCCCGGCAGGAGCGAGGCGGCCACGAAGGCGCGGCGCGGCGACCTCTGGCGGAGCGCGGGCGGGGGCGTCATGGCGCCACGCTACCGCACCTTCGGGCCGGGGGAGGCGAGCTCGTTGGAGACCGGCACGCCGGGCGCGAGGGTGGGGCGTGGCGGCTGGTCGCACGGGACGCCTTTCGCCGCCGGGGTCAGGCGCGCTAGCCTCCGCGGCGCCATGACGGACGCCGAACGACTGGAGCGCCACCGCCGCCTCGCCGAGGCGGACCACCGCCACCTCTGGCACCCGTTCACGCAGATGCAGGGCTGGCTCGAGGAGGACCCGGTCATCGTCGACCGGGCCGAGGGCGTCCACCTCATCGACACGCTGGGGAACCGCTACCTCGACGGCGTCTCCTCCCTGTGGTGCAACGTGCACGGCCACCGGGTGCCGGAGATCGACGCGGCGGTGCGCCAGCAGCTGGAGCGGGTGGCCCACTCCACGCTGCTCGGCCTGGCCTCCACCGCCTCCATCGAGTGCGCCGAGGAGCTGGTGCGCCACCTGCCGGAGGGCCTGACGCGCGTCTTCTTCTCGGACGCCGGCGCCACCGCGGTGGAGATCGCCATCAAGATGGCCTTCCAGCACCACCAGCTCCGCGGCGACGGGCCGCGGCGCGAGTTCGTGGCGCTCACCGGCGGCTACCACGGCGACACCATCGGCTCGGTCTCGGTGGGCGGCATCGACCTCTTCCACCGGCTCTTCAAGCCGCTCCTCTTCGACGTGCACCACGCGCCGCAGCCCTACTGCTACCGCTGCCCGCTGGGGAAGGCGCTGCCGGCCTGCGAGATGGCCTGCGCCGGCGAGGTGGAGCGGATCTTCGAGGCGCGCCAGGGGCGCATCGCCGCGCTGGTGGTGGAGCCGCTGGTGCAGGGGGCCGACGGCATGATCACCCAGCCGCCCGGCTACCTGCGGCGGCTGCGTGACCTGTGCGACCGGCACGGCGCGCTGCTGGTCTGCGACGAGGTGGCCACCGGCTTCGGCCGCACCGGCACCATGTTCGCGGTGGAGCAGGAGGGGGTGCGACCCGACATCATGACGGTGGCCAAGGGGATCAGCGGCGGCTACCTGCCGCTGGCGGCCACGCTCACCACCGAGGAGGTCTTCCGCTCCTTCCTCGGCCCCTTCGAGGCGCAGCGCACCTTCTTCCACGGCCACACCTACGCCGGGAACCCGCTGGCCTGCGCCGCCGCCACCGCCTCCATGCGGCTCATGGTCGAGCGGCGGGTCATCGAGGGGCTGCCGGTCAAGGTGGCGGCGCTGGCCCGCGCGCTCGAGCCGCTGTCGAACCACCCGCACGTCGGCCAGGTCCGGCAGCGCGGCCTCATGGTGGGCATCGAGCTGGTGCGCGACCGGCCCAGCAAGGCCGAGTACGAATACGGCCTGCGGGTGGGCCACCAGGTCTGCCTGGAGGCCAGGCCCATGGGCGCCATCCTCCGGCCGCTCGGCAACGTGGTGGTGCTCATGCCGCCGCTGGCCATGACGACGGACGAGCTCGGCCGGCTCGCCGGGATCGCCGTGGCCGCCATCGAGCGCGTCACCGCCCGGCTGCGAGCGCCCATGAAGCGCTCCCTGGACGGGCCCTGAGCCGTGCGCGGCCTCTTCGTCACCGGCACCGACACCGGCGTGGGGAAGACCGAGGTCTCCTGCGCGCTCCTCCTCGAGGCACGCGCCGCCGGGCTCGACGTGGGCGCCATGAAGCCGGCCGAGTCGGGGGTGGCGCCGGGGCAGCCGAGCGACGCCGAGCGGCTGCGCCTGGCGGCCGGCGGAGGCGACGAGCCCGGGCTGGTCTGCCCGTACCGATTCCAGGCGCCGCTGGCGCCGGCGGTGGCGGCGCGGCTGGCCGGGGTGGAGGTTCGGCTGGAGGTGATCCTGGAGGCGGCGCGCGCCCTGGCGGCGCGCCACGCGGCGCTGCTGGTGGAGGGGGCGGGCGGCCTGCTGGTGCCGCTCACGCCGCGGGAGACCTTCGCCGACCTGGCCGTGGCGCTCGGGCTGCCGGTGCTGGTGGTGGCGCGGGCCGGCCTGGGCACGGTGAACCACACCGCGCTCACGGTGGAGGCGCTGCGGGCGCGCCGCCTCCGCGTGGCCGGCGTGGTGCTCAACCGCACCGCGCCGGGCGACGACCCGTCGGTGCCGCACAACGCCGCCGAGGTGACGCGGCTGACCGGGGTGGCGGTGCTGGCGATCCTGCCCTGGTGCTCCGATATCGCTGCGAGAGAGGCGAATCTGCGATCCGCGCTCAGGGGCAAAGTCCAGTTTTCGTGAAGGCGGCGAAAATTGGATCGAGCGCCGGATCGATCCTAGAGATCGACCCGTGCCGAACGTCGTCGATCTCACGCTCGTCTCGCAGGCGAGGCGGGCCCTCCATGCGGTGCTGGACGATCGCGGCCTGGGGTTCTTCCTCGAGGAGAGCTCCCGGGCGCCGCGCCTCGACCCGCGCCGCATCGCCTGGGTGGTGGAGTGCGCCCGCCGCCGCGTCGGCCCGCGGGCGCGCCGCGACCCCAACGCCCTCTCGCGGACCCGCCGGGTCATCCGCCGCGAGCTGATCCGCCGGCTGGCCGGCGCCATGCTGCAGGCCGGGCTGTAGAGGAGGCGCGGCGCGGCCCCCGCGTCACGGGCCTGGCGGCCCGGTGCGCTTCGCCTGCCAGTCTGCCATGGCGGCGCGGATGAGCGGCACGGCCGCGCGGGCCGCGTCCATGCCGGCCTGCATGCAGCGCTTCTTCTGGGAGAAGTCGAGCATGGCCACGCCGCCGACCTCCGGCGAGATGAGCACGTCGGCGCCACGCTTCGAGTGCTCGGCGTTGAGCGCGAACATGATGTTGGCCGACTGGAGCAGCACGTCGACCAGGTTCTTGATGTCGGCGTTGCCCACCTGCGCGCCGATGTCGACCGCCACCACCAGGTCGGCGCCCCGCTCCCTCGCCACCGAGATGGGGACGTTGTCCACCATGCCGCCGTCCACCAGGATCTTTCCGAGGTGCGCCACCGGCTCGAAGAGGCCCGGGATGGCGCTGGAGGCGTGCACCGCCTTGGAGACCGACCCCCGATCGATGACCACCTTGGTGCCCCAGTTGAGGTCGGTGGCCACCGCCACGAAGGGCACCTTGAGCGCCTCGATGGTCTTCACCTGCAGCTTCGACTCGACGAACTGCTCCAGCCGCTCCCCCTTGGCCAGCCCCATGCCCATGACCGCGTTGAGGACGCCGGTGTCGAGGAGGTCGTCCTTGGTGAGCGCGAAGGCGGTCCACTCCAGCTCGAAGACGTCGCGCCGCTGGGCGTAGAGCGCGCCGATGAGGCTCCCCACGCTCGTGCCGACCACCAGGTCGATGGGGATCCTCTCCTGCTCCAGCACCCGGATCACGCCGATGTGGGCGAAGCCGCGGGCGGCGCCGCCGCCCAGCACCAGCGCCACCCGCGGCACGGGCGGTGGCTCGGGCGGCCCGGGGAGCGCCGCGGGTGGCGGGACGGCGGGCGGCGCGACCGGGACGGAGGCGCAGCCGAGCGAGGCGGCGAGCAGCACGGCGAGGACTCGAGACGACATGTGGCACATCCTGGCCCGGGTCGGGCCGCGAGGCCACCCCTGGCCTCGCTCAGCCCCGCGACCGCTCCACGTAGCGGAGCCGGAGATCGCGCAGCAGGTGGCCGAAGAGGGTCTCCTCCTCGGCCGTCAGGTTGCCCTTGGTCTTCTCGCGCAGCATGGCCAGCACGTCGATGGTCTGCTGCGCCAGCGCCAGGTCGGGCGCCACGGCCTGGCCGGTCTCCGGGTGCGGCGCGTCACCCAGGTGGACGAAGGCCGAGGAGCCCAGGCCGAGGATGAAGGTGTAGAAGTCGAGCTGGGCGGGCTTCACGGGATCGGTCACGGCGCGGCCTCCTCGGGCGGAGATGGTGGCTAGTCCAGGTCGAAGGCGATGCGCTCGGCGGCGTAGCCGCGCTGCACCAGCAGCACGAGCTGGCCGGTGCGGCGCGCCGAGGAGACGGCGCGGCGGAACCCGTCCAGCGTGTCGACCTCGGCGCCGTTCACCTCGCGCACCAGGTCGCCCTTCTCGATGCCGGTGCGGGCGGCCGCGCTCCCCCGGGTCACGTCGCGCACCAGGAGCACCGTGCCGCCGGCGGCGCGCGCCTGGTCCAGCGCCAGCCCGACCCGCCGCTGCACCAGCTGCTCGGCCCGCTGGGGCGTGAGCTCCACCGCCGGCACGGTCACCGGGAGCCGCTCGCGCCCGCGCTGCAGCTCGAGCCGCGCCGCGGCGCCCACCGGCAGGTCGCGCAGCCGGAACTTGAGCTCGTCGGCCCCCTCCGGCGCCGCGCCGTCCATGGCCTCGACCACGTCGCCGCGGCGCACGCCGGCCTTCTCGGCGGGCGAGCCGGGGTCCACCGCGGTGACCTGCACGCCGCCGGAGGCCCCCACCTTGGACCCCTCGCGCGCCGGCAGGTCGGCCACCTCCAGCCCCAGGTAGCCCTCGCGCACCGCGCCGTGGGTGATGAGGTCCTCGGCGATGCGGCGGGCCCGGTCGATGGGGATGGCGAAGCCGATGCCGGCGCTGCGGTCGCCCAGGATGGCGGTGTTGATGCCGACGAGCCGCCCCTCGATGTCGAGCAGCGGCCCGCCGGAGTTGCCCGGGTTGATGGAGGCGTCGGTCTGGATGAAGTCGAACATCATCCGCTCGCCGGCGCGGAAGTTGCGGTGGACCGCCGAGACCACGCCGGTGGTGACCGTGTGCGAGAGGCCGAAGGGGTTGCCGATGGCGAAGACCGTCTCGCCGATGACCAGCTCCTCGGAGCGGGCCATCTGGGCGTGCGGCAGCCGCTCGCGCGTCTCCAGCTTCAGCACCGCCAGGTCGGCGGCCGGGTCGGTGCCCACCACCTTGGCGCTCAGCTCGCGTCCGTCGGCCAGCCCGACGCGGAAGCGGGCGCCTCGCTCCACCACGTGGTTGTTGGTGAGCAGGTAGCCATCGGGGGAGACGATCACGCCCGAGCCGAGCGAGGTGACGGCGTAGCCCTTGCGGAAGCGCGGCCGCTCGAAGAGCTCGCCGAAGAGGCCACCCTGGGCGGCGCCCTGCCGGGTGGGGACGCGGATGCGGACCAGCTCCTCCGCGGAGACGTTGACCACCGCGCCGCGCACCTTCTCCACGGCCGCGACCACCGGGGTGCGGCGGCTGGCGAGGGGGGTGCTCTCGGCGCGGGGCAGGACCTCCCGCGCGCTCGCCGCGGTGGCGGCGAGGAGGCAGGCCGCGGCGAGGAGGGGCCGGGCCTGCACGGCGCTACTCCACGTCGTCGTCGAGGTAGTCGCCGTCGAGCGCGGCGTCGACCGGGAGGGCGTCGGCCTCGAGGTCGGGCAGCGCCTTCAGGTGCGAGGCGTACTCCTTCTCGTCCACGATGCCCTTGCGCAGGTAGCGGGTGACCACGCGCTTGTCGATCTGCTTCGTCTCGAACGTCTCTGCCATGTGTGGGGAACCTCTTCCGGACCTGAAGTGGCGCGGAACATATGCGGCGCCTTGCCGGGCCGTCAAGCGACGTGCTACCCCCCTCGAGGATGAGCGCTCCCGCCTCGCCCGCGCGCACCGCTCGGCTCGCGCGCCTCACCGGCCTCTACGCCATCGTGGGCGGCCCGGATCCGCTGGCGCAGGCCGAGGCGGCGCTCCGCGGCGGGGCCCGGGTGGTGCAGCTCCGGCAGAAGGACGCCCCGTCCGGCGAGGTGCTGGCGGCGGCGCGGCGGCTGGTGGCGCTGGCGGCCGGGCGGGCCCTGGTCATCCTGAACGACCGGGCCGATCTGGCCGCGCTGGCCGGCGCCGATGGGGTCCACCTGGGCGACGAGGACCTGCCGGTGGCCGAGGCGCGGGCCGTGGTGGGGCCGGACCTCCTGGTGGGCCGCTCCACGCGCACGCTCGACGGCGGCGTGGCGGCGCTGGCGGCCGGGGCGGACCACGTCGGATTCGGCCCCATCTTCGCCACCGTCACCAAGGAGATCGCCGCGGCGCCTCGCGGCCTCGGCCTGCTGCGAGAGGTGACGGCCCGGCTGCCCGCGCCGGTGGTGGCCATCGGCGGCATCGGCCTGGACACCATCGGAGAGGTGGCCGCGGCCGGCGCCGCCTGCGCCGCCGTCATCGGCGCCCTCTTCGACGGGCCCGACCCGCGGGCGCGCGCCGCCGCCCTGGCGGCCGCGTTCCAGGCCGGGCGGGGGGCGCGGTGACGCGCCCGCGCATCGGGCTCACGCTGGACGCCGCCGACGGCGACGGCCGCTACCAGCTGCCACGCGCCTACGTGGAGGCGGTGGTGGCGGCGGGCGGCCTGCCGCTGCTCCTGCCGCACCAGCCCGCGCTGGCGGCGGCGTACCTGGCCGGCCTGGACGGCCTGGTGGTGACCGGCGGCGCCTTCGACGTGCCGCCCGAGCTCTACGGCGAGGCGCGCCGCCGAAGCTGCGGCCCGACCCGGCCGGAGCGGACCGCCGCCGAGCTGGCGCTGCTCCTGGCGGCGCTCCAGGCGGGCCTGCCGGTCCTGGGCGTCTGCGGCGGCATGCAGCTCATGGCGGTGGCACGCGGCGGCACGCTCTTCCAGGACCTGGTGAGCGACGCCGGCCTGACCGGCCACGAGCAGCCCGCACCCAGGGACGTCCCCTCGCACGAGGTGCAGGTGCGGGACGGCACCTGGCTCGCCACGCTGGTCGGTGCCGGGCCGCTCGGCGTCAACTCGACCCACCACCAGGGGCTTCGCACCACCGGCGACGGCGTGAAGGTGGCCGCCACCGCGCCGGACGGGCTCATCGAGGCCATCGAGCTCGACGGCGCCGCCTTCGCGCTCGGCGTGCAGTGGCACCCCGAGGCCGCGGCGCGCCACGAGCCGCGTCACGCGGCCATCTACCGCGGGCTGGTCGCGGCCGCCCGGGGGGGCTGATGCGCGTGCTCCTGGTGGCCGGGCTGGACCCCAGCGCCGGCGCGGGCCTGGCCGCCGATCTCGAGGCGCTCCACGCGGTGGGGGCGCGCGGCTGGCCGGTGGCGGCGGCGCTCACGGCGCAGGGGCCGGCCGGCGTGAGGGGCTGGAGCCCGGTGCCGGAGGCGCTGCTGCTGGCGCAGATCGACGCCCTGCTGGAGGGAGGCGGCGAGCGGCCGCGGGCCGTCAAGACCGGCATGCTGGGCACCGCCGGCCTGGCCGCCGCGCTCTGCCGCCGGCTCACCGCCCGCGACCTCATGAAGGTGCCGCTGGTCGTGGACCCGGTGCTGCTCTCCTCCTCCGGCACGGTCCTTCTCGACAGCGGCGACGTGGCTCCGGGGCTGGCGCTCGAGCCGCTCCTGGCCCGGGCCCGCCTCGCCACGCCCAACCTGGCGGAGCTGGCCGCGCTCACCGGCCTCGACGTCTCCACCGACGCGGCGGCGGTGAAGGCGGCGCGCCAGCTCCCCTCGAGGGCCGTCCTGGTGAAGGGCGGCCACCGCGTGGGAGCGCCGGTGGACCTGCTGGTGGAGGCCCGGCGGGTGACCCGGCTCGAGGGGAAGCGGCGCCCGGGGGCGGCGCGCGGCACCGGCTGCCGGCTGGCGAGCGCCATCGCCGGGCTGCTGGCGCAGGGCGCCTCGCTCGAGCAGGCCGCTCGCGGAGCGAAGCAGGTGGTGGAGCGGTACCTCGACGCCGTGGCCGGGTAGGGCGCCAACCCCCCGGTGGCTCGACGAGACCGACGCCCTGCCCGAGGTGGACCACCCGAGGTCGGCCTGAACCCGCGGCGTCGGCCGCCCCGGCTCAGATCCGGTCGAGCGCCTGGGAGAGGTCGTCGCAGAGGTCGGCCGGGTCCTCCAGCCCCACCGAGAGCCGGATCATCGCGTCGGTGAAGCCGGCGTGGCGCTTCTCCTGCGGCGTCATGTCGGCGTGGGTCATCGACCAGGGGTGCTCCACCAGCGTCTCGATGCCGCCCAGGCTGACGGCCAGCCGCATGTGACGGACGGCGTCGAGCACCGTGAAGGCCTCGGCCTCGCCGCCGCGGATGTCGAAGCTCACCAGGCTGCCCGCGCCGGTGCACTGCCGCCGCCACAGCGCCACCTGCGCCTCGCCCATCTCCGGCAGCCCCGGGTAGTAGACGCGGGTCACCTTGGCGTGGGCGCGCAACATGGCCAGCAGCCGCTGGGCGTTCTCCTGCTGCTTCTCCATGCGGAGCTGCAGCGTGCCGAGCGAGCGGTGGATGAGCCAGGCGGTGTCGGGGTCGGAGTTGGAGCCGAGGATGGTGCGCATCACCTTGACCGCGCCCACCAGCTCGGCGCGCCCCATGGCCAGCCCGGCCACCAGGTCCGAGTGGCCGCCGAAGAACTTGGTGGCCGAGTAGAGGACCAGGTCGGCGCCGTGGGCCAGCGGGCGCGAGAAGATGGGGCCGAGGAAGGTGTTGTCCACCATGACCAGGGTGGGGCGGCCCGGCACGGCGTGGCGGTCGGCCACGGCCCGCGCCGCCGCCATGTCGCACAGCTGCATGGTGGGGTTGGCGGGCGACTCGATGAAGACGATGCGCGGCGCGCCGTGCGCCGCCACCAGCCGCTCCAGCGCCGCCTCGTCGGCGCCGGCCGGGAAGGGGACGGTCTTGATGCCGTACTCCGGCAGCAGACGGCGGAAGAGGTACTCGGTGCCGCCGTAGATGGGGTCGGAGAAGAGCAGCGTGTCGCCTGGGCGCAGGAAGGCCAGGCAGGCCGACGAGATGGCCCCCATGCCGGAGGAGAAGAGGGCCGCCGCCTCGGCGCCGTCCCAGGCCACCGCGCGGTCCTCCACGATCTCGCTGTTGGGGTTGTTGACCCGCGTGTAGATGAGCGCCGGGCTCTCGCCGGCGGTGCGCGGCCGCAGCCCGTAGGCGATCTCGAAGGCCCGCTTCCCCTCCTCGGCGCGCTTGAAGATGAAGGTGGAGGTGCGGAAGACGGGCGGGACCGCGGCCCCCTCGGAGCGCTGCGGGTCATACCCCTTCTCGAAGATGAAGGTCTGCGGTGACAGCGGTCGGCGGTCGGCCATGGCGCACCTCCGTGCAGGCCGATGCTGCACCGGGCGGGTGCGGCGCGGGTGGACTCGCTCGGGGCGCGTCCCCGATTCGGCCGCTCCCGCGGAGGGCTCCGCCGGGGCGGACGGGGCGGCGGCGCCTCCGCTACGGCCCGTCGCGCCGTCGCTCCATCTCCGCGAAGAAGGTGTTGGCGCGGAAGAAGACCAGGTCGATGGTGGCGGTCGGCCCCTGGCGCTGCTTGGCGATGATGAGCTGCACCTGCTGCGTGTCGGCCGGCGGGCCGGCGTGCTCCTTGTCCTCCTCCTCCTGCCGGTGGAGGAACATGACGATGTCGGCGTCCTGCTCGATGGCGCCCGACTCGCGCAGGTCGGAGAGCATGGGCGCCTCGCCCTTGCGCTTCTCCACCGAGCGGTTGAGCTGGGAGAGGGCCATGATGGGGATCTTGAGCTCGTTGGCCAGCGCCTTGAGCGAGCGCGAGATGGTGGCGATCTCCTGCTCGCGCGACTGGCCGGCCCGGTCGCTGGGGGCGTGCATGAGCTGCAGGTAGTCGACGACCACCAGGTCGAGCCCGCTGTCGCGCTGGATCTTGCGGCACTTGGAGCGCAGCTCCACCGGGGTGAGCACGAAGTTGTCGTCGAGCCAGATGCTGGCCTGCGAGATGCGGTCGGCATGGACCGCGATCTTGTCCCACTCGTAGCGCCCCAGCTGCCCCTGGGTGATCTTGCGCCAGTCGAGCTTGGCCTCGGAGGCCAGCAGGCGCAGCGCCAGCTGGTCGGAGGGCATCTCCAGCGAGAAGAAGGCCACCTTCTTGCCGTAGCGGGTGGCGGCCGCCGAGGCGATGTTGAGGGCGAAGGCCGTCTTGCCCACCGAGGGGCGGGCCGCCAGCACCGTGAGCGTGCCGGGCTGCAGTCCCAGCGTGTTCCTGTCGAGCGAGGCGATGCCGGTGGGCACGCCGGTGATGGGCGACTCGCCGGCCAGCACCCGCTTCTGCACCGCCTCCAGGTTCTCGACGGCCCGCATCATGGGCTCGCCGATCCGCTTCAGGGTCTCGATGGACGAGCCCTGCGCCGCGCCGAAGACGTCCTGCTGGGCGGTGTCGAGGAAGTGCTGGACGTTGGCGCCCGACTCGTAGCCCTGCTCCACCACCCGCTGCGCGGTGAGCATCATCTTGCGGCCGCGCGACAGGTCCTGCACCACGCGGGCGTAGTGCACCACGTTGCCGGTGACGCCCACGCCGCGCGAGAGGCCGAAGACCAGCTCCTTGGGCACGGCGCTGCCGAGCAGGCCGCGCGCGTCGAGCCGGTGGTTCACCAGCACCGGGTCGATGGTCTGCGACTCCCGGGCCAGCTCCTCGCAGGCGGCGAAGACGTGCTGGTGCGCCAGGAGGTAGAAGTCGCCGGTCTTGAGGAACGCGGCCACCTGGTCGAAGGCCGTCTCGTCGATGAGGAGCGCCCCGAGCACCGCCTGCTCCGCCTCGACGTTGTTGGGCAGGTCGCGCGCGCCGCGCAGGGGGACGGGTGCGCCGTCAGACTTCCGGGAGGGCTCGTGGTCGGCCATGGAGGCGCGCAATCTAGCAGCCCCCCCTGACCGGCCGCATCGTGGGTGATCGGTGAATAACGTCCGAATTCTCGGGGGATGAATCCGTGGATAGGGCGTGAAAAGGGTGTCGGAGGCCGGTGGATGGGCCGGGCGGCCTTGGCCCGGAGCCTCCACGCTCCGCCCCATGTCGAGCCCGAGGCCGCTATCATCCCGAGTCCACCGGAGGAACTGCCCCATGCGCCGCCGCCACGCTCTCCCGCTCGCCCTCGCCGCGCTCGCCGCCGCGCCGCTCCTCCTGGCCGGCTGCGCCGCGGTGAACGAGCTCGCCAGGGCCGCCGTCCAGAGGCCGGACCTCACCTTCCAGTCGGCCACCGTGGAGGCGCTCGACTTCGACGGCGCCACGCTGGCCCTCGACTTCAAGCTGCGCAACCCCAACGCCTTCGCCCTGCGGGTGGCGCGGGTGCAGACCTGGCTGCAGCTCGATGGGCGGGTGGTGACGCGCGCCGAGCTGCCGGGCGGGCTCTCCATCCCGGCGGCCGGGGAGGCGCCGGTCCGTTTCACCGCGCGGCTGCCCTTCGCCGAGGTGCCGCGCCTCCTCGAGCTCGTGGCCCGCGGCGGCCAGGTGCCCTACACGCTGGGCGGGCTGGTGGCGGTGGAGACGCCGATCGGCCTGCTCGAGGTGCCGGCCAGCCACTCCGGCCAGGTGGACCTGCCGCGCCTCCCCGCCTTCCGGCTCGCCTCGGCCAACGTGCGGCTCGCCTCGCTCACCGAGGTGGAGCTGGAGCTCACCATCCTGGTCGACAACCAGAACCCCTTCCCGCTCCCGGAGGGCGAGCTGAAGTACGCGCTGGCCCTCGGCGGCGAGGTGGTGGCCACCATGGACGGCGAGGCGCTCGGCGAGGTGCCGGCGCGTGGCCAGGGGCGGCTGGTCCTCCCGGTGCGGCTCTCGCTGCTGAACGCCGGCCGCGCGCTCGGCACGGTGGTGCGCGGCGGCTCGGCCGACCTGCGCCTCTCCGGCCAGGCCAGGCTGGGCGCCCTGCCGGTGCCGCTCGACCTGACCGGGAAGGCGACGGGGCGTTAGCGGAGCACCCGGGGGGCGCCGCCCGGGCCGCGGCCGCACAGCGCCGCGACGTGGGGCTGCGCGCGTCCCGGCCAGCGAGCAAAAAAAAGCGCCTCGCGGGAGGGGAGCCGCGAGGCGCGTCATCGGTCGCGGAGGGGATCTGCGACCAACGCCGAGATATGTAATAGCAATTGACGTACCAGCCCCGGCCGGGATGTAACTCACCGAAATTACTTGTGCAGCCCCTACTCCATCCCGCCGCGATGAAGTCAATTTGATGGCCATCGGTCGTTTTGATACAACATCGCCATGGCTTCGGATGGCGTTCCAGCGCCTGGACGCGTGCTTCTCGCCGACTTGGAGCTCGAGCAGCTCCTCGAATTCGATCCGAAGGGCGGCCTCATCCTCTTCGGCGGGCAGCGCGTCCTCCTGCTCGATACGGTCGCGCTTGGGCTCCTGCGAGGCGAGCTCATCAGACTGCTCGGGCTCCGCGCCGCCCGGGCCCTCCTCTCCCGGTTCGGCTATGCCCACGGCTGGCGCACCGCCGAAGCCATGCGCACCGCGGTGCCCTGGGCCGAGGAGCGGGACTGGCGCCGCGCCGGCGGCCGCATCCATACCTTGCAGGGGCTGGTGCGGGTCGAGCCGGTGCCCGACTACCCGGGCCCCCACCCGTTCGCCGAGGCGCTCTGGCACGACTCCTACGAGGCCGAGCAGCACCTGCTCCACCACGGCCCTTCGACCGAGCCGGTCTGCTGGACGCTGGTGGCCTTCGCCGCCGGCTACCTGTCGCGCGCCAACGGGCGGGAGATCCTGGTGCGCGAGACCTCCTGCGTCGGGCGCGGCGATCCGGCCTGTCGCGTGGAAGGGTTTCTCGAGGAGGACTGGACCGGCGAGCCCATGCCGTACGAGCAGCCGGCGCTCGACGCCACCCTCCAGCGGCTGGCGGCCGGGCTCGTCGCCAAGGAGCGCCAGCTCGCCGAGGGGCGGCGCGTGCTGGTGCCGGCCGAGGCCCACGGGGACGAGGACGACGTGGTGTCCCTCAGCGAGGCCATGCGCCGGCTGCTCGACCAGGCGCGCCGCGTGGCCAGGGTGGACGCCACGGTGCTGATCACGGGCGAGAGCGGCGTGGGCAAGGAGCGCGTGGCCGAGCTGGTGCACCGGCGCTCGGCCCGCGTCGCCAGGCCCTTCGTGGCGGTCGACTGCGGGGCCGTCACGGAGACGCTCCTCGAGTCGGAGCTCTTCGGCCACGCCCGCGGGGCCTTCACCGGGGCCACCGCCGACCGGATCGGGCTCTTCGAGGCGGCCGCCGGCGGCACCCTCTTCCTCGACGAGGTGGGCGAGACCTCGCTCGCCATGCAGGCCAAGCTGCTGCGTGCCATCCAGGAGCGGGAGGTGCGGCGCGTCGGCGAGAGCCTGAGCCGCAAGGTGGACGTGCGGGTGGTGGCGGCCA
>JANNKC010000187.1:0-5963 GCA_031396105.1 Anaeromyxobacter sp.
CCGGAGACTGGAGACTGAAGACCCCTAGTTCTTCGCAGCGTTGTCTGCCGGAAAACCCTAGGTTTTTCCGGATGTCATCGCGGCCAAAAAGTCCGCGTTTGTCTTGGTTTTCCCGATCTTCGACAGCAGGAGCTCCATGGCCTCGGTCGGCGACAGCGGGGTCAGCACCTTGCGCAACACCCACACCCGGTTCAGGTCCTCCCGCGGCAGGAGCAGCTCTTCCTTGCGCGTGCCGCTCTTCTGGATGTCGATGGTGGGGAAC
Organism: Anaeromyxobacter sp.; assembly: GCA_031396105.1. Lineage (GTDB taxonomy): Bacteria > Myxococcota > Myxococcia > Myxococcales > Anaeromyxobacteraceae > JADKCZ01. The sequence continues at coordinate 263 of JANNKC010000187.1, forward strand.
ACCCGGCGATCCGCCAGCTTGCGGTCCAGGTGGATCTCGCTGTTGCCCGTGCCCTTGAACTCCTCGAAGATCACCTCGTCCATGCGCGAGCCGGTGTCGATGAGCGCGGTGGCGATGATGGTGAGCGAGCCGCCCTCCTCGGCCTTGCGGGCCGCGCCGAAGAGCCGCTTGGGGCGCTCCAGCGCGCGCGAGTCGACGCCGCCGGTGAGGGTGCGGCCGGAGGACTCGACCTCCTTGTTGTAGGCGCGGGCCAGGCGGGTGATGGAGTCGAGCAGGATGACCACGTCCTTGCCGCCCTCCACGAGGCGGCGGGCGCGCTCCATGGCCATCTCGGCGGCGTGCAGGTGCTCCTCGGCCGGCCGGTCGTTGGAGGAGCCGACCACCTCGCCCTTGATGTTGCGGCGCATGTCGGTGAGCTCCTCGGGCCGCTCGTCCACCAGCAGGACCGTCAGGTGCACGTCGGGCCGGTTGGCCGTGATGGCCTGCGCGATCCGCTGCAGCATGATGGTCTTGCCGGCCTTGGGCGGCGAGGTGATGAGGGCGCGCGCCCCCAGGCCGATGGGCGAGATGAGGTCGAGCACGCGGCCGACCAGCTCGTCGGCGCGGGTCTCCATGACCAGCTTCTCGGTGGGGTCGGTGGCGGTCAGGTTCTGGAAGTGGGTGCGCCGCAGCACCGCCATCGGGTCGGTGCCCTCCAGCGTGTCCACCTTGGTCATGACCCGCTTCATGTTGCGCTGCGCCGCCTGCCCCCGGACCAGCAGGCCCGGCAGCAGGTGCATCCGGTCGATGAGCCAGCGCGGCACCTCCACGTCGAAGGTCTGCGGCACGTAGCTCTTCTTGGGGTCGCGCAGGTAGCCGTTGCCCTTGCCCTCGAAGTCGAGGATGCCCTCGACCTCCTCGGTCACCTCGGGCGCGGCGCCCTGCGCGGGCTCGCCCCGAGGGCCACCCTGGACCTGCTCCCGAGGTGCGCCCTGCGCCACGTTGCCGTTGACGCCCTGCTGGCCACCGCCCTGCGACCCACCGCCCTGCCCCTGCGGGCTGCGCGGCTCAGGCTGGCCGGGCTGCCCCGGCTGCCCAGGTTGGCCCGGCAGGCCACCCCGCCCGCGGCGACCGCGGCGGCGGCGGCGGCGGCGGCCGCCCTGGCCGCCCGGCTGGCCCTGCGAGCCACCGGAGGCGGAGCCCGGGTCGACGTTGCCGGGCTCGGCAGCGGCCGGCGCGTTGCCCGGCGACGGCGTGGAGGGAGGGGGCGCGCTCTGGCCCTGGGGCGGGGTCTCTTGGTTCTCGCTCATGCGGTGCTTGCTGCGCGCGTCCGAGCGAGTCGCCCGTCGTGCGTCCTACTGCCTTCCTGGAGTGGCGGCCGGCGCATCCGCGCAGCCTCTTCGGGCTGCGGCCGGTGGTGCGTTCGAAGCAGGCCGACCGGGGGTCCCTCCGCTCCGTGACGCGACCCGAGGTCGCCGGCAGCGGGAGGAACGACCAGATCCATAGCAAAAAGAACCGGGAACGCAAAGCCCAAGTCGCCGGCGGGCCCGGCTGGGGCGGGTCGGTCCCTGGCCCGGGGGCGCCGCGGCGCCCCCGCTACCCCTCGTTGCCCGCGTCCTCCACCTCGCGCAGGTGCTCCTCCGTGAGCGGCACGAGCTGGCCGGCGCGGTACTGCTTGAAGACCTGGAGGAGCTGCTCCTTGTGCGGGCGCACCTTGCCGATGGGGCAGAGCTCCCACTCCTTGACCGGCTCGTCGCAGTAGCCCATCCGCTTCTCGCCGCACTTGGGCTGCAGGTAGCCGCCGATCTCCGGCACCGCCTTCATGACCTCGCGCCGCATGAGCGCCACCATGTGGCGGATCTCCCACTGGGCGCGCCAGCAGAGCCTGAGGTCGGCGATGTGGAGCAGCTCGGTGAAGTTGACCATCACCTGGAAGTTGGTGGGCGTGGCGTTGGGGAGCACGAAGCGGGCGTCCTCGGCCGGGATGCCCTTCTTCAGGGCGTCCTCGTAGACCCGGGTGATCTCCCGCATGAGCCGGTCGTACTCGCCGGCCAGACCATGCGTGGCCCAGGTCCTGGGCATGACGTAGTCGAGCCGCTCCTCCTTGTACTTCACGTAGCGCTGGGACTGCTGCTCGAAGCTGATGCCGACGCGGTGGCGCACGAACTGGTGGGAGAGGGCGCGCGAGACGCCGCTGATGCCGAACCAGAAGACCACCTGCTCCAGCGGCGAGGCGTGGCCGGTCTTGAGCCGCTCGGCGATGAACTCGCGGATCTTCTCCGCGGGGATGCGGCCGTCCGCGATCTCGTCCCACACCTCGCCCGGCGTCTTGGGCGTGTAGCAGGTGCGGTAGGCGCCGTAGAGCTTGGTGAGCGGGTCGCGGGCGAAGTCGATGAGGCGGACGTCCAGCGGCATTGCGTGTCTCCAGGAGGTGGCCGGAGGATACTACGGGGCCATGACCCCCGTCCCCGCCAGCGCCTCCCGCGTCGAGATGACCCAGCTCGTCATGCCCGGCCACGCCAACGTCCTCGGCACCGCCTTCGGCGGCACCGTCATGCAGTGGACCGACCTCGCCGCCTCGATGGCCGCCATGCGCCACGCCCGCCTGCCGGTGGTGACCGCGTCGGTGGACCAGCTCGACTTCCTCTCGCCCGTCCAGATCGGCCAGATCGCCGTCCTGCGCGCCCAGGTCAACGCGGTCTTCCACAGCTCCATGGAGGTGGGCGTGGAGGTGCTGACCGAGGACCCGCGCAGCGGAGTGCAGCGGCGCTGCTGCGGCGCCCTCCTCACCTTCGTGGCGCTGGGCGCCGACGGCCGGCCCGTGGCGGTGGCGCCCCTGCTGGTGACCAGCGACGAGGAGCGGCGGCGCGAGCGCGAGGCCGCGGTGCGGCGGGCGGCGCGGCTGGCGCTGCGGAACCAGCTGGCGGCCCACCGGGAGGGATGAGCCGGCGGCCGTCGTCACCCTGCGCGGCCTCAGCGCGGGATGGTGCCGTCCTCGACGCCCTTCTTCAGGTTGGCCAGCCCGCGCTCGAAGTCGGGGCCCACCATCTTGTCCATGTCCATGAAGAGCGACATGGCCTTGCCCAGGAAGTCGTTCTCGCCCTGCATGATCCAGACGACCCGCGTGCCGACGCTCTCTGCGTAGAGGTCGAGGATGGTCTGGTTGGTGGCCTTCCAGGGCTTGAGGAACTCCAGCCGGATCTTCACCTGGAGCGGTGGGTGGACCTCGGTGACGGTCATGCGGCCCTCGCCCACCTTGTCATTGCCCGACCAGAAGTAGCTCGAGCCGACCTGGCCGGGCGTCCCCTCGTAGGTGGTCTTCATGGCCGGGTCGAGCTTGGCCCAGGGGCTCCAGTGCTCCCACTTGTGAAAGTCGGCGACGGCGTCGTAGAGGGCGCGCGGCGACTGCTCGATGACCAGGCTCCGCTCGATGCGGAACGTGGCCGGGCGCGTCGCCACCACCGCCACCAGGACCGCCACCAGCACCACCAGCACGACCAGGATCTTCTTGAGCATGGCGTCGAGGGCCTCCTGCCCTCCAGACGGCTTTCTAGCGCGCCCCCCGCAGCCGCAGGTAGAGCCCTCCTGAGTCGTAGTAGGTGAGCCGCACCGAGCCGGCCACCACCCGGAGGCCGGGCTGCAGCGCCACCGGATCCGGCCCGAGCTTGGCCCCCTCCACGGTCGTGCCGTTGGTCGACCCGGCGTCGCGCACCGACCAGCCGGCCTCGTCCCGGGTGAAGAGGAGGTGGAGGCGGGAGAGCGTGGCGTCGTCGATGACGATGTCGTTGTCCGGGCCGCGCCCGAGGGACAGGTAGGGCTTCTTGGGGTCGAGGTCGAGGGAGATGGCGAGCGACTCGCCGGCGCCGTGGGGCGGGCTGCTCCGCTCCCCCTCGTGGGCCAGCGTGTCCTTGTTCTGGTAGGTGGGCCGCCACGGGCCGGCCTCCCAGACCAGCCACTCCTCCGGCCGGACGCGGATGAACTCCTCGAGGTGCTGCCCCGAGGCGCTCTTCGTCAGCCATGAGATCAGGTATCCGCGCACCGTCTGTCCCCCCCGGGATCGTGAGTCCGGCTGACAGCACGCTGCGTCCGCGCCGTCGACCGGAGAAGCCGTCAAGAGCCTATCCGCGCGCCGCGGCCGCCGCCACCCCCGGTACGGCGGCCCAGCCGGCCCCCGCCTCCAGGCCGGTGAGCGCCCGCCCCAACCGGTGCGCCGTCCGATGGGATGGGAAGTAGGGCGGCTTGGGGAAGGTGAGGGAGGGATGGCGCACCACGCACTTCTCGACCCCCTCCAGCATGAGGGCGTTGTGGACGAAGCCGCGGCCGCTCTGGATGTCGTCGAGCCTGGCACCCGGCCAGGCGCCCCAGGGGGTGGTGCCGAAGGCGAAGCCGTAGCCTGCCCAGACGTTCACCGCCACGCAGCCGTAGCGGAGCGCCGCCAGCGCCTGCTCCAGCGCGGCGCCCGTGGCAGGATCGGCGGCGGTGGCCGGGTGGACCACCACGCCGGCCGAGAGCGTGCCCCAGACCCGCTGGTTGGCGAAGCGGGTGGCCTCGGCCAGGAACTCGACCGGGTCCTCCGAGCCGACCGAGGTCTCGGAGAGGATGGAGCAGAAGGGCTCGGTGGTGAAGGCGGGATCCTCGGCGGCGGCGTCGAGGCCTGGGACCAGGGTCCAGGGGAGCGTGCCCGCGCCGGTCCCGGCCGAGCGGAGCCCGGCGCGCCCTTCGGTGAGCCGCCGGTGGCGCTCCTTCGCACCCGGGTACCAGGCCTGTCGCGCCGGCGCTCGCGCCATGGCCGCCATGACGAGGTCGAGGAACCGGGTCCGGTGGCGCCACCCGCGCGGCGTCACCAGCAGCTTGGCCGCGTTGCAGTTGAAGGAGGCGTTGTGCGTCACCATGCCGGCCACGCTCTCGGCCTGGAAGGCGAGCCGCCGCGCGTCCCACGGGCCCGGCACCACCAGCACGGGAGAGACGCAGCCGAGCTCGGAGGTGATCTCCTTCTGGAGCAGCGGCTCGCCGCGGGCCTTTCGGGCCTCCCGCTCCGGCCCGGGAGGCCCCCAGACGATGAGATCGTGCGTCGCGTCGGAGCCGGTGATGTGGATCTCGTCCACGCCGGGGTGCTGGCAGAGCCGCGCCCCCTCGGCGCCCCCGCCGTAGACCACCGCCAGCACGCCGCGCGCGATGGCCGCGCCGAAGGCCTCCTCGATGACCGGGCCGAGGTAGGCGTTGACGGGGTTCATCTTGAGGACGCAGGTCTTCCCCTCCACGAAGAGCTTGCCCAGCACGTCGGTGGGCGGGATGGCGTTGATGTTGCCGGCGCCCAGCACGAGGCAGGTGCGGCCGTCGTGGTCCGGCTGCTTGAAGAAGCGGGCCCGCCGCTCGTGCAGCGCCGCCTCGTCCATGCCGCGTTCGAGGTGGACCTCGGCCGTGACGCCCATGAAGAGGGCCCGGTCCTTGAGACCGTGCGGGAAGACCCGCACCGTGAGCCGGCCGTCGGCCGTCTCGCCCAGGGGACCGACCGGCGTGTTGCCGTTGCGCCCGAGCAGCGTGAGCGCCTCCAGCGTGAGGCGGAGCAGCCGCAGCGTGACCCACGGGCCGGAGAGCCACTCCTCGCCGGCCTGCGGGGTCTCCCAGCCGATCCCCTTGGCCTCACAGGCCAGCCGGACGGCCTGTTCGGCGGTGCGGGCGGTGCCCTCCAGGAGCGCACGAGCGAGATCGACGCGCTCCC
>JANNKC010000195.1:0-9996 GCA_031396105.1 Anaeromyxobacter sp.
GGCGCCGCCGGCATAGACGCGCACCTTTACCTGGCCGCCGGAGGTGCGCTCCCACTCCTGCCCGAGCTCCTTCAGGAGGTCGTGCCAGGCGGAGCCGGAGGGCGCCAGCGTGGCGAGCTTGATGGTGACCACGGCGCGGGCAGGCGGCGCGGCGGCGAGGAGCAGCAGGGTGGCGAGCGGCGCGAGCAGCGACGAAGAGTGCATGCTCCATCCATCTCCCGGCCGTCCACCGGCTCGGTGGCGGCGCCGTGACGAGTCGGCGGAATCCCCTTGCCGCAGGCCCCGCTGGGCTGGGTTGGACGGCCAGCCCCGTCCGAGCAACTGGCACCCGCATGCCCAGGGTCGTCACGTCGCTGTCACACGCACTCCTGCTAGATTCCGCCCGATCGAGGTCACCCCGCCATGTCCACGTCGAGAGAGAAGTTCTTCCTCTGCACCTTCACCTCCCGCTCCCGCCGCCTCTCGCGGCAGGTCCGGGCCTGGGACGAGCACCAGGCGGCCATCCTGTTCCAGGAGGACCTGGAGGACGAGGGCGTCACGGCGCGCGGCACCGTCCGGGTGACCGACCTCTCCGGTCAGCTCGACGAGCGCTACGAGTACCAGCCCGAGGCGTCGGCCTAGCGGGCCCGCCCTACTCCTCGGCGCGGCTCTTGGGGTGCCGCACGTCGGTGCCGCGCACCATGAAGATGACCATCTCCGCCAGGTTGGTGGCGTGGTCGCCGAAGCGCTCCAGGTGCTTGGCCACGAACATGAGCGAGGTGGCCCGCCGGATGGAGCGCGGGTCCTCCATCATGAGGCCGAGCAGCTCGTTGAAGACCTTGAGGTAGAGGGCGTCGAGGTGGTCGTCGCCCTTCAAGACCTCCTCCGCCTCGTCGGCGTCGCCGGTCACGAAGGCGTCGAGGGCGCGCTTGAGCTGCGCCTCGGAGAGCCCGGCCAGCTTGACGAGGTCGTGGAGCGGCCGCAGCGCCGGGGCCTGGGCCAGGTCGGCGGCCCGCTCGGAGATGTTGACGGCCAGGTCGCCCATGCGCTCCAGGTCGGTCACGATCTTGAGCGCGGTGGTGATGAAGCGCAGATCGCTGGCCGCCGGCTGCCGGAGCGCCAGGATGCGCCGGCAACCCTGGTCGATGGCCACCTCCATGCGGTTGACGACCCGGTCCTTGGCCTTCACCTGCTCGGCCAGGGTGGCGTCGCGCTCGACCACGGCGCGCACGCTGCCGGCGATGGCGGCCTCGACCAGGCCGCCCATCTCGAGGAGCTGCTCGCGCAGCGTGGTGAGCTCGGCCTCGTAGGCCTTGTCGGTGTGCGTCTTCGCCATGTCTGATCCGGTCACGAGGGGCAGCCTACCCGAACTTCCCGGTGACGTAGTCCTCGGTCCGCGTCTCCTTGGGGTTGGTGAAGATCTGCTCGGTGGGGCCGGTCTCGACGAGCTCGCCCATGTAGAAGAAGGCGGTCTGGTCGGAGACGCGAGCCGCCTGCTGCATGTTGTGGGTGACGATGGCGATGGTGTAGCGGCTCTTCAGCTCGTGGATCAGGTCCTCGATCTTGGCGGTGGCGATGGGGTCGAGGGCGCTGGCCGGCTCGTCCATCAGCAGCACCTCCGGCTCCACCGCCAGGGCGCGGGCGATGCAGAGCCGCTGCTGCTGTCCGCCGGAGAGGCCCAGCGCGCTCTCGTGGAGCCGGTCCTTGACCTCTTCCCAGAGCGCGGCGTCGCGGAGCGAGCGCTCCACCCGCTCGGAGAGGAAGGTCCTGTCGTTCTGGCCGGCCACCTTGAGGCCGTACGCCACGTTCTCGTAGAGCGACTTGGGGAACGGGTTGGACTTCTGGAAGACCATGCCGACCCGCCGGCGCAGCTCCACCACGTCCAGCTTTCCCTCCAGCACGCTCTCCCCGTCGAGCAGCACCTGGCCCTTGGCGCTGGCGCCCGGGATGAGGTCGTTCATGCGGTTGAGCGCGCGCAGGAAGGTGGACTTGCCGCAGCCGGACGGCCCGATGAGGGCCGTGACCCGGTGCTCCGGCAGCGCGAGGGAGACCTCCTTCACGGCGACCTTGTCGCCATAGGAGATCTGGAGCTTCTGCGCCTCCATCTTGGCGCGGGGTGGTGCGGCGGTCTGGGGGCTCATGGTGTCGTGGGATGGTGGCGTCAGTGGCCGGCGGCGGCGGCGCGGCGGACCTTGATCCGCAGCAGGATGGCGACGAGGTTGAGGAGGAAGGTGAGGGTGAGGAGCACCAGCACCGTGGCGTAGAGGAGCGGCTTGGTGGCCTCCACGTCGGTGGACTGGGTGGCCAGCACGTAGACGTGGTAGCCGAGGTGCATGAACTGGGAGAAGACGCTGCCGGGCAGGTCGGGGAGGAAGTAGGCCACCCCGGTGAAGAGGATGGGGGCCACCTCGCCGGCCCCGCGCGCCACCGCCAGGATGGCGCCGGTGAGGATGCCGGGCACGGCGCTGGGCAGGATGATGCGCGCCAGGGTCTGCGACTTGGTGGCGCCCAGCGCCAGCGAGGCGTCGCGCCACTCCCGCGGGACGGAGCGCAGCGCCTCCTCGGTGGAGACGATGACCACCGGCAGCGTCAGCACCGCCAGGGTGAGCGCGGCCCAGATGAGCGCCGGCTGCCCGTAGCGGAGCACGCCCTCGGCGGAGAGGCCGCGGTCCAGGCCCGACCCCACGAACTGGATGAAGAAGCCCAGGCCGAAGAGGCCGAAGACGATGGAGGGGACCCCGGCCAGGTTCTGCACCGCGATGCGGACCAGCTGGGCCAGCCGGCCGCCCTTGGGGGCGTACTCGTGGAGGTAGATGGCGGTGAGCACGCCCACCGGCATGACCGCCACCGTCATGAGCAGGGTCAGGATGGCGGTGCCGAAGATGGCGGGGAAGATGCCGCCCTCGGTCATGCCCTGGCTGGGGGCCTGGGTGAGGAACTCGAGCGAGATGCGGCTCCAGCCGCCGGCCACCACGTCCCACAGGACGAAGCCCAGCATGAGGACGATGAGGAAGGCGGCCACGCCGGTGACGCCGGTCATCCCGACGCCGATGGCCCTGCGGGAGGCGAGGCTCACGCGGCGGCTCCCGACATGCGGCTCACCAGCCGGCGAACCATGACGGAGGCCAGGCTGTTCAGGATGAAGGTGAAGAGGAAGAGCTCGGTCCCGATGAAGAAGAGCACGGCGTAGTGGCCGCCGCCGAAGACCACCTCGCCCATCTCGGCGGCGATGGTGGCCGGGAGCGTGCGGATGGAGTCGCCGAAGGACCAGGTGGTCTGCGCCGCGTTGCCCGAGGCCATCAGCACGATCATGGTCTCGCCGATGGCCCGGCCGAAGCCCAGCACCACCGCGGCCAGCACGCCAGGGGCGGCGGCCGGCAGCACCACGCGGAAGGCGGTCTCCCACCGGGTGGCCCCGAGCGCCAGCGAGGCCTCGCGGTAGGACCGCGGTACGGCGGTGAGGGCGTCCTCGCTCACCGTGTAGACCACCGGGATGATGGTGAGCGCCAGCGCCAGGCCGGCCGTCACGGCGTTGAGGCGGGAGGTGAAGCCGAAGCCGTCCTGCAACCAGGTGGCCAGGACCACCAGGGCGAAGAAGCCGAGCACCACCGAGGGGATGCCGGCCAGCAGCTCGATGACCGGCTTCAGGACCTCGCGCAGCCTGGGCGGCGCGAACTCCGAGGAGAAGACGGCCGCCGCGATCCCCACCGGCACGGCCACGCTCATGGCCACCAGCGTGACCTTGAGCGTGCCGACGAACAGCGGGATCATCGAGTACTTGGGGATGTTGCCCACCGGCTGCCAGGTGTAGGTGGCGGCCCGGCCGGCCCGCCAGACCTGCGGCAGGAACATGCGGCCGAGGTCGGTCTCCTTGGCGAGCTCAGGGTTGGAGAAGAGCGGCAGCGCCTCGCGCGCCACGAAGACGAAGATGAGGACGACGGCGGCGATCCCGGTGAGGGCCACGAGCGTGATGCCCGCCTCGATGGCCCCCTCCTGGAGCTGCCGCCGCCGGATCGCGCCCAGCGGACTGGCCGCGCGGTGCAGGGACTTGGTCATGGCCGTCACGGGGCGGATCTCGCAGGTGGAGGTGGCGACCCCGTGGCGGCCATGTGACGGACACGTGACGGCGCTACTTGACGGGGAAGTAGCCCACCTGGGTCACGATGGCCTGGCCCTCGGCGGAGAGGCAGAAGTCGATGAAGTCCTTGGCCTCGCCGGTGGCCTTGCCGCGCGTGTAGACGAAGAGCGGGCGGGAGAGCGGGTACGTGCCGCTCTTCACGTTCTCGGCGCTCGGCAGGTAGCCCTGGCCATCCTGTCCGGTGACCTTGAGCTCCTTGACGCCCTTGGCGTAGGCCGCGCCGCCGTAGCCGATGCCGAACTTCTCCTTGGAGACCGCGTTGACCACCGCGGCCGTGCCCGGCAGGGTCTGCGCACTGGCGGCGAAGTCCTCGCCCTTCAGCACGTTGTCCTTGAAGAACACGTAGGTGCCCGAGGAGTTCTCGCGGGAGTACAGGACGATGGGGGCGTCGGCGCCGCCGACATCCTTCCAGTTGGTGACGTCGCCCTGGTAGATGGCGCGGAGCTGCTCCACGCTGAGCTGCGAGACGCCGTTGGCCTCGTTGACGTAGAGGGCCACGCCATCCTTGGCCACCGCGGTCTCGGCCGGCAGCACGTTGTAGCGGTCGCGCACCTTGGCCGACTCGTCGCCCTTGATGGGGCGGGAGGAGTTGGCGATGTCGGTGGTGCCGTTGACGAGGGCCGCGATGCCGGTGCCCGAGCCGCCGCCGGTGACCTGGACCTTCTTGCCGGCGTGCTTCTTCATGTAGTTCTCGGCCCAGCGCTGGGCCAGGATGACCATGGTGTCGGACCCCTTCACGGTGACCGCCGCCTGGGCGAGGGCGGGCGCGAGTGACAAGGCCGCGGCGAGGGCGAGAGCGATGCGCTTCATGGGTGTGTCTCCTTTGAGGTTGAGCGGATCTTGTGAGCGGGACGTGACGCGGCCGCGGCGAACAGGTGACGTTCGCGTGACCGCGTCACGGCGACCCTAGAACTTGGCCTGGGCCTGGACGATGAACTGGTCGGCCTTGGGGTCGGAGGCGGCCGCGGCACCCTTCTCGCCGTTCATGGGGTGGAACCAGGCGGCGGTCAGCTTGTAGTTGCCGCCGACGAACGTGTGGACCGCGACCTGGAGCTCCTGCTGGACCTTCACCGTGGTGCTGGTGGCGGCCGAGATGTCCACCGTGTGGTTGGGCAGGTACTGCTCGTACTTCACCGCCAGCTGGTTGTAGGCGCCCACGTTCTGCAGCCCGATGAGGTACCAGCCCGAGCCGGTGGGGACCGGGGCGTCGGAGGTGGCGCCCGGGAGGTTGCCGCCGGCGCCCAGCGTGCCGCCGATGGTGGTGTGGCCCCACATCCACTCGCCCTTCAGCGCGGTGCCGCCGATGGGGAGGAGGTCGAAGAAGGCCTGGACGTCCACGGCCACGCGGTTGCGGTCGAACGCCTTGTCGTCGGCCCGGCTGTAGGCCCTGGTCTTGCCGTACCAGCCGGAGACGCCGGCGGTCACGATGCCCATGTCGACCCAGGCGCGGCCGATGACGTCCTTCAGCTGGTCGTTGTCGCGGCCCACCTGGCCCGAGTCGATGCCGTTGCCGTTGAAGAGGCCGACCTTGAAGTTGACCATCGACACCTTGCCGCGCAGCGCCAGGCCGAGGTCGTACTCACCGCCCAGGAAGGCGCGGGTGACGCGGGCGCGCTCCAGCGTGTCGAGGTCGGAGGAGGAGCGGCCGAAGACCTCGTAGCCGAAGGGGAAGAGCTGCAGGCCGGCGTCGAGGGCCAGGCCATAGGGCAGCGTGACGCTGGCGTAGCCCTCCTTGATGCCGACGCCCGCCGGGGTGACGTCGATCTGGACGACGTACTGGGAGCTGCCGGCGTCGTAGGCGGCCTTGAGGCGGCCGCGGCGGATGAAGAAGCCGCTCTGGCTGGGCGTGGTGGGCGTGGTGGCGGCGGCCGAGGCGTTGTAGTTGACGGCCTCCTGCCAGGCGTAGCGGGCCTGGACGTAGCCGGAGAGCTTCAGCTTCTTCAGGCCGGCCACGTCGTTCCTGGTCTCGGCGTACTGCTCGGCGAGCGACTCGACCTTGCCCTCGAGGGCGGCGACGTCGACGGCGCCCTCCTCGGCGAGGACGGCGGCCGGCGCGAGCGCCAGCGCGGCGACGGCGGCGATGAGACGGTTCTTCATGATGGCACGGCCCCTTGTCTGGAGAGGTGGAACGAGCGATTGCTCGGGATGGGCCTGTTGTAGAGAGGGGCCGTGGCGCCGCGGCGACGCCGCGGTGACGACTCGGTGAAGCCGTCACCGTGGCTGGTGCGGCCGCCGTCCGGGCGGCCCAACCCTCAGCGCGGCGGCGCCCCGGCCGGGAGGCGCACCGTGAAGCGCGTCCCCTCCGCCCCGCTGGCCACCGTGATCTCGCCCGCCATGCCCTGCACCAGGTGCTTGGCGATGGCCAGCCCGAGGCCGGTGCCGCCCGCCTCGCGCGACCGGCCCGGATCGACCCGGTAGAAGCGCTCGAAGAGGCGGGCCAGGTGGTGCGGTTCGATGCCCGGGCCGGTGTCGGCCACGGTGATGACGGTGTCCTGGCCCTGCCGGATCGCACCCAGCGTGACGCCACCGACGGCGGTGTACTTCACCGCGTTGTCCACCAGGTTCACCACCACCTGCTCCAGCGCCCGCCCGTCGCCCATGGCGGCCAGCCCGGCCGGCACGGTGGAGGCCAGCACGAGCCCCTTCTTCTGCGCCGCCGGACCGTGCAGCTCGAGGGCGGTGCGCGCCAGCACCTCCAGGTCCACCGGGGCCACGTCGAAGCGCCACTGGCGCGACTCCAGCCGCGAGAGGTCGAGCAGGTCCTGGGTGAGCCGCGCCAGCCGCTCGGCCTGGCGGTGCACGATCTCCACGAAGCCGCGCGCCGCCTCGGGCTGGTCCAGCGCGCCGGCGAGCAGCGTCTCGGTGGCGCCGCGGATGGCGGCCACCGGGGTGCGCAGCTCGTGGCTGGCGTTGGCCACGAAGTCGCGGCGGGTGGCGGCGGAGCGCTTCTCCTCGGTGGTGTCGCGCAGCAGCAGCAGCACCTCGCCGCGAAGGAGCGGGGTGAGCTGCACCGAGAAGGAGCGGCGCGGCAGGTCGAGGTCCAGCCGCCGGGCCGTCCCCTCCAGCGCCCGCTTCACCGCCTCGGCCAGCTCGGCGCTGCGCGTCACCTCGACCGGCGTCATGCCGGCGGCGCGCCCGCCCGCGGCCAGCGCGTCGAAGGCGGCGTTGCAGACCTTGACGCGGCCGTCCTTCGCGACCACCGCGGCGGCGTCGGGCAGCGAGGAGAGCAGCTCCTGCTCGGCCGGATCGCGCACGGTGGCGAAGCGGCGAAGCTCGCGCTCCAGCAGGAGCGCCGCCAGCTCGGACACCTCCGCCCCCAGGTCGGCGTGGGGCCCGCCGCCCAGCTCGGAGCGCAGGGCCCGCAGCGCGGCCGACACCGGGGTCCGTCCGATGGGCATCATCCTACCCCTGCCCCTGCTCCGCGGGGTCGACCAGCCGGTAGCCCACGCCGCGCACGGTCTCCAGCAGGTCGCGCCCGGTGCCGAGCTTCTCGCGGAGCCGCTTCACGTGGGTGTCCACCGTGCGCGTCTCCACCTCGGGCGACATCTCCCAGACGTCCTCCAGGAGCTGCTCGCGCGACTGGACGCGACCCAGGCGCGCCATGAAGGTGGTGAGCAGCTTGAACTCCAGCGGCGTGAGGGTGGCCTCGGCGCCGTCCACGAAGACGCGGTGGGCGTCCACGTCGACCCGGATGGTCCCCACCTGCTCGCGCGGCCGCTCCACGATGCGCCCTCCGCCGGCGCGGCGCAGGATGGCCTTGAGCCGGAGCGTCAGCTCACGCACCGAGAAGGGCTTGGTGATGTAGTCGTCGGCGCCGAGCTCGAACCCGACGACGCGGTCGACCTCCTCGCCCTTGGCGGTGAGCATCACCACCGGCACGTGCCTGGTGCGGGCGTCGGCCTTGATGCGCCGGCACACCTCGGTACCCGGGATGTCGGGCAACATGAGGTCGAGCAGCACCAGGTCCGGGATGCGGCGCTTCAGGGCCAGCAGCGCCTCTTCACCGCGAGTGGCGAGGATGGTCTCGAACCCCGAGGCGCGCAGGTTGAAATCCAGGACGGAGAGGAGATCGCGCTCATCGTCGACGAGGAGGACAGTGGTCACGGGCACCCTTACCGCATGCCACGGTGACAGGAGCATGGAGCACGCGCAACGGAACGGTGACGCCGGCACCTGACCTGCCCCTAAGGGGGCGAGCTCGGAGGCCGCGAGGCGCGCTCCGGACCGAGCTTTCGCAGCCTCCAGCGCTCCCGCCCGCGGTACGATGCGCGCCATGCGCCCGCCGGACCTCCTCCCGATCCTGCTCCTCGCCGCCTGCGCCACCACTCGCGCGCCGCCCCAGGATTTCGCCGTGCCGATGCCGCCCGGACAGGTGCTGCGCGAGGCGGAGCTGGCCCGCGTCCGCTGCCTCCTGGTGGCCCCGCTGGAGAACGGCTCCGACGCGCCGCGCGCCGCGGGCGCCGCCACCGTGGCGCTGCTGGCGCGCCTCGACGTGGGGCGCACCCTGGCCATGCCGGTCGAGCAGCTCCGCGCCCTCTTCGCCGACACGCCGCTCGAGCTGCCCGAGGGGATCTCGGCGGCCACCGCGCTCGAGCTCGCCGAGCTCCTGGGCGCCGACGCGGCGCTCTACGGCGCCGTGGAGGGGCGCAGCCGGGAGGCCGCGCCCGACGTGCTGGTGACGCTGCGGCTGGTCCTGGCCGGCCACCGTGACCTGGTCTTCGCCAGCGCCGCGCGGGTCGAGCCCGCGCCCGGCGAGTCCATCGAGGCCGCGGTGCGGCGCACCACGCTCGACCAGGCCCGCCCCATGCTGGACCGGCTCGGCGCGCCCGGGCGCCACGCCTGCTTCCCCAAGGAGCGGCGCGACGCGCTCCGGACCGCGGCGCTCGCCCTGCGAACCCCGGCGCCGCCTGTCACCCCGGCCAAGGTCGCGCCGCCGCCGTCGCCCGCCGCCGCGGCTCGCCCCGCCCTCCACACGGCGCGGCAGCGCGAGTGGGCGCGCACGCTGCAGGCCCGGGGGCGGGTCGCGCTCGACGAGGTGGCGTTCGCCGGCCGGACCGCCGACCTGGTCCGCGACGCCGGCCTGGCCGACCTGGCGCTGCTCCTGCTGGCCACGCCCGAGCTGACGGTGCGGCTGGAGGGGTTCGTGGACAGCGGCAGCGACGCCGCGGCCGACCTGAAGCTCTCGGCGGCCATGGCGCGGGCGGCGGCGCAGCGGCTGCGCGACCTGGGCGTGGACGGCGCGCGGCTGGGAACGACCGGCCGGGGCAGCGAGAGCCCCATCCTCCCCAACTTCACCGCCCGCGGCCGGGCGGCCAACCGCCGGGTCGAGGTGGTCGCGCCGCGCTGAGCGCCCATGAAGGAATCCCCTCCCGTCGCCGGCTCGGTCAGGGGATTCCATCACGGGCTCTGCGGCGCTTGACATCCCACCCGTCGTCGGGGTGTCTGGTCCCTGCGCCCCGTGAGCCCTGAACCCACCGACACGCCCCCCACCGCGGGCCGCACCGACCTCGCCCCCCTGGGCCCGCTCACGCGCGCCAGCGTGGTGATCCTCTCCTCGCTGGCCATCCTCTGCCTGGCGGTGGGCGACGTGCTGACCGGCACCGAGGCCAGCTTCACGCTCCTCTACCTGACCCCCATCGCGTTCGCGACCTGGTTCGTGGGGCTCGACAGCGGGGTCTGGCTGTCGGGCCTGGCCGCGGTGGCCTCCACCACCGCCGACCTGC
Organism: Anaeromyxobacter sp.; assembly: GCA_031396105.1. GTDB lineage: Bacteria > Myxococcota > Myxococcia > Myxococcales > Anaeromyxobacteraceae > JADKCZ01. The sequence continues at coordinate 9,841 of JANNKC010000195.1, forward strand.
TGGCCCGGCAGGGGGCGCCGCTCCCCACCGCCATCATGGCGTGGAACCTGGTCATCCAGCTCGGCGTCTACCTGGCGCTGGTGCTCCTCCTCTCCGGCTTCCGTTCCCGCCTGGAGAGCGAGCAGCAGCTGGCCCGCACCGACACGCTCACGCAGG
>JANNKC010000228.1:0-3836 GCA_031396105.1 Anaeromyxobacter sp.
TCGCGAGGAACCTGCGCGACACCGTCACGTGCAGGCGGCGCAGGGCGGCCGTGAGGGGCTCGACCTAGTCCCGAAGTGCTGACCGAGCGGGGTGGGTCAAGTCGAGTTCGTGCGCACGAAGTTGCGCCACGGTGGGCTGCGGTGCGGGCACCGCAGGCGAACGAAGTGCCTGGGAGGCCGCCTGCGCCGCGTCCTTGACCGCCACACGCGCCTGCGCCGCATCCTCGACCGCCTCACCCGCCTGCGCAGTGTCCTGGACCGCCTCACGCGCCTGCGTCGAGTCCTCGACCGCCGCCTCGCCCGATAAGCGGTCAGCCTCCTGGACCGCGCTGGCCGGCGCCGGTCGTGCCAGCTGGGTCACCACCTCGCGCCGCGGCGGCGCCTCGCGCGGGCAGAGCGCCGCCGCCACCTCCCGGGCCTCGCGGGCCGAGCAGCCGTAGAACTTCGGAAGGACCTCGGAGCGGTTCTCCGGCGTCAGCACTCGCGAGAGCTCGCCGACGCTGGAGAGGCAGAGCCGGCCGTCGCGCAGGGGTTCGACCAGGTCCGGGAAGCGCTGGAGCAGCCGCGCCGCGGTGAAGCGGACGAACGAGGCGCCGCTGGAGAGCCCGAGCTCGCGGTGGAGGAAGGCGAAGAGGCTGGCGTGGCCGAGCGCCGCCCAGCCGCGGCGCCGGTCGAAGTCGGCCAGGGCGACGAGGAAGTCGGCGGCGGCGGTGCGCTCCCCGACCAGGAGGCGGGCCAGGTCGTCGCGAAGCTCACGGGCCAGGGTGAGAGACGCGGGCGGAGCCGGGGGAAGGGGATGGACGGCGGTCGTGGTCTCGGCGGAGAGCATGGACTGATGGTCTCACGCGATCTCGGGACCTCCTGGAACAGACGCATTCGCGCCTGGTGACGCTCCAGGGGCCGCGGGCCTCGCGACCCCGCCAGCGCGGCCGGCCAGGCCATGGCGAGGCGCTGGCTGCGCGTGGTGGGCGCTCCCGGGGCGGCGCGATGACCGGGGGCGGTTCCGTCGTGAAAGGCGTCAAGCGCGAAGTGCGTATGACCCAACAAGGACAGCCACCGCAGCTTCGCCGGCTGACCGGACCAGTCGATGGGGTCTCCGGATCCGGCGTCACCAGGAGTGCGCCGCGAGCCCGGGTCCTCGTCCGCCTCCGGCCAGCTCGCCCGAGCCGATCTCACGCCTGCCTTCTGGGCCTGAGCCCCTGGCCTGAACCCGAGGGCCGGCGCCGTCGCGGGCCCACCCGGCCGGCCAGCATCGGCCCCTGGCCTGAACCCGAGGGCCGGCGCCGTCGCGGGCCCACCCAGCCGGCCGGCATCGGCACCTGGCCTGAATGCGCGGGGGCCGGCGCCGTCGCGGGCCCACCCAGCCGGCCGGCATCGGCCCCTGGCCTGAACCCGAGGGCCGGCGCCGGCGCGGGCCCACCCAGCCGGCCAGCATCGGCACCTGGCCTGAACGCGCGAGGGCCGGCGACCTCTCGGTCCCGGCCCTCGGTGAGCGCGCTCGATCGTCGAGCGCGCCGTTCTCCAGTCCCGACCAGACGACCGAGCACGACTCGAGATCACCCGGGCTCGGCACGACCGGTGTTGCCGGATCGCCAACTGCCGCTCAGCTCCGCTTCTCGCTGATCTCCTTCTCGAGCTTCTCCAGCTCGGGCGTCACCTTGTCCGCCGCCTTCTCCTCGTCCTTGTGGCCGGCCATGTAGGCCGCGCCGGTGGCGAGGTCAGGGGCCACGGTGGCGGCCAGCGCGCTGGCGCCCTCGGCCACGTGTCCGGTGACCCGCATGACGATGGCCTTGCCGAAGAGGTAGAAGCCGATGGCCGGCAGGAACATGAGGAAGGCCAGGCCGATGACCGGGACCACCGCGAAGAGGAGCGGGAACGGGACGGCCACGTACTTCACCGTGCTCGGGCCGGGGAGCGTGCCGCCGTCGTTGCCGATGACCTCGATGGCGAAGGTCTTGGTCGAGAGGTAGTAGCCGCTGCTGACGCTGCTGTTGCCGGTGAAGGTCGCCATGGTGTTCTCCGATTCGCTCTTCGTGGGTGGGTGGTGGATGCGGTGGAGGTGGTGCTGCGAAGCTTCGAAGGTCAGGCGCGGGCGCGGCGCCGCTGGATCTCCTGGAGGAGCGTGTCCAGGTCCTCGTCGAGGGTGGAGGCGCGGATGCAGGCCGCGCCGGCCGCGCCGGCGAGGTGCGCCTCGCCCGGCTGGAAGCCGCCGGCCAGCGTGGAGACGAGGCCGCTGGCGGTGGCGCCCAGGTGGCCGAGGGCCGTCCTGGTTGCCGTCTTCGCCGTCTCGATCAGGTTCGTCATGTGTCGCTCCCTTCGATGGTCAATATGCGCGTTCCCGCGGCCGGCGGATATTGGGGCAAGTCCGTGATCTCGCGGGTTTGAGTCCGGTGGCGCGGGGCGTGGCCGCCGGATCCCAGGGCGCAGGAGCGCCCTGTAGGCACGGCGCGAGCACCCGAGCCAGGCCTCGGGCGGTTTCCCGAGGACCAAAGGAGGGAGGCCCTGCCACGCGCCGGGGCGAGGGGCCGGATCTGGAAAAGCGGCCGGATCCCGGCCGTTTCAGTGGGCGGCGCTGAGGTTCCCGGTGTTCCGGGCGTCGTGCCAGGCCTTGGGCCAGGGCGCCGAGGTGTCGAGCGCGCCGTCCACCACCAGGCCGTGCAGCACGCCGTCGGCGGAGGTGAACCAGGCGGTGCTGGTGCGCGCGCCCGCGGCCGCGCGGACCGTGCCCTCGCGCAGCTCGTTCACCGAGAGTGACAGGCTCCAGAGCGGCGCGCCCGTCTGCGCGTGGACGGCGTGCACCGTGCCGGCGCGCGTGGGCACGAGGAGCGTGGGCGGGCCCGCGGAGCTGGCGAGCACGATGGGCGTGAGGCCGGCGCCGCCGAGGCTCGCGGGAGCGGCCCAGGCCGGCGCGCCGGCGGGGGTGTAGCGGTGGAGCTGGTTGGCCACGCAGAACGCGACGTCGCCGTTGGCGAGGATCACCGCGCCGCCGCCGATGCTGGCGCCGAGGGGGATGGTGGTGCCGGGGGTGCCGTCGGGGTGGGTCTGCTGGAGGGTGCTGCTGGCCAGCTCGGCGGTGCCGGTCCAGATGCTGGCGCTGGTGGGCGCGCCGCCGCCCGGCATCCCGGCGGCGAGCGGGGTGGTGACGAGCTGGCCGACGGGGCGGGCGAAGCCCTCGCCGAGCGCGCCGTCATAGCTGAAGCGGCGCAGGGAGGCGGCGGCGGGCGAGGCGGTGCCGGTCACGGCGTAGAGCGTGGCGTCGTCCACGAGGATGGGGCTGGAGGTGAAGGGGGCGATGATGCGGGTGATGTCGACGAGGCCGTCCACCACCACGTCAGCTTTCACCGCGGCCATCCTCCCCCCCGCCGATCCCACGAACGCCACCTCCGGCGCCCCCGCGGTCGGCGCGGCCGCGGTGACCGCCGCCGGCCCCGCGATGGCGCCGCCTGTGTCGTAGCCCGCGCCGTTCAGCACGCCACCCAGGTCGGCCGAGACCGCGAAGAGCCGGTTCCCCGCCGCCACCCAGAGCCCGCTCCGCCCCACCGCCGGCGGGTGGACGATGGCCGCGCCCAGCGTCGCTGCCGAGGCCACCGCCTCCGTCGCGCCGGGCGCCAGGGCGTAGAGCTTCCCCGTCGAGCCGCCCACCAGCACCGTGCCCTCGTCGAGCAGCGCCGGCGCCGTCGGGACCACCACCTCGCCCACCCCGAGCGCCACCGCCCCCCTCACCCGCGTCACCGCCGGCCGCTGCCCCGCCGCGGCCGTCACCGCGCGGACCGTGCGCGCGCCGTCGGCCGCCGACACCGTGGCCGTGACCGTCGCGATGACCCCCGCCACCGGCC
>JANNKC010000236.1:0-6334 GCA_031396105.1 Anaeromyxobacter sp.
GACGCCGCTAGGACGGCTGGCGCATGGGGAAGATGGCGCGGAGCCCCTCGTCGCGCAGGAACAGGCCGCCCCAGATCAGCACGCCGACGAAGAGCGGCGGGGCGAAGCTCTCGCCGATGCGGAGGTGCGTCACCACGGCGCCGCCGAGGTACCCGGTCAGCAGCACGGCGCCGAACACCGCGGTCCGGGGCACCAGGTAGAGCACCGTGCAGAGGAGCTCGGTGAAGCCGATGGGCACGATCACGCTGGCGGGGAAGCCGAACTTGACGGTGAACCCCTCCACGACTTGAGCGGTGCCGCTCAGCTTCATGGCCCCGCTCACGACCAGCAAGAGTGCGGGGAGCGCGGTGAGCACGCGCCCTCCCCAGGTCATCCACTTCGGCGGCGCGGTCGCGGGCATGAGGTCGAGTCTCCTCTGATGGGCCGGCGGCCCGGCGTTCGACCCGGACCGCGGGACGGTGGTGTGGCCGCAATCATAAGACCGGACGCGGCCGACGCCATCATCCCGCGACAACCCCTCCACGGGTTGCGCGCCTCGATTCGCCCGGGCCGTTCCGGCCCCGGTCACCGGTATTCACGGGCGCTCCGCCCCCGCGACCTGTATGAGAGGTGCACGCCCGCTCTCCAGGAGGGCGGGAGAGGCGGGTGCACCATGAGCGGCTGGGCCAGGACGACCGAGGGCTGGGCCCTCAACCTGGACGGCTCGGACGCGGGGGCCGGGTTCTCGCTCCCGCGGCTCGAGGTCCGGTCCAGCTCCCGAGGCTGGCAGAGCCTCTGGTTCTCGCAGGACGGCTCCCGGCGCGAACGCCCCCCTGGCTCCACCGACTCGCTGGTGGCCGCCCAGGCCGCGGCGCTCGAGCTGGCGGGGCTGTCGGCGCCCCCCCCCGCCGTCGGGGGTTGACGCTCACGCCGAAGGGGCCCCTCACCCCGGGGCGTCGAGCAGCGCGCGCACCCGCTCCAGCAGGGCGCCCGCGGTGAAGGGCTTCGGCAAGAGCTCCACGCCGGCGTCGAGGACGCCGCGGTGGCTGATGACGTCCTGGGAGTAGCCCGAGACGAAGAGCACCCGCAGTCCGGTCCGGCGGCGCCTGAGCTCGTCCGCCAGGGTCCGGCCGTCCATGCCGGGCATGACCACGTCGCTGACCAGGAGGTGGAGCGTCCCGTCCAGCCGGGCGGCCACCTCGAGCGCGTCGGCGCCGCCGCCGGCCACCAGCACCCGGTAGCCACCCGAGCGCAGCGCCCGCGCCGTGATCTCCTGCACCAGCGGGTCGTCCTCCACCACCAGCACCGTCTCGGTGCCGCCCACGGCCGCCACCACGGCGCTCGGTCGCGGGCGCTCGGCCACCTCATGCCGGCGCGGCAGGCGGACGTCGAAGGTGGTGCCGTGCCCCGGCGCGCTCCGGACGGTCACGTGGCCGCCGGCCTGGCTGACGATCCCGTAGACCGTGGCCAGCCCCAGCCCGGTCCCGCTGCCCCTCGGCTTGGTGGTGAAGAAGGGCTCGAAGAGGTGAGCCAGCACCTCCGCCGACATCCCCTCGCCGCTGTCCTCCACCGTGAGCTGGACCCACTCGCCGACCCGGGCCAGGCCGTCGCTGGCGGCGCCCGCCTGGTCCACCTCGAGGTTGCGGGTCCGCAGCACCAGCCTGCCGCCGCGGGGCATGGCATCGCGGGCGTTCATGGCGAGGTTGACGATGACCTGCTCCACCTGGCCCAGGTCGCAGACCACCGTCCAGAGCGCCGGTTCCAGCTCCACGGAGAGCTGCACGCCCTCGCCCACCACCCGCCGCAGCAGCCGCTCGCTGGCCCGCACCGCGTCGTTGAGATCGAGCGGCACCGGCGCCGTGACCTGGCGGCGGGCGAAGGCCAGCAGCTGGCCGGTCAGCTCGCGGGCCCGGCCTCCGGCGGCGCGGACCTGCTCCACGTCCTCCAGCGACGCGGGCCGGCCGGCCCGCAGGTCCTCGCCCAGCACGTCACTGGCGCCCAGGATCACGGTGAGCAGGTTGTTGAAGTCGTGGGCCACCCCGCCCGCCAGCCGTCCCACGCTCTCCAGCTTCTGGGCCTGCTGGAAGCGCTCCTCCGCCGCCAGCAGCTCCTGCTCGGCCCGCTTGCGATCGGTGACGTCGCGCGCGGTGCCGATGAGGCCCACCACCCGGCCGTCGGCGTCGCGGTAGGGCGCCTTGGTGGAGAGGTAGGTCCGGGACCCCAGCGGCCCGCGGATGCGCTCCTCCAGCTCCTCGGCCTGGCCCGACTCCATGATGCGCCGGTCGGTCTCCATGAGGGCCGGGGCCACCTCCGGGTCCTGGAAGATCTCGACGTCGGTCCTGCCGATCAGCTGCTCCAGGGTCCTCCCGGTGACCTTGAGCGCGGCCGGGTTGGCGAAGAGCCAGCGGCCGTCGAGCCCCTTCAGGAAGACCGGGTCGGGGATGGCGTCGGTGACGGCGCGGAGCAGCGCCTCGCTCTCGCCCACGCGCCGCGCGGCGGCCCGCTCGCGGCGCAGCGCCAGCCGGAGGCCGGCGTGGAGCAGCGCGGCGGTGACCAGCACGAAGCCGAAGCCCTTGTAGACGGAGAAGTCGCGCTGCCGCTCGATGGAGCCGGCCACGGCCGCCACCAGCGTGTCGGAGCCGTAGATCCACGTGCCGGCGATGGCGGCGTAGAACGCCGGGATCCACCACTCGGGGCGCACCCCGCGACCGCGGCCTCCCTGCGCCATGCTGGCTCCTCTGCCGACCGTCCGGGCGAGCCCGGCGTTCCTGTCCCCCTGCTCGGGCCGAGGATACCCCAGGGACGGCCGCCCCGCCGCGTCGGGGCGTCGACGGCGTGCTCCGCCTCCGGTATGGAACCACGCTCCATGTTCGAGATCATCGACTGCCACGTCGACGTGGCCATCCCCGTGGGGCAGCACCCGCACTGCATGGTCGCGCAGATCCCCAATCGACTCCGGCGGGCGGACCTCGGCTTCCTGGTGGCCGACCCGGAGCGCCAGTGGCGGACGGTGCGCTCGGTCCTCGACGTCGTCGCCGGGGGCGATGGCGCCTTCGGCAAGCTCCACCTCCTGGTCTTCCCGGAGGGTTGCCTGCCGCTGTCGCACCTCGACGACCTGCTGGCCCACCTGGACGGGCGCTTCCGCCCCAGCACCGTGACCATGATCGGGCTCGAGCACGTGGCGCTGCGGACCTATCGGGCGCTCCTGGAGCGGTTCGGCGACGACAACCGCAAGGCCCTGGAGCAGGTGCAGCGGGACCTCGACGCCGGCAGCCCCGGGAGCGCCCCCGTCAACCTCTGCTGCATCGCCGTCAAGGAGGAGGGCGGGCGGCTGCGGGTCTTCCTGGAGGCCAAGGGCCACCCCTTCCACGGCGAGGAGTTCCTCGACAAGAACCGCGACCTCTACCAGGGGAAGCACGTCTACTTCTTCCGGTGCCGGCAGTCCTTCAACTTCATGGTCCTGGTCTGCCTCGACTACCTGTACCGGGACCTCTACGGCTCCAACATCCGGCGCATCATCGAGCACGCCGACCGGCTCTACTTCGCGACGCGGCAGACCCTCGACGCGCTCTTCGTGATCCAGTGCAACCCCAAGCCCGAGCACCGGGCCTACCGGGACATCCTGACCGGCTTCTACGGCGAGTACCTGGAGGACACGCCCGGTGTGCGCGACACCGTCACCGTCTTCGGGAACTGCTCGGGGGAGAGCGCCATCGAGGGCTCGCCCGAGGGCGAGCGCTTCGGCGTCTCCTCGGCCTTCGTCGCGAGGCGGAACCGGCTGCCCCTCGTCGCGCTGCCCGAGTTCAGCACCGATGACCTGGGCGGGGCTCCGCTCTACCGCCTGCGCTTCGGCACCGAGACGCGCCTCTACTACTTCAACCTCCCCCTGCACCACGAGCTCGATCCGCGCTCGAGCCGCATCCCGCTCAAGGTGCACGGCATCCTGCGTCCGACCCCGGAGGGCGGCTGGCTCAGGATGACCGGCGACGAGCTCCTGCAGGTCCCGGAGGGTTAGCGCGGTCCGAAGCGGGTCTTCGCGTCGGCGGCTGGAAAACGTTCGAGAACGTTTGCCGCACGATCCCAGCCCGCCGGCCGGACCGGAACGGTCCTCCTGCAGCGGCTCGGCTCCAGGCGCGATTCTGGCATTGGACGCTCCAGCGAAGGCCGGAAGACCTGGCCGCGCCGGAGGACACATGGATCGCGCCGACCGCACCTCGGAAGCCCACAGCGTGCCGTCAATGGGCGCGTGGCCCCTCACACCCAGGCCCGGGCGCAGCCTGGCGCGCCACCAGCGCCGCCCGGGAGCGCTCGCGGCGTTCATGGTCCTTCCGGTCCTGCTCGCGGCGGCCTGCGGCGTCCATTCGCCACCCACCGGCCAGTCCATCTCGGGCGTCGTCACCGGCGAGGTGCGGGCGGGCGTGACCATCACGGTCACCGGAGTGGCCAGGAGCTCCAGCACCACCACCAACGCCGCCGGCGCCTACTCGCAAGGGGGCCTGGACAACGGCGACTACGTGGTCACGGCGACGCTGGCCGGCTATTCCTTCGCGCCGCACGAAGGCCTGCAGGTCAAGGTGGCCGGTGCCGACGTCGGCGGCGCCAACTTCATCTCCACCGGCACCCACCACGCCATCCGAGGGACCATCACCGGCGTGGTGGCATCCGGCGTGCGCCTCGAGCTCACGGGGGCCTCGACCGCGAGCACGACCTCCGCGGCCGATGGCAGCTACGCCTTCCCGGGCATCGCCGACGGCACCTACACCGTGACGCCCACCTCCGCGGGCCACGGCTTCAGCCCGGGCGCGCTCACGCTGACGCTGAGCGGCGCCGACGCCACCGGGCAGGGCTTCGTGTCGAGCCTGCGCACCTCCCCGAACTCCATCCCGGTCTCCGTGAGCGGCACGGTGAGGGCCGGCGTCACCGTCACGCTGTCCGGCGGGACCACCCCGAAGCCGCCCGCCACCACCGACGCCTCCGGCGCCGCCACCTTCGCCGGCCTCCTCGACGGCACCTATACGGTCACCCCCTCGCTCACCGGCCAGTCCTTCACCCCGCACTCACTGGCCGTGACGCTCGGTGGCGCCGACGCGCCGGTGCAGCGCTTCACCTCCTCCCCCAGCAGCTCCTCCGCGCAGGTGGAGGAGCTGGCCACCGGCGGGCGCCTGGCCGCCGGCATCGCCATCGGCAACGACCTCAACGCCTGGATCACCGACGCCACCACCGGGGTGGTGAGCCGGGTGCTCCTGCAGGACTCGACCGACGGCGCGCGCGGCGACGTGCTGGACGTGCAGCTCGGCTACCCGAGCCCCCAGCCCACCGCCATCGCGCTCCGCTTCTTCGGCCTCCGCTGCTTCACCGATGCCGCGGCCAACCGGGTCGGCTGCCTCAACTTCAACGGCTCGGAGGTGTTCACGGTGGCCATCCCCACGCCGGCCAGCGGGGCCGTGGACATCGTGAACGGCCCCGGCGCCACCCCACTCAGCCCGGACATGTGGTTCGCCGAGCACGACGCCGGCAAGGTGGGCCGCCTGCGCATCACGGAGGTCCCGCCGACCTTCAGCGGCGCCATCGTGGCCGAGTTCGTCCTGCCGGCCGGCTGCAAGCCGACCGCCCTCACCTGGACCGACGGGAACATCTGGTGGGCCGCCGAGGGCTGTGGCCGCATCGGCTGGATCGACCGGACCACGGGCGCCGTGCACCCCATCAACGTCGACGTGGGCCGGCCGGTGAGCCTGGCCTCCAACCTGGGCGAGGCCGGCGTCTGGTTCATCGACGCGGCCAGCGACCGCCTGGGCCGGCTCAGCACGACGGGCGGCCTCTCCTGGTTCTCCCCGGCCGTGGCGGGCAGCCAGCTCACCGGCGTCACCACCGGCCCCGACAAGGCGCTCTACGTGACGCAGCAGGCGGGCAACTCCATCGCGCGCCTCCCCTTCACGAGCTTCAGTCCCAGCGCCGACCCGAACGCTGGACGCCTGACCGAGGAGCTCCGGCTCCCCACCGCCGGCGCGAAGCCCGCCCGCATCACCACCGGGACCGACGGGAACGTCTGGTTCACCGAGCGCGGCCAGGCCAAGATCGGCGTCATCTACATGTCGACCCACTGCATCTTCGGGCGGGTCACGCTCGCCGACCTCCAGACCCCGGTCCCGCTGGTCACCATGACCCTCGTTCCCGCCGGCGGCTCCCTGGGCACCGTCACCACCGACGCGGCCGGCGACTACATCTTCTGCGGGCTGGCGGCCGGGAGCTACACGGTGTCGCCCTATCACCCATCCCGGAGCTTCATCCCCACGTCGCTGTCGGTGACGATGACGCGCTCCAACGTGGTGAGCCGGAGCTTCGTCTCGCGGTAGCG
>JANNKC010000263.1:0-36100 GCA_031396105.1 Anaeromyxobacter sp.
GGTCGCGGTCGCCGGCGCCACCTTCTCCGCGACCTCGAGGAGCAGGATCACGCTCCCCTCCCCCACCCGGTCGCCCAGCTTCACCTTGAGCTCGCGGACCGTGCCCGCCTGCGGCGACGGCACGTCCATGGTGGCCTTGTCCGACTCCAGCGTCACCAGTGACGCGTCGAACGCGATGGCATCACCGGGCTTCACCAGCACGTCGATGACCCCGACGTCCTTGAAGCCGCCGATGTCGGGGACCCTCACTTCGATGGTGCTCGTGGCCATCTCTCGTCGCTCCGGTGAGGGCTAGATGGTCCAGGGGTCCGGCCGGCCGGGGTCGATGCCGTACCTGGCGAGCGCCGCCGCCACCGTGGCGGCCGGCATGGCCCCCTCGTCGGCCAGCCCCTTGAGCGCCGCCACCACCACGTGGTGGCGATCCACCTCGAAGAAGCGGCGCAGCTGCTCGCGGGTGTCGGAGCGGCCGAAGCCGTCGGTGCCGAGCACCAGGTAGCGCCCCGCCACCCACGGGCGGATCTGCTCGGCGAAGGAGCGCATGTAATCGGTGGCGGCCACCACCGGGCCGCTGGAGCCGGCCAGGCACTCCTCCACGTAGGCGCGGCGCGGCGGCGCCTCCGGGTGGAGCCGGTTGGCCCGCTCGGCGGCCTGCCCGTCGCGCGCCAGCAGCGTGAAGGATGGGCAGCTCCACAGGTCGGCCTCGACGCCGAAATCCTGGCGCAGCAGCGCCGCCGCGTGGAGCACCTCATGGAGGATCATGCCGGAGCCGAGGAGCTGGACCCGCGGGGCCCCCACCTTGGCGCCGGCCGCGTCGAGCCCGGGCAGCCGGTACATGCCCTTGAGGATCCCAGCCTCGGCCCCCTTCGGCAGGGCCGGCTGGCGGACGTTCTCGTTCATCAGCGTGAGGTAGTAGTAGACGTCCTCCTGGTCGGTCACCATGCGGCGCAGGCCGTCCTGGATGATGACCGCGACCTCGTAGCCGAAGCTCGGATCGTAGGGCACGCAGTTGGGGATGGTGGCCGCCACCAGGTGGCTGTGGCCGTCCTGGTGCTGCAGCCCCTCGCCGTTCAGCGTGGTGCGGCCGGCGGTGGCGCCCAGCAGGAAGCCGCGCGCCCGCATGTCGCCGGCGGCCCAGGCCAGGTCGCCGACCCGCTGGAAGCCGAACATCGAGTAGAAGATGAAGAAGGGGATGGTGGGCGTGCCGTGGATGGAGTAGGCGGTGGCCGCCGCGATCCAGTCGCACATGCCGCCGGCCTCGTTGATCCCCTCCTGCAGGATCTGGCCCTTCTTGTCCTCCCGGTAGAACATGAGCTGGTCGGCGTCCTGCGGCGTGTAGAGCTGGCCCACCTGGCTCCAGATGCCGAGCTGGCGGAACATCCCCTCCATGCCGAAGGTGCGCGACTCGTCGGGCACGATGGGCACCACCCGCTTGCCCAGCACCGGGTCCTTCACCAGCTGCTGCAGCAGCTGCACGAAGGCCATGGTCGTGGAGATCTCGCGCTCGCCGCTGCCGTCCAGCAGCTTCTGGAAGGCGGTGAGCGGCGGCACCACCAGGGCCTCGGCCTTCTGGCGGCGGCGGGGCCGGTCGCCGCCGAGCGCGGCGCGGCGGCCCTTCAGGTACTCCAGCTCCCTGGAGCCCGGCTCGAACCTGAGGTAGGGCACCGCCTCGAGCTGGTCGTCGGGCACCGGCAGCTGGAACCGATCGCGGAAGCGGCGGATGGCCTCCACCGACATCTTCTTCTGCTGGTGGGTGGTGTTCTGGGCCTCGCCCGACTCGCCCATGCCGTAGCCCTTCACCGTCTTGGCCAGGATCACGGTGGGCTGCCCCTGGTGGTTCGAGGCGGCGTGGTAGGCCGCGTAGACCTTGAAGGGATCGTGGCCGCCGCGGTTCAGGTTCCAGATGTCCTCGTCCGACCAGTCGGCCACCATGTGCCGCAGCTCGGGCGTGCTGAAGAACTTCTCGCGGACGTAGGCGCCGTCCTTGGCCTTGTAGGTCTGGTAGTCGCCGTCCACCGCCTCCATCATCCGCCGCGCCAGGTGTCCCCCGGCGTCGCGCGCCAGCAACGCGTCCCAGTGGCGGCCCCAGATGACCTTGAGGACGTTCCAGCCGGCGCCGCGGAACTCGCTCTCCAGCTCCTGGATGATCTTGCCGTTGCCGCGGACCGGACCGTCGAGCCGCTGCAGGTTGCAGTTCACCACGAAGATGAGGTTGTCGAGCTGCTCGCGCCCGGCCATGCCGATGGCGCCCAGCGACTCCGGCTCGTCCATCTCGCCGTCGCCGCACAGCGCCCACACCTTGCGGCCGGCCGTCTGGGCCAGCCCGCGGTCCTCCAGGTAGCGCATGAAGCGCGCCTGGTAGATGGCCATGAGCGGCCCCAGCCCCATGGAGACGGTGGGGAACTGCCAGAAGTGGGGCATGAGCCAGGGGTGCGGGTAGCTGGAGAGCCCCTGGCCACCCACCTCCTGCCGGAAGTGATCGAGCTGGTCCTCGTCGATGAGCCCCAGCAGGAAGGCGCGGGCGTAGATGCCGGGCGCGGAGTGGCCCTGGATGTAGACCGGGTCGCCGCCGCGCTCCTTGGTGGGCGAGCGCCAGAAGTGGTTGTAGCCGATGTCGTACAGCATGGCCGCCGAGGCGAAGCTGGCGATGTGGCCGCCCACGTTGGTCTGCTTGTTGGCGCGCACCACCATGGCCATGGCGTTCCAGCGGATGTAGTGCCGGATGCGCTGCTCCAGCGCGAAGTCACCCGGCAGCGGCGGCTGCCGCTCCACCGGGATGGTGTTGAGGTAGGCCGTGTTGGCCGAGAACGGCAGGTAGGCGCCGGAGCGGCGGGCCCGGTCGATGAGCTGCTCGATGAGGAAGTGGGCGCGGGCGGGCCCCTCGCGCACCAGCACGCCGTCGAGGGCCTCCAGCCACTCGCGGGTCTCCTGGGCGTCGAGGTCGTGCGGGGTGTCCATGAGGGCACTCTCCTAACCGGGTTCCGCCCCCTGGGATAGCGCCCTTTTCGGTGCGGGGCCGCAGGTTTGCCCCGCGGGGTGCCGTGGCGCCGGCCACGGCCTTGACGCCTTGCGGCTGGATGCCGGGCGTGGTCTGCTTTGTGTCCGTGACCGCGGACCGCGTCCTCATCGTCGACGACGACGAGCTGATCCTGAAGGCCCTCTCCCGCATCCTGGAGAGCGCCGGCTACGACCCGAGGTGCTACCTCTCGCCAGACCAGGCGCTGGCGGCCCTGGAGGCCGACCAGCCGGTGGTGGTCATCAGCGACTACATGATGCCGGGCATGGACGGCATCACCCTCCTCAAGCAGATCCGCGAGCGCGTCCCCGGCGCGGTGCGCATCCTCTGCACCGCCGCCGAGGACTTCCGGGTGGCCCTGCAGGCCGTCAACTCGGGCGAGGTCTTCCGCATCATCTCCAAGCCCTGGCACCAGCAGGAGCTGCTGGCCACCGTGAACCAGGCGGCCGAGGCGGCCCGGCTGCGGCGCGAGAACGAGCGGCTCAACGGCGAGGTGCAGCGCCAGAACGGCCAGCTCCGCGAGATCAACCTCAGGCTCGAGGAGATGGTGCGCCACCGCACCCAGGCGCTGCTGGAGGGGCTCATCGCCGCGCTCGACTACCGCGACGCCGAGACCCAGTGGCACTCCCGCCGGGTCTCGCTCTACGCGCGCCGCCTGGCCCAGGCCATGGGCATCCACGAGCCGGAGCTCACCACCATCGAGCACGGGGCGCTGCTGCACGACATCGGCAAGATCGGCGTGCGCGACCGCGTGCTCCTCAAGCCCGGCCCCCTCGACAAGGACGAGTGGACCGAGATGAAGCGCCACCCGGAGCTGGGCTGGGCGCTGCTGCAGCGGGTCGACTACCTGCGCCCCGCCTCCACCATCGTGCTGCAGCACCAGGAGAAGTGGGACGGCACCGGCTACCCGTCGGGGCTGAAGGGCGAGGAGATCGTGGTGGGGGCGCGCATCTTCCACGTGGTGGACACGCTCGACGCCATGACCAGCGACCGGCCCTACCGCAAGGCCAGGCCCTTCACCGAGGCGCGCGCCGAGATCACCCGCTGCGCCGGCACCCAGTTCGACCCCCGTGCCACCGAGGCGTTCCTGGCGGTGGCGGCCGAGGACTGGGAGCGCATCCGGCTCGACGTGGAGACGGTGGCGGTGCTGTCGGCCGACCTGGCCGAAGCGCCGCCCGGCCACGACGAGCTCTTCAGCGCGCTGCACGGCGCGCTGCGGAACTAGGCCGCGCGCTGCGGGCCCGCTCCTCGGCCAGCTCCACCGGGAAGCGGACGGCCAGCTCCTGCGCCAGCGCGGCCCGGCCTCCGGGATCGGCGAAGGGGCCGAGCGCCTCGGCGAGGTCCGAGGCCCAGGGGTACCGGCCGGCCGGCTCGCGCGAGACCGCCCGCAGCACCACCGCGTCGAGCGCCGGTTGCACGGCCGGGTTGCGCTCGGACGGCGGCCGCACCCGAGCGGCCCGCACCCGCTCCAGCACCGCCAGGTCCGAAGGGCCGTGGAAGAGCCGCTGGCCGGTGAGGAGCTCGTGGAGCACCGCCCCCAGCGAGAAGACGTCGGCGCGCCGGTCCACCGGCTGGCCGCGCACCTGCTCGGGCGAGAGGTAGCCGAACTTGCCGCGCAGCACGGCGTCCTCGCGGTGGGCGCGGAAGGCCGCCTGGGCGATGCCGAAGTCGATGACCGCCACCCGCCCGTCGTAGCCGAGCTGCACGTTGGCGGGGGAGAGGTCGCGGTGCACCACCTGGAGCGGCGCGCCGTCCTGGCCGTGGGCGCGGTGGGCGTGGTCCAGCGCCCGCGCCGCCTCGGCCAGCACGAAGGTGGAGAGCGGCACCGGCAGGCGCGAGCCGTCGTGGCGCAGCCGGGCCAGCAGCGCCCGCAGGTCCTGCCCGGCCAGGTAGTCCATGGCCATGAAGTAGCTGGACCCTTCGCGCCCCAGATCGAGGACCGTCACGATGCCCGGATGCGCCAGCTGGGCGCCGATGCGCGCCTCGTCCAGGAACATGGTGACGAACGCCGGATCGTCGGCCAGCGTGGGGAGGAGCCGCTTCACCGCCAGCCGCCGGCCCGGCTGGTCGCGCGCCTCGGCGAGCCAGACCTCGGCCATCCCGCCGATGGCGAGCCGCTCCAGCAGCAGGTACCTCCCGTACGGGATGGGGTCTCTCATTGAAGGCGCCAGCGGGCCGCTCCATGATACCGCCATGGTCAAGACCACGTGCTACGGCTGCGGCGCGGAGCTCGCCTTCGAGGGCCCGATCGGGCGCCGCACCACCTGCCCCGAGTGCGACGCCGACCTGCACCGCTGCTTCAACTGCCGCCACTACGACCCGTCGGCCGGCAACGAGTGCCGCGAGCCGCACGCCGAGCGGATCGTGGACAAGGAGGGGTCCAACTCCTGCGACCTGTTCCAGCTCGGCGACGGCGCCCCGCGGCGGCGCCACCGCTCCGACGACGCCCGCAACCGGCTGGCCGCCCTCTTCGGGGACGCGCCGGTGAAGAGCGAGGACCCGCGCGACGCGCTGGAGGCGCTCTTCAAGAAGAAGTGATGGACCGTCCCAGGCCCGGCCCGGGAGCCTCGCCGAGGTCGCGCCGACGCCAGGCCCGCTGGCGGGGAAGAAGTGGGTCCCGACCCGTGTTATTGGAGAGGCCATGCCCTTCGAACCGACCCGACCGAACCAGCCCGCCTACACCCTGCGCCCCCAGGCCGCGCCGTACCAGGCCGAGAGCGCGGAGCGCACCTTCTTCGCCGCCGTCTACCGCTGGATGACGCTCGGCCTGGTGGTCACCGCGGGGGTGGCCTCCACGGTGGCCTCCTCCGAGGCGGCGCTCCAGGTCCTGGTCGGCAACCGCTGGATCTTCTACGGCCTGATCATCGCCCAGTTCGGCCTGGTGATCGCGCTGTCGGCCATGGTGCAGAAGCTCTCGGCCCCCATGGCGGGCGGGCTCTTCCTCCTCTACTCGGCCCTCACCGGCGCGACGCTCTCGGTGCTGCTGCTCCTCTACACCGGCTCGTCGGTGGCCCTGGCCTTCGGGGTCACGGCCGGCACCTTCGGCGGCATGAGCGTCTACGGCACCGTCACCAAGAAGGACCTGACCTCCTGGTCCTCCTTCCTCATGATGGGGCTCTTCGGCGTGGTCATCGCGGGGCTGGTGAACATGTTCCTGCAGAGCAGCGCCATGTCGTTCGTGATCTCGTGCGCCGCGGTGGTGGTCTTCACCGGGCTGACCGCCTACGACACGCAGAAGCTCCGGGTCTTCGCTCGCCAGGGCGGCGGGACGGTGGCGGCGGCGCCGGTCGCCGGTGCGCTCACGCTGTACCTCGACTTCATCAACCTGTTCCTGGCGATCCTGAGGCTGACGGGGGATCGAAGGAAGTAGGGCGGCGCCGGGTGGAACGTCCCGCCCGGTCCTGGATGCCAGCCTGGATGTGGAACCCGGCCGAGCTACGGCGCCGCGACGTACCAGACGTCCTTCATCCCCTGCCCCTTCAGCTCGCCCGCGGCCTTGTCGCCGGCGAAGTAGTAGAGGGGCATCCCCTTGTAGGTGGTCTGCTTCTGGCCGTCCTCGCGGATGATGGTGCCGAAGTCGCCCTGCAGCTTGGTGTCGGTGGCGACCTTCTCCCGGAAGTAGAGCGGCCACTTCACCACGCACTCCCCGGCGCAGGCGCTCTTGCCGGCCATGTCCTTCTTGAAGGTGTAGAGGGTCAGGCCATGGGCGTCGGCGAGGTAGCTCCCGGCCTTGTCGTTCTTCATGACCTTGACGGTGTGGTGATCGGCGCGGGCGGCCAAGGCCACCGCGCAGGCCACCAGTGCAGCCGAGTACATCCCGAGACGGCGACGAGTGTTCATGTGGTGCTCCTCGAGGGACGAGGCGCCAGGACGGCGGCCTTCCGTCACGAGTAAACGCGCCGCGCGACGGTTCCCCCTGCCCTCCTGGGGTCCTGACCCTTCGGGCCGGACGGGCCAGGCCTGAGCGCCCCGGCACCCTGCCCGAGGCCGACCGCGCTCATGCTTCCGCGCCGGCATTCGCACGGCCCCTTACGGGCGCGTCTCCCCCGCCACCCACGCCAGGTACCGCTCCGACCCGGCCTCCACGGGCAGGGCCAGCACCTCCGGCACCTCATACGGGTGGCGGCGCAGCAGCTCGTCGCGCAGCGCCTCGAACCGGTCGCGGGTGGTCTTCAAGACCAGCAGCGCCTCGACCTCGTCGTGGACCTGGCCCTCCCAGCGGTAGACGGAGCGCAGCCCGGGCACCACGCTGCCGCAGGCGGCCAGGCGCGCCTCCACCAGCGCGCGCGCCAGCTCGGCCGCCACCTCCGCCGACGGCGTCGTCACCAGCACCACCAGCACGTCGGTCATGCTCGCTCCCGGGCAGCCTGGCCGGCGCACCGGCCGACGGGGCCCGTCGGCCACGCCGGCGCGCGCGGCTACTTCCCCAGCATCCCGCGCTTCAGGCCGCCGTCGGCCGGCTTGTCGCCCAGCCAGTTGCGGAGCAGCGCGTCGCCGAACTTCTTGCCCTCCACCACGACCGGCGCGCCGACGGGGGGCGAGAGCGTGGAGCCCACGCCGGGCGCGTAGGCGATGGTGAAGACGTCGCCCTCCTTGAAGTCCCTCAGGCCCGCCTCGACGCGCGCCAGCGCGGGGAGCAGCCCCGCCAGGTCGGCCGAGGAGTTGTTCTCGAACCCCTCCTTGAAGGCGCCCACGATCTTCTCCTTCTCCACGCCGCGCTTGAAGGTCATGGTGACCAGCCAGGGCGCGTCGGCGCCGGTGATGGCGGCCAGGTCGCCGGCCTTCTGCTCCAGGTAGAGCGCCCCCACGTACACCTTGACGAAGAGCTTGGAGCGCAGCCCGGCGCCGTTGAGCCGGAGCTCCTTGCCCGCCACGGTGGCGGTGTCGGGGACGGCCACGCCGGCCACCTCCTTGGCGAGGGTCGGGGCGGCGAGGCTGAGGGCGAGGGCGGCGGCGGCGGCGGCGAGGCGCATGCGGGCTCCGGGGTGAGGGGCGCGGCGTGGGTGCGTGGAGAGCCGTGACTCTAACTCGGTGGCCGACCAGCCGCGGTGAGGTCCCCCGCTCGGGGCGGCCCTTTGGCGCCGCGGTCGCTCAGGCCGCCGGCGGCGCCGGCCTCCGGCTCCCCATGACCGACCCGTAGGCCACGCCAACCACGCCCACCAGCACGCCCACCAGCGACGCGAGCGGCAGCACCTCCCCGAGGAGCGGCACGGCCAGCACGACCTGCGCGATGGGGGTGAGCTGCAGCCAGATGGCCGCCTCCGGCACGGTGAGCGCTCCGTAGGCCTCGGCCATCATGACCTGGGCCGCGTAGGCGGAGAGCGCCATGAGGATCGCCACCGCCCAGGGGCCAGGCGCCAGCGTCCAGGGGTCGAGCGCGAAGGGGATGGCCACCGGCAGGCCGCCCAGGCAGAAGTAGAAGAAGATGGTGGCGGCGTTGTCGGTGGCACGCATGGCGCGGATGGTCACCGCCGAGACGGCCGCGAAGCCGGCGGCTCCCAGCGCGAAGAGCTCGCCCGCCCCGAGGCCGACGGCGAGGCTCCCCCCGCCGAGCACCAGCGCCACGCCGGCGGTGGCCACCAGGAGCGCCAGCAGCAGGTGGACGGTGGGGCGCTCGCCGAAGACCGGCACCGAGAGCGCCGTGGCGATGACCGGGAAGAGGTTGTAGAGCAGCCCGGCCTCGCCGGCCGGGATGCGCGCCAGCGCCAGGAAGTAGAGGACCACCACCACCCCGCCGGAGAGGCCGCGCGACCAGAGGAGCCGGCGATTGACCGGCGCGTGGCGGGCCAGGCCGAGCCGGAAGGCCGCCAGCGAGAAGACGGCGCCGGCGCCGAAGCGGATGACGGAGAGCTGGCCAGCGGTGAAGTCATGGGCGCTGGCGAGGCGTCGGGCCAGCACCGCCATCAGGCCGAAGCTGACGGCCGTGCCGAGGACCAGGAGCCGGGCCCGCGCGACGGCGCTCACGGCGCCCCCAGGCGGCACGGCGGCGCGCCGGCGCTCACGGCTCCTCGGTGGGCAGCCCGGCGGCGGCCTCGCGCGCTGCCGGGTCGGCGTCGGGCTTGGGCTGGTGGCCCAGCAGGGAGCCGTAGAGCACCCCGGCGATGCCGAGCAGCACGCCCACCGCGGCCATGCCGGTGAGCCTCTCGCCGATGGAGAGGGCCCAGGCAAAGGAGGCGATGGGGGTGAGCTGCTGCCAGAGCGCCGCCTCGGGCACCGCGAGCGCGCCGTAGGCCTCGGTCATGAGGAGCTGCGCCAGGAAGGCCACCAGCCCCACGCCGCCGGCGGCCAGCCAGGGGGTGGCCTCCCGCGGCCAGGCCCCGAAGCCGTAGGGGATGGAGACCAGCACGCCGCCCAGGGCCATGGCGAAGAAGATGGTGGGCGCGTTGTCGGTGGCGCGCAGCGCCCGGATGGAGGTGACGGCGACGCCGCCGAAGGCGGCCGAGGCGATGCCGAGCAGCTCGCCGGTCCCCAGGCCGAAGGTGAGCTGGCCGCCGCCCAGCACCAGGAAGACGCCAGCCGAGGCCACCAGGAGCGCCACCGCGAGGTGGACGGTGGGGCGCTCCTTCAGGATGAAGAAGGAGATGAGCACCGCCCAGATGGGGAAGGTGTTGTTGAGGAGGGTGGCCTCGCCGGCCGGGATGAGCTCGATGGAGAGGAAGTAGAGGAGCGCCGCGATGCCGCCGAAGAGACCGCGCGAGGCGAGCAGGCCGTAGCGGACCGGGCGGAAGGTGCCGGGGCGGGCCGTGAAGAGGGTCAGCACCGCCACGATCCCCACCAGGAACCGGACCAGGGTGACCTGCCCGCCGCTCATGAGGCCGTCGCGGGAGGCCAGCTTGGCGAGCACCGCGGACAGGCCGAACAGGACGCCGGCGCCGAAGAGCAGGGCGCGTGCCCGGGCCCGACCGGGGACCGGCAGCGCGGAACCGGGGTTCGCCATGAGTGACGGGGTGTTACCACCTTCCGGCCGGGTGCGAAAGCGACGCCGCGCCGCGTCGATGGCGGTGGCCGGCGCCCGCGCGCCGCGTTAAGACCCCCCCTCCATGAGCGAGCCCGAGTTCATCGTCGTCAAGGGCGCCCGCGAGCACAACCTCAAGTCGGTCACGCTGGAGATCCCCAAGAAGAAGCTGGTGGTCTTCACCGGGGTCTCCGGCTCGGGGAAGTCCTCGCTGGCGTTCGACACCCTCTACGCCGAGGGGCAGCGCCGCTACGTCGAGTCCCTCTCCTCCTACGCCCGCCAGTTCCTCGGGCAGATGGAGAAGCCCAAGTACGACACCATCCGCGGCCTCTCGCCCACCATCTCCATCGAGCAGAAGGCGGCCTCCAACAACCCGCGCTCCACGGTCGGCACCATCACCGAGGTGCACGACTACCTGCGCGTGCTCTACGCCTCGCTGGGCGTGCAGCACTGCCCGTCGTGCGGCCGGCAGGTGGGCAAGCAGACGGCGCAGCAGATCGTGGACGCCATCCTGGCCATGCCGGAGGGCTCGCGCATCCTGGTGCTGGCGCCGCTCGTGCAGAACCGCAAGGGTGAGTACAAGGAGCTCCTCGGCGACGTGCAGCAGCGCGGCTTCGCCCGCGTCCGCGTCGACGGGATGCTCCACCAGCTCACCGACCGGCTCTCGCTCGACAAGAAGCTGAAGCACGACCTGGAGCTGGTGGTGGACCGGCTGGTGGTGAAGGAGGGGATCCGCGCCCGGCTCACCGACTCGGTGGAGACGGCGCTGCGCGAGGGCAAGGGCACGCTCATCGTGGCCGACGCCGACAAGGAGCAGAAGGTGGGGCCGGGGCTCGATCCCGAGGGCTACAAGAAGCACGACCGCTTCTTCTCGGAGCAGAACTCCTGCCACGCCTGCGGCCTCTCCTTCGGCGAGCTGGCCCCGACCAACTTCTCCTTCAACAGCCCCACCGGCTCCTGCCCCGACTGCCAGGGGCTGGGCACCCGGGCCGAGATGGACCAGGACCTCATCATCCCCGACCCCTCGCTCACCATCCGCGCCGGCGCGGTGGAGCCCTGGGCCTCGGGCATGGAGCGCGGCGAGGGCTGGACCTTCGAGTTCGTGGAGCACCTGGCCCGCTCGCTCAAGCTCGACCTCGACACCCCCTGGGGCAAGCTCGCCAGGCGGGACCGCGACCTGGTCATGCTCGGCACGGCGGCCCTCAAGGAGCGCGGCGTCCGCATCGAGTGGGAGGGCGTCATCAACCAGCTCTACCGCCGCTTCCGCTCCACCGGCTCGGACGCCATGCGCCGCCACTACATGCGCTACTTCTCCGACAAGCCGTGCACCATCTGCAGCGGCGAGCGGCTCAAGCCGGAGAGCCGGGCCGTCAAGGTGCGCGGCACCGGCATCGTGGAGCTGTCGCGCCGCACCATCGGCGAGGCCCACGCCTGGCTGGGCTCGCTGGAGCTCCAGGGCGCCGAGGCGCAGATCGGCGAGGAGCTGCTCAAGGAGATCCGCAACCGGCTCAAGTTCCTGCTCGACGTGGGGCTCGGCTACCTCACGCTGGACCGGCCAGGCCCCTCGCTCTCCGGCGGCGAGAGCCAGCGCATCCGGCTGGCCTCGCAGATGGGCTCGGAGCTCACCGGGGTCATCTACATCCTCGACGAGCCCTCCATCGGCCTGCACCAGCGCGACAACGGCAAGCTGCTGGCCACCTTGAAGCGGCTGCGCGACATCGGCAACTCGGTCATCGTGGTGGAGCACGACGAGGAGACCATGGCCGAGGCCGACTGGCTGGTGGACTTCGGCCCGGGCGCCGGCGCCCACGGCGGCCAGATCGTGAGCCAGGGGACGCCCGAGCAGGTGAAGGCGGACCCGGCCTCGCTCACCGGCGCCTACCTCTCCGGCCGGCGCGAGATCCCGCTGCCGGCGCGGCGGCGCGGCGAGGCGCGCGGCGCCCTCACGGTGCAGGGCGCCACCGAGAACAACCTGAAGGATCTGACCACCTCCTTCCCGCTGGGGCGCATGGTGGCGGTGACCGGGGTCTCCGGCGCCGGCAAGTCCACGCTGGTGAACGCCGTCCTGCGGCCGGCGCTGACGCGGCTCCTGACCGGCACGCGCGAGCTGCCGGGCAAGCACCGCGGCCTCACCGGCGCGGAGGCCATCGACAAGCTCATCGACATCAACCAGCAGCCCATCGGCCGCACCCCGCGCTCCAACCCGGCCACCTACACCAAGCTCTTCGACTTCATCCGCGACGTCTTCTCGCAGACCCCGGAGGCGCGCGCCTTCGGCTACCAGCCCGGCCGCTTCAGCTTCAACGTGAAGGGGGGCCGCTGCGAGGCCTGCCAGGGCGACGGCATGAAGCTGGTGGAGATGCACTTCCTGGCCGACGTGCTGGTGCCCTGCGAGGTCTGCAGCGGCAAGCGCTTCAACGACGCCACCCTGCGGGTGCAGTTCAAGGGGAAGAACATCGCCGAGGTGCTGGACCTCTCCATCGCCGAGGCCACCGGCCACTTCTCGGCGCACCGGGAGATCGTGCGCATCCTGACCACGCTGATGGACGTGGGGCTCGGGTACCTCAAGCTGGGCCAGCCCTCCCCCACCCTCTCGGGCGGCGAGGCGCAGCGCATCAAGCTCTCGCGCGAGCTGGCCCGGGTGGGCACCGGCCGGACGCTCTACATCCTCGACGAGCCGACCACCGGCCTGCACTTCGAGGACGTGCGCCGGCTGCTCACCGTGCTGGACCGGCTGGTGGACGCCGGCAACACCGTGCTGGTCATCGAGCACAACCTGGACGTCATCAAGTGCGCCGACTGGGTCGTGGACATGGGCCCGGAGGGCGGCGACGAGGGCGGCCGCGTCATCGCCGAGGGGACGCCGGAGGAGGTGGCCCGGGTCAAGGCGAGCTACACCGGCCAGCACCTGGCGGCGGTGCTGGCCCACCACCGGGCCCGCAGGAAGCACCCGGTGCCGACCGCCGCCGAGGCGGCCGAGGCGGCCGGGATCTGAGTGGCGACGGCGGCGCGGGGAGCGGCCAGGGTACGACGCCGCAGAACCTGGACAGGTACCAGGAGCTGGAGCACCGCGGGCCGCGGGACCCGGAAGTGACCGGCGCCCCTCAGCTTTTCACGGCAGGCGCCGTGTCCGCCGCCGCCTTACAATCTCTTTCCATGGCTGAGCGCACCCGCCCCGGCGATGGGACCGCCATCGTCCTGCCCAAGGCCAAGACCGCGAAGAAGGTGGACCGGCCTCCGCTCTACCGGGTGCTGCTCCACAACGACGACTACACCACCCAGGAGTTCGTGGACTGGGTGCTGGTCAACGTCTTCAAGCACGACCCGGAGTCGGCCCACCGCATCATGTTGAACGTACACATGCACGGTGTCGGTGTGGCGGGTATCTATCCCTTCGAGATCGCCGAGTCGAAGGCGCAGAAGACGATGTCGCTGGCCAGGGAGGCGGAGTTCCCGCTCCTCTGCACGACCGAGCCGGAGTAGCGATGGTGACGGTGTCCAAGGACCTGCAGCAGACGCTCCAGAACGCGGTGGCCGAGGCGCGCCGGCGGCGCCACGAGTACGTGACGCTGGAGCACCTGCTCCACGCCATGGTGAAGGACAAGGTGGCGGCCGAGGTGCTGGCGGCCTGCGGCGCCGACCTGTCGCTCCTGGAGAAGGAGCTCACCGAGTACCTGGATCGCACCCTGGAGGCGACCGACGGCGAGCAGGAGCCCGAGCAGACGGCCGCCTTCCAGCGGGTGCTGCAGCGGGCCGCCTGGCACGTGCAGGGCACCGGCCGCACCGAGCTCAACGCCGGCGACGTGCTGGTGGCCATCACGCGGGAGAAGGGCTCGCACGCCGTCTACCTGCTGGAGAAGCAGGGCGTCCGGCGCATCGACATCCTCCAGTACATCTCCCACGGCATCTCCAAGGATGGCGGCGCCACCCCGTCCGCGCCCGGCGAGGGCGAGGGGCCGCAGGGCGGCGAGGAGGAGGGGCCGCCGCAGACGGTGAAGGACCCCTTCAAGGCCTTCACCGTCAACCTGGTGGAGCGCGCCGCCAAGGGGCTCATCGACCCGCTCATCGGCCGCGACAGCGAGGTGGAGCGGACCATCCAGGTGCTGTGCCGCCGCCGCAAGAACAACCCGGTCTTCGTGGGCGACCCCGGCGTGGGCAAGACGGCCATCGTGGAGGGGCTGGCGCTGCGCATCTTCGAGAAGAAGGTGCCCAAGATCCTGGCGGACGCCGCCATCTACTCGCTCGACATGGGGCTGCTGCTGGCCGGCACCAAGTTCCGCGGCGAGTTCGAGCAGCGCTTGAAGGGCGTCATCGCCGGGGTGAAGAAGATCCCCAACGCCATCCTCTTCATCGACGAGATCCACACCATCGTGGGCGCGGGCGCCACCAGCGGCTCCTCGCTGGACGCCTCCAACCTGCTCAAGCCCGGGCTGGCCTCCGGGGAGCTGCGCTGCATCGGCTCCACCACCTACCAGGACTACAAGGCCACCTTCGAGCGCGACCACGCCCTGGCGCGCCGCTTCCAGAAGATCGAGATCCAGGAGCCCTCGGTGGCCGACACCATCCTCATCCTCAAGGGGCTGAAGAAGGTCTACGAGGACCACCACGGCGTGGAGTACACCTCGCGGGCGCTGCGGGCCGCCGCCGAGCTCTCGGCCAAGCACATCAACGACCGCAAGCTGCCGGACAAGGCCATCGACGTGCTCGACGAGGCCGGGGCGCGCGACCGCATGCGCCCGGAGGAGAAGCGCCACCGGCGCATCACCGCCCGCGACGTGGAGCGGGTGGTGGCCATCATCGCCAAGATCCCGGCGCGCACCGTCTCCACCGACGACAAGACGGCGCTGGCCAGCCTGGAGCCCGAGCTGCGCAAGGTCATCTTCGGGCAGGACACCGCCATCGACGCCATCGCCGCGGCCATCAAGCTGGGGCGCTCCGGCCTGGGCAGCCCGGAGAAGCCCACCGGCTGCTTCCTCTTCTCCGGCCCCACCGGCGTGGGCAAGACCGAGCTGGCCAAGCAGCTGGCCCGCATCCTGGGCGTCGAGTTCCTGCGCTTCGACATGACCGAGTACCAGGAGAAGCACACCGTCTCCCGGCTCATCGGCGCCCCCCCGGGCTACGTGGGCTTCGACCAGGGCGGGTTGCTCACCGACGCCATCCGCAAGACGCCCTACACGGTGCTCCTGCTCGACGAGATCGAGAAGGCCCACCCGGACATCTACAACCTGCTGCTGCAGGTGATGGACCACGCCACCCTGACCGACAACAACGGGCGCAAGGCCGACTTCCGCAACGTGGTGCTCATCATGACCACCAACGCCGGGGCCCAGGAGCTCTCCGCCCGCCGCGTCGGCTTCGGCCCCGAGGCGCAGGCGCCGGGCAACGCGAGGGGTGCCATCGAGCGGACCTTCAGCCCGGAGTTCCGCAACCGGCTCGACGCCTGGGTCTCCTTCGAAAGCCTGCCCGCCGACGTGGTGGTCAAGATCGTCGACAAGTTCGTGGCCGAGCTGTCGGCCCAGCTCCTCGAGAAGAAGGTGGTGCTGGAGCTGACCCCGGCGGCGCGCGCCTGGTTCGCCGAGCACGGCTTCGACCCGAAGATGGGGGCCCGCCCCATGGCGCGGCTGGTCCAGAACGAGCTGAAGAAGGCGCTGGCCGAGAAGATCCTCTTCGGCGACCTGCAGGACGGCGGCACCGTGCGAATCGAGGTCGACCTGGAGTCCGACAAGCCGAAGGTGGTGGTGGTGCCGAAGCCGGCGCCGGTGCCGGCGTAGGCGTACCCGGGGCGCGCTCCTCGCTTCAGAGAAGAGGCACGGGGCGCGTGCACTGGCGTATGATGCCGCCTTGCATCGACCTCCCGGCAGGCGGAGCCCCCATTGACCCTCGGCGTCCGCATCGGCGCCGCCCTGGGCGTCGCGGGCCTGCTCCCGGTGCTGGTGCTCGGCTGGCAGGCGGTCCACGGTGCGCGCGAGGAGCTCGCCGCGTCGGTCGGTGGCGCGCTCGGGCGGCAGGCCGGTGAGCTGGCGCGCGGCTGCGAGCGGCGCACGCTCGACCGGCTTCGCGGGCTGCGCCAGACCGCCAGCTACATCCCGTTCGACAAGCTGTCCCGCGCCGAGATCTCGGCGGCGCTGGCGATCCCGTACCGGCAGTCCCCGGACCTCAACGTCCTCGCGGTGATCGACCGGGACGGCCGGGCCGTCACCGAGGTGGTGTCCGAGCGCCACCCGGAGCTCGACCCCGACCTGCGTGGCCACGAGCCCATCGGCGAGCGCGATCTGGAGGCCTTCAGCCGCGCCGTGCCACTCGACGCCGCCCTCCAGGCCGGACTGGCCGTGGGGCCGGCCTACCGCTCCCCGGTCTCGGGCATCCCGCGCCTGGCGCTGGCGGTGCGGCTCGATCCCGGGGGCGAGAGGATCCTGGCCGCGGAGCTCTCCCTCGCCGACCTGGCGGCTCCCCTCCAGGAGGCCGCCGGCGAGGGGGTCGCCTACCTGGTGGACGGCCAGGGGCGCCTCCTCTCGGCCACCGGGCCCGACGTGCTCTCGGAGGAGGAGCGGGCGCTGGCGGTGGAGCGGGCCGGCGCCGCCGGGCCGCTGACCCGCCTGGTGCGGCGGGGGGACGGCCGACCGTGGCTGGCCGCGCATGCGCCGGTGGGGGCGCTGGGGTGGGCGGTGGTCGTCGCCCAGCCCGCCGCGGTCGCCTTCCGCGCCGCCGAGCGAGTGCGGCGCCAGGCCCTGCTCTGGGCGGTCGGCGCGCTGGTCCTCTCGTCCGGCCTCGGGCTCGTGCTCTCGCGCGCCCTGACGCGGCCGGTGCGGCAGCTCACGGCGGCGGCCGGCGCGCTGCGGGACGGCCGGTACGACGCGCCGCTGCCGGTGGCGGGGCCGGACGAGCTGAACGCCTTGGCCGCGACCTTCGCCCACATGGCGGCCGAGGTGCGCCGGCGCGACGAGGAGATCCACGCCTTCAACGCCGTGCTGCAGGCCCGCGTGGAGGCTCGCACCCGCGAGCTGCGGGCCGCCGAGGAGCAGATCGCCCGGAACCGGCGCCTCACCGCCCTCGGCTCGCTGAGCGCCGGAGTGGCCCACGGCCTCAACAACCCCATGACCTCGGTGGTGGGGCTCGTCACCATGGCCCAGGCGCACGTCGGGGCCGACTCCGAGCCTGGCCGGCTGCTCGGCACCGCGCTCGGGGAGGCCCGCCGGGTCACCAGCGTGGTGCGCGACCTCCGCCGGCTGGCCGCGCCCGGCCTGCTGGAGGGGGCGCGCCGCTTCCAGCTCGAGCGGGCCGCCGCCGCCGGTGTCGAGCGGCTCCGGGCCGCCACGGCCGAGCGCGGCATCGACCTCGCCCTGGAGGTGGGCGGCGAACTGCCCGCCATGGAGGGGGACTCGGAGCAGGTCGAGGCGCTGGTGGCTCGGCTCGTGGAGAACGCGGTGGCCGCCACGCCCGCCGGCGGTCGGATCGTGGTCGGGGTCTCGGCCGTCGAGGGCGCCGCGCTCCGCCTCACCGTGGCGGACACCGGGCGGGGCATCCCGGCGGAGCTGCTCGACCGGGTCTTCGACCCCTTCTTCTCGACGAGCCAGGCCCCAGGCGCCGGCCTGGGGCTGTCCCTGGCGCACGGGATCGTCGACGCCCACCACGGGCGGATCGAGGTGGCGAGCGAGCCGGGGCGCGGCACCACCTTCACCGTCCACTTCCCGGCCACGGCCGCGCCGGCACACCTCGCCTGAGCCCGTGGAGCGCCTCCGCCTCCAGCCCTCGCCGCCAATCGCCGCCCCCCGCGGCGCCGAGGCCGGGTGACGGCCCGGTCCCGGCGCAACCGCCGCCTGGCGCTGGCGGCCCTGGCGGCGCCCCTGCTCGCCGGAGGCGGCCTGTGGTGGTGGCGATCCGGCGCGCCAGCGGCGGCGCCGGCGCCTCGGGCCGCGGCGAGCGCCCCCGCGGCGGCCACGCCGGCACCGGCTCCGAGGGGGGTGACGGAAGAACTCCAGGTCCTCTCGGTCATCGGCGCGGTCGATCACGCCGGGAAGGACGGCCCGTGGCACCCCTTGCGTCCTGACGACCGGGTCGGCGCCGGCGACCAGATCCAGACCGGCCTGGGCGCCTCCGCCCGGCTCGCCGCCGGCGCCCATGGCCGCCTCACGGTCTCGGAGCTCACCCAGCTGCGGGTCCGCGAGCTCACCGGCGAGGTCCACGGCTACCGGCTGGCCCGCGGCCACGTGACGGTGGACTACCAACCGGAGGGGGACCGGCGCATCCGGATCGAGGAGGCCGGCGGCGAGGCCGTCGCCGAGACGCGCGCCGGCCTCTTCCACGTCACCGCCGACGGCCTGGCCTTCGCCGTCGCGTCGCAGACCGGCTCGGTCTCGCTGACCGCCGCTGGCGGCGCCGTGACCGTGGGCGCCGGCGAGCAGTCGATCGCCCAGCCAGGGAGGTCACCCACCGCCCCCCGCCCCATCCCCAGGGCCGTGCTCCTCAAGGTGGCGGAGGCCAGCCGCCTCGCGCCGGCGGGGCGCTGCCTCGACACCACCGGCCTCGCCGAGCCGGACTCGCTCGTCACCGTCGGCGGGGCGCCGGCCTCCGTCGACCGGGACGGCCGGTTCCCCATCCGCGTGGCGCGCGGCGTGGCCGGCGGCGTCGAGGTTCGGGTGCTGGCGCCGGACGGGCGGGTCGCCACCCGCACCGTGGCGTGCCGCGCCGAGGCCGACGCCGCCATCAAGGACTTCCGGGTGAGGTGGAAGAATGCCGGGCCCTGACCGCCCTCACCTCCCGGCGGCGGCGCTCCTGGCGGGCCTCGCCGTGCTGGCCGCCTCGACTCCGGCTCGCGCGGCCGACGCGGCGGCCCTCTGCTCGCTGGTGCTCTCCTCCGAGCCTGCCCGGCTCGAGGCCGGGTCGCCCCGCGCGGCCCTCCTGCGAGTCCGCGGGCCGGACGGGGCGGCGGGCCCGCCCCTCCTCGCCGCCAGCCTCGGCCGCCTCGAAGCCCCGCGCGCCGAGGGCGACGGCTGGGTCGCCGAGTGGCGGGCGCCGGAGGCCGGCGCCCCGGGCGTCGCCATCCTGGGGGCCCTGGGCGCCGACGGCGCCGCCTGCGGCTTCGTGGCGGTCCCGCTCCACGGGGTCGGCGACGCGGTGGTGCGGACGAGCCCCGGCGCGTCGGTGGCGGTCCGCATCGCCGACCGGACGTTCGGCCCGGCGCGCGCCGACGCCTCCGGCCTGGCGCTGGTGCCGGTGGAGGTCCCTCCTGGCGTCGACGCGGCCTTCCACGGCTCGCGGCGCATCCCGCTCGAGGTGCCGCCGGCGGTCCATCTGGCGATCCTCGTCGGCCAGGCGCTGACCCCGGCCGACCGCGCCGCGGAGGTGACGGTGCTGGTCTTCGCGGTGACGGTCGAGGGGATGCCGCGGCCGGGGCCGCCGCCGGTGCTGACCGCCACGGCCGGCGCCCTCGACACGCCGGAGGCGGCCGGGCCGGGGGCGTGGCGGGTGCGCTGGCGGCTTCCGCCCGGACCCGCCGGGGCGGCAGGGCTGAGCGCGCAGCTGCCGGGCGAGCCCGCCTTCCAGGCGACCCTGCTCCGCGTGGCCGGGCCGCCCGCCGTGGCCACCCTCGCGCTCGACCAGGCGAGTGCGACGGCCGGGCAGGAGGCCCCGGTGACGGCCACGGTGGCGTTGGTGGACGCCGCGGGCAACGCCGCAGACGGCGACGTCGTGGCGGAGGTCGACGCCGGGGAGGTCGGGCCGGCCGAGCGGGTCGAGGAGGGACGCTACCGGTTACGCTGGGCCGTCCCGGGCCGGCTCGACGGCCGGCGCAAGGCCGAGCTGACCGTGCGCGCCGGCGACGCCTCGACCAGGACGAGCCTGGCCCTCGCGCCCGGCGCCCCCGCGGGCCTCACGCTCGCCGCGGCCAGCCCCACCGTGACGGCCGACGGGCACGAGGCGGTGGAGCTCGTGGCCACGGTGTCCGACGCGGGCGGCAACCCGGTGGACGAACCGCCGACCGTCCGGACGGCGTCGGCCGGTGAGGTGGGGCCTCCGCGCCAGGCCGGTCCGGGCCGCTTCGCCATGACCTACCGGCCCCGCCGCGCCCCGGTGCCAGGCGCCGACGACGTGGTGGTGGAGCTCCCGCCGCTCTCGGCCCGGGCGCGACTGCGGCTCCGCCCGCCCACCGGGCCGCTCGGCCTGGCGGCTGGCCTGGGGGCGGCGATCGGCCCGGGCGGCTGGCTTGGCCTCCAGGCCGGCGCCGAGGTCTCGGCCTGGCGCTGGCTGGGCGACCAGGAGGCGGGGCTGGCGCTGGCGGCCGCCTTCACGCGGCTGCGCGACGACGGGGCGGTGGCGGCGGGGACCGGCACGGTGCCGTTCTCCGGGGAGGTGCGCACGCTGGCCCTGCTCCTCTCCGCCGGGTGGCGGCGCGCCGCCGGCCAGCGGCTGGCGCTCCGGGTCACCGCCGGCGGTGGCGTGGCCCGCGTCGAGAGCCTGGTGGCGGCGGGCGGCGGGCCGCTCATCCCCGAGGCGGGCTGGGTCCCGGCCGCGTCGGGCGCCGCGGCGGTCGGCCTGAGCGTCGGCCGTGGCCGGGCGTTCCTGGAGGCGCGCGCCACCTGGCTGGGCGACCCCGGCCTGAGCTCCCTGCGGGGCTCCCCCTCACCCTTCTCCCTCACGCTCGGTTACGAGCTCGATGCGATCTGAGCCCTCCATCGCCATCGCCCGTCCGGGACGAGAGGGCGTCCTCGCCGTCTGGCTGGCGACGCTGGTGGCCGTGGGCTGCACCGGGACCCCGGATCTCGCCCCGCGCCCGGCCCGTCTCACGCCCAGAGGCGGGCCCGCTGGGCTCTCGACCACCGTCACCATCACCGGCGCGGGCTTCTTCCCCAGGACCGTCCAGGCGGCCTCCGGCGGACCCGTCTCGCTCACCACCACCCACCGCGCCTGGCTCGATGACCTGGAGCTGGCCGACGTGACCTGGGTCGACTTCGGCACGCTGCGTGCCACGATCCCGGGCGGGCTGGCGCTCGGCCCCCACACGCTCACGGTGGAGAACGGCCTCGGCCGCCGCGGCACCCTGGCCGGCGCGTGGACCGTCCTCCAGCCGGCCGTGCTGGCGCTCTCGGCGACCGTGGCGCCCGCACAGGTGAGCGTGGGGCAGCCGCTGACGGTCTCGGTGACCGCCAGCAACACGGGGGGCGCGGCGATCCGCGGCCTCACCGTGACGCTGACCCCGTCCGGCGCGGGCGCCCTGGCGGGACGCCTCGTAGGGGCCCCCTTCGACCTCGCCCCTGGAGGCAGGCAGGTGGTGGACCTGCGGCTCACCGCCGCCGCGGCCGGCGCGGTCGTGCTCGGCGTGGCGGGCCAGGGGCAGGAGGACATGAGCGATCGGACCGTGGCCGGCTCGGCCAGCGACCTGGCGCTCCTGGTGCAGTCCCGCGCGGCCCTGGTCGCGCACCTGTTCATCCCCTTCGCCATCGCGCCGGACTCGACCTTCCAGGTGCGCATGCTCGTGGAGAACACCGGCCAGGCCACCGCCGAGGCGGTGAAGCCCGGAACCCTGGCCGCCGTGCCCGGGTCGACGGGCGCCCTGCAGCCCGTGACGGGGCCGACGCCGGCCTCGGCCGACGTCCCCGGCGGCGGCCAGGCCACCTTCACCTGGTCGTACCAGCTCGGCTCGGCCGGAACCGTGCGCCTGCGCGGCGGCGCCGCCGGCCTCGACACCAACGACCGAGGACCGGTCTCGGCCCCGGTGGTCGACTCCAACCAGGGGGGGCAGCTCCCGGAGGTGACCGGGGTCGCTCTCGATCCCTTCGGCGACGGCACGCCGGTGGCCGCGCTGGCGGTCCGCGGCGGGCTGCTCTACGTCGGGCCGAGCCGGGACGGCTCGACCTTCTGGCGGCTCGATCCGGCGAGCGGCACCTCCGTGGCCCTCCCGATCGAGATCGCCGTGGACGACGGCGCCAGCAAGGCCGACAACGCCGCCTGGCGCGCCAGCCCGCCCGCCACGACCTTCGGCGCCTCGGGGTGCATCCCGAACTCGTTGGCCTGCGGCCCCTGTAACGAGAGCGGCGGCGGGATGCTGGCCGGTGGAGTCTTCGCCGGCGTCGAGTGGCTCCTCTACGCCGGCGCCAGCACCAACCGGACGCGGTACCTTTACCTGGCCACGCAGGAGGGCTCGGCGCTCGCGTTCGCGGCCGTGGACCTGGACGCCTTGCTGCCCACCACGACCGTCACCCCCACGGCCGTCTCCTTCGCGCCCGCCCGGGCCGGCGGCGGGGACCGCATCTACGTCGCCCTGGCCGATGTCGCGACACGGAACGGACCGCACCTGGTGGCGCTCTCGACGGCGCCGGCCGGGCCGGTGCTCGACGCCGCCTCGCCTGGCGACGCGCTGAACCTGGCCATCGCCTCGATGCCGGGGGTGGGCGGCAGCGCCGGCAGCCTCTCCAACCCCGACTCGCAGCCGCGGGTGGAGGCCATGGCCTGGTTCCGCGAGCGGCTCTACCTCGCGAGCGGCGGCGCCCTCGTCCGGGCCAGCGTGGCCGTTCCGGGGGGCTATGCCACGGCTCCGGCCGACTGGGCCGACGCCACGCCCGCCTCGCCGGCCTGGCTGGGGCGCCGTGGCCTGCCGGCCAGCGGCGGCTCGGGCCTGACCCCGGCCGACCGGGCCACGCCGGCCCTGGCCGCCTTCGGGACCTGCGGCGCCGGACCATGCCTGTTCCTCGCCCGCAACGTCGAAGGCGTATCGCCCCCGGTGGTGCCCCAGCTCTGGCAGTGCGATCCCGGCCTGGTCGGCGACGCCGACGCCTGCGACCCCTTCGACTGGTCGCTGGCGGCCCCCAATCGAGCCGGCGACCTGGACCTGGCCCAGCTGGGCGATCCCACCAACGGGGCTGCGAGCCTGCTCCTCGCGACGCCGCGCTACCTGTACCTGGGGTTCGACAACGCCGCGACGGGCGTGCAGCTCTACCGGACCGAGGTGGTCCCCTCCTCCCGCCACGACTTCCGGGGGCGCGACGGTTGCCTGGCCGGCACGGCCGGCTGCCAGGGGCTCGGCGGGAACGGCTTCGGCGATCCCGGCGTCACCCGCTTCTTCGGCGCCCAGGCGCTGGGCTCGGCCGGCGCCAGCACGCTCTACGTCGCGGCCGGCGACGCCTCGAGCCCCCTGCGCCTCTTCGCCCTCCCGGAGTGACCCGGTGCCCACCCTCCTCATCGCCGACGACGACCCCGTCATCCTCTCCGTCCTGGGGCGCTTCCTGGCCGCACCAGGCCGCACCGTCCTCCTGGCCGGGAGCGCCGCCGAGGCGCGCTCGCTGGCCGAGGCGAAGGGGCCGGTGGACGTGGCCATCCTCGACAGGAACCTGGGCGATGGCTCCGGCCTCGAGGCGGCCGCCGCGCTCAAGCGGAGCCGGGCGGAGACCGAGGTCGTCCTCCTCACCGCCTACGCGTCCTTCGAGTCGGCGGTTGAGGCGCTGCAGGCCGGGGTGTTCGACTACCTGAGCAAGCCCATCGACGACTTCGACGCCCTTCGCCTGCGCATCGACAACGCCTTCGCCAAGGTGCGGCTGGTCGAGGAGCGGCGCCTGGCCGAGACCGAGGCGCGCCACCTGCAGAAGATGGACGCCATCGGCCGCCTGGCCGGCGGCATCGGCCACGACCTGGCCAACATGCTGGCCGTCATCCTCAGCTGGGTTGACGAGCTCACTCCGGCGGCCGCCGGCCCGGTGCGCGAGGGGCTGCAGGAGATCCAGGGCGCGGCCGACCGGGCCACGCGGCTGGTGCGCCACATGATGACGCTGTCGCGCAAGGGGCCGGCCTCACCGGAGGTCCTGTCGCTCAACCAGGTGCTGGAGGAGATCGCCAAGCTGCTTCGCCGCAGCCTGAGCGCGCGCGTCAGCCTGATCCTCGAGCCCGGGCCCGACCTCTGGCCGGTGGTGGCCGACCCCTCGCATCTCGGCCAGGTCTGCCTCAACCTGGCCGTCAACGCCCGGGACGCCATGCCGGACGGCGGGACGCTCACCGTGCGCACCGAGAACCTGGAGGCCTCCCGGCGTACCCAGGGCGACGGCTTCCCGGAGGGCGACCTCGTGCTCCTCACCGTCACCGACCAGGGCACGGGCATGAGCGAGGAGGTGCGGCAACGGGCCTTCGAGCCGTTCTTCACGACCAAGCCCCCCGGCGAGGGGACCGGCCTCGGCCTGGCGATCGTCTACGGCATCGTGCTGCAGGCGGGCGGCACCATCCAGGTCGAGTCCACGCCCGGGCGCGGCACCACCTTCCGCATCGCCCTGCCGCGCGCCCGGTGCGACGCCGAGGGCGCGACGGGGACGAGCCCGCGGGCCGGCGCCGCCACCGGGGCGGTGGTCAATGTGGCCGGCACGGCGCTCCTCGCGGAGAACGACGAAGGGGTCCGCCGCCTGCTGGCCCGGGCCCTGCGACAGGCCGGCCTGCAGGTCCTGGAGGCCCGCGACGGGGCGGGAGCGCTGGCCGCCGCCAGGGCACACCCTGGCCCCATCGACGTGCTGCTCACCGACACCTTCCTCGGTGACCTGGCGGGCCCTGCGCTGAGCGCGGCGCTTCGCCAGGCGCGGCCCCGGTTGCGGACGCTGCTGGTGACCGGTGCACCCGCCGATCCCGTGGTGGCCGCCTTCGCCGCCGACGGCGGCGAGGTGGTGCAGAAGCCCTTCCGCGCCGGCGCGGTCGTCGAGGCCGTCCGCCGGCTGCTGGAACGGCGCTGAGGACGCGCCCGCCCAGGGGCCGCGACCTCGACCTGGGCGCGCCCCTCCGCTACAACCCGGCGCGTGCAGCCCCTCCCCATCGACCCGCTCCTGCCGGAGATCGTGGCCGCCCTGCGGGCCGGCACCTCCCTGGTCATCGAGGCCCCACCTGGCGCCGGCAAGACGACCCGGGTGCCGGCGGCGCTGGTGGCCTCTGGCCTGGTGGCGGGGGAGGTGGTGGTGCTGGAGCCGCGGCGGCTGGCGGCCCGGCTGGCGGCTCGCCGGGTGGCCGAGGAGCTCGGCGAGCGGCCGGGCGAGACGGTGGGCTACCAGGTCCGGTACGAGGACGTCACCTCGGCTCGGACCCGGATCCGTTACGTCACCGAGGGGCTGCTGACGCGCCGGCTCCTCTCCGACCCCGACCTGCGCGGGGTGGGGGCGGTGCTGCTCGACGAGTTCCACGAGCGCCACCTGCAGGGCGATCTCGCGCTGGCGCTGCTCCGGCGGCTGCAGCGGACCAGCCGGCCCGAGCTCCGCCTGGTGGTCATGTCGGCCACGCTCGACGCCGAGCCGGTGGCCGAGTACCTGGGCGCGCCCCGGGTCCGCTCGGAGGGGCGGCGCTTCGACGTGGCGGTGGAGTACCTCACCCCCGAGGAGGCGGCGCGGCCCGCCCAGCGGCTGGAGGACCTGGTGGCGCGCGCCGTGAAGCGGCTGCTCCGGGAGGAGCCGGACGGGCATGTGCTGGTCTTCCTGCCGGGCGGCGCCGAGATCCGCTGGTGCGCCCAGCGGCTGGCTGGGCTGGCCGAGCTCGACGTGGACGTGCTCCCTCTCCACGGCGACCTCCCGCCGGAGGCGCAGGACCGGGCGGTCAAGCCCTCGGCCCGGCGCAAGGTGATCCTCTCCACCAACGTGGCCGAGACCTCGGTGACCATCGAGGGGGTGGTGGCGGTGGTGGACAGCGGGCTGGCCCGCATCGCCTCCCACTCCCCCTGGTCCGGCCTGCCCACGCTGGAGGTGAAGAAGATCGCGCGCGCCGCCGCGGCGCAGCGGGCCGGCCGAGCCGGGCGCACCCGGGCCGGCCGGGCGCTCCGGCTCTACACGCGCCCCGACCACGACGCCCGCGCCGAGTTCGAGACGCCGGAGGTGGAGCGGGAGGATCTCTCCGAGTCCTTCCTGGCGCTGGCGGGGCTGGGCGTGCTGTCCACCCCGGGGGCCTTCGAGTGGTTCGAGCCGCCACCCGTGCCGGCGGCCGAGGCGGCCCGGACGCTGCTCGGCCGGCTCGGCGCGGTGGACGCGGCGGGCGCCATCACGCCGCTGGGGCGCCGGCTCCTGGCGCTGCCGCTCCACCCGCGTCAGGCGCGGCTGGCGGTGGAGGCGGCCGAGCGCGGGGCGGCGGCCGGCGGGGCGCTGCTGGCGGCGCTGCTCGGCGAGCGGGACCTGCGGGACCGCGGCGCCGCAGGGAAGGTGCCGCCCACCGGGCCGTCGGACCTCCTCGAGCTGGCCAGCCTCTTCGAGGAGGCGGCGCGCGGGCGCTTCGATCCGGAGCGCTGCCGGCGGCTCGGCGTGAGCGCCGGGGCGGCGCAGGCGGTGGACCGGGCCAGGCGGCAGATCGAGCGGGCGCTCCGGTCGGCCAACCATGCCGGCCTGCGCCGGGCGGGCTCGTCGCCCCGCGGCCCGGCCTACGACGGCGGTGCGCCTGCGCTGCTCGCTCCATCGCGCGCCCGGCTCGGCGACGGCCTCGCTCGCCTCGACGCTGGGGGCCCGGCCTCGACCTCCTCCGAGCTCGCCACCGAGCAGGCGCTCCTCATGGCCACGCTGGCCGCCTACCCGGATCGGGTGGCGCGGCGGCGGACCCCGGGCGGCGACGAGGTGGTGCTGGCCGGTGGCGGCTCGGCGCGGCTCGACCCGGCCTCGGTGGTGCGTGAGGCGGAGCTGCTGGTGGCGGTGGACGCCGAGGCGCGGCGGGGGGAGCGGCGGCCTGGCGGGGCGCAGGGCGGATCGCGGGCCGAGGCGCGGGTGAGGGTGGCGTCGCTGGTGACGCAGGAGATGCTGCTCGACCTCTTCCCGGACGCCCTGGTGTACGACGAGGCCCTCGGCTGGAACGCCCAGGCCGAGCGGGTGGAGGCGACCGAGCGGCTCCGGTACGAGGACCTGGTGCTGGAGGAGACGCGGGCGCAGCGGCCCGACCCCGCCCTGGTGGCGGCCCGGCTCCTGGAGGAGGCGCGGACGCGCGGTGCCCGGGCCTTCGCGCCGGAGGGGGCGCTGGACCTGCTGGTGGCGCGCCTCTCGCTGGTGGCGCGCCACGCCCCGGCGCTCGGGCTCGAGCCGCCCGGCGAGGCCGACCTGGAGGCCGCGCTGCGCGACGGCTGCGAAGGGCGGCGCAGCTTCTCGGAGCTCCGCGAGGCCGACCTGCCGGGCCTCCTGCTCGGGCGCCTCCCCGGCGCCGTCCGCGCGGCGCTCGACCGGCTGGCGCCGGAGCGGATCACCCTCCCCGGCGGCCGCGGCGTCCCAGTTCACTACCAGGCCGACCGGCCGCCCTTCATCGAGAGCCGGCTGCAGGACTTCTTCGGCCTGGCCGCGGGGCCGGCGGTGGCGGGCGGGGCGGTGCCCCTCACGCTCCACCTGCTGGCGCCCAACCTGCGGGCGGTCCAGGTGACCACCGACCTGGCCGGCTTCTGGGAGCGCCACTACCCCGCGCTGCGCCGCGAGCTCGGCCGCCGCTACCCGCGCCACGCCTGGCCGGAGGATCCGAGGCACGCGACGCCGCCGCCGCCGAGGCCGCCGAGGGGGCGGAGGTAGGCGGCCTGCGGGTCCTGGCCGACGCCGGGCGGCACGCCCTGGGCCGGGCCGCCTCCCTCAGCCCGCCAGCGCCGCCGCGATCTCCGGGAGCCACCGGCCGGCGCTCCCCCGGACGAAGAAGCCGCGGCGGCTCCTCTCGGCCAGCTCGGCGAATGGGTTCACCTCGGGGTTCACGTCCACCAGGGCTGCGCCGCGCCGCCAGCAGACCTCGCCGATCTGCATGGGCAGGTTGGTGGCGCCGCTGGTGCCCACCACCAGGAGCAGGTCGGCCGCGCCGGCGGCCCGCAGCGCCGACTGCATCGAGTAGTTCTCCTCGTCGTAGCACTCGTCGAACCAGAGCACGTGCGGGCGGAGCCAGCCGCCGCAGCGCGGGCAGGAGAGCCGGGCCCGGTCGGCCTCGGTGAAGGGCGTGCCGGCGGCGCGCGCTCCCATGTCCGGCTGGTCGAGCCTGGGCTGGCCGCACTCGTCGGCGCAGCGCACCCAGGCGGCGTCGCCGTGGATGGTGAAGACGCGCCGCGAGCCGGCGCGCCGGTGCAGCCCGTCGATGTTCTGGGTGACCAGCGTGAAGCGCTCTCCCAGGGCCTCCTCGAGGGCCACCAGCGCCCGGTGGCCGGCGTTCGGCTCGGCGCCGCGGCAGATCCCGAAGCGGTAGAGGTACCAGCGCCACACCTCCTCCGGCGCCTCGCCGAACATCGCCCTGGTGGCCATCTCCTGCGGCATGTAGTTCCGCGAGCCGACCACCCAGTAGCCCTCGGCTCCGCGGAAGGTGGGGATGCCGCTCTCGGCGGAGATGCCCGCCCCGGTGAGCGCCACCACCCGCCCGCGCGCCGCCTTCACGTCCGCCAGGATCGACGCCAGCTTCGGTTCCATGGCCGGAGTATCGCCGTCTCCGGGCGCGGACGCACCCCGGTCGAGGCCGCCGCGCCGGGCGCCCGGTCATTTTCCCTCGCCGCTCGTTGACACCCCGGTGGTCGCCACGT
This sequence comes from Anaeromyxobacter sp., assembly GCA_031396105.1. Taxonomy (GTDB): domain Bacteria; phylum Myxococcota; class Myxococcia; order Myxococcales; family Anaeromyxobacteraceae; genus JADKCZ01. The sequence continues at coordinate 28,426 of JANNKC010000263.1, forward strand.
AGACAGGCCCGAGCCTGCGCGGCGACACGCGGATCCCGTCACCCGCCCTTCACGCACCGAGGACCCATGCCCGAGACGGCCAACGCGCGCGACCTCCACGGCGACCCGCGCTTCCTCTTCCTCTCGAGCCTGCTCCACCGGCCGGTCATCGGCGCCGACGGCGTGCGGCTCGGCAGGCTCACCGACCTGGTGGTGGCCACCGGCGAGCCCTATCCCCCGGTGGAGAGCCTGGTGGTGACGGGGCCGAACGGCCGCCGGCTCTACCCCTGGAGCGCCGTGGCCCGGCTCTCCGAGGCCGGCCTCTCGCTCAAGGCCGACGCGCTCGGCGAGCCGCCTCCCGACCGGCCGCCGCCCGACCGCATCCCGCTCGCCGAGGAGCTCCTCGACAAGCAGATCGTCGACGTCCACGACGCCAAGCTGGTGCGGGTCAACGACCTCCACTTCCTGGAGGTGAAGGGGCACCTCCGGGTGGCCCACGTGGACGTGGGCTTCCGCGGGCTGATCCGGCGCATGGGCTGGGAGCCGCTGGTGGACGGCGCGGTGCGGCTGGTGCGGCGCGACGCCGGCTACCTGAGGAGCGACCACCTGGTCTCCTGGAAGCTGGTCCAGCCGCTGGACCGCTCGCCGGGCCGGGTCCGGCTCGAGGTGGCGCAGCGGCTGCTGGCCACGCTCCACCCGGCCGATCTGGCCGAGATCATGGAGGACCTGGACCGCGACCAGCGCACCGTCCTGCTGGAGCGGCTCGACGTGGAGACCGCCGCCGAGGCCCTGGAGGAGGCGCCGTCCGAGCTGGCCGCGCAGCTCCTCGAGGAGGTGGCCCCGGAGAAGGCCGCCGACATCCTGGAGGAGATGGCGCCCGACGAGGCGGCCGACGTGCTGGCCGACCTGCCGGGCGACAGCCGCGACGAGGTGCTGGCGGCCATGGAGCGGCCGGAGGCGCGCGAGGTGGCGGCGCTCCTGGCCTACCCGCGCGACTCGGCCGGCGGCCTGATGACGCCGGACCGCATGCAGCTCTACGGCGAGCAGACGGTGGCCGACGCCATCGTGGAGCTGCGCCGGCGCGCCGAGGAGCTGCCGCTGGTCTACGAGCTCTTCGTGGTGGACAACGCCCGCCGGCTGGTCGGGTTCCTGACGCTGCGCGACCTGCTGCTCAACGACGCCAGCACGCCGCTCTCCGCCATCATGCGCGAGCCGCCCGCCACGGTGCAGGTGGAGGACCGGCTGCGTGACCTGGCCGCCGCCGCGGCCAAGTACAACATGGTCTCGGTGCCGGTCATCGACCCGCAAGGCGTGCTCCACGGCATGGTCACCGTCGACGACATCCTGGCCGAGGTGATGGATGCCCGCTGAGACGACCCCCGCCGCCGAGCCTCGCGCCGGCGGCTTCAACCGCAAGGTGATGCTCTTCCTGGCCGTGCTCGGGCCTGGGCTCATCACCGCCAGCGTCGACAACGACGCCGGTGGCATCACCACCTACTCGGTGGCCGGGGCCCGCTACGGCTACGACCTGCTCTGGTCGCTCATCCCCATCACGGTGGCGCTCATCGTGGTGCAGGAGATGAGCGCCCGCATGGGCGTCATCACCGGCAAGGGGCTCTCCGACCTCATCCGCGAGAACTTCGGGGTGAAGGTCACCTTCTGGATGTCCATCGCCCTCATCATCGCCAACCTGGGCAACGTCATCGCCGAGTTCGCCGGCGTGGCGGCCAGCCTGCAGATCTTCGGCGTGCCGGTCTGGGCCTCGGTGCCTGCCGCGGCGCTGGGCGTCTGGCTGCTGGTGCTGAAGGGGACCTACCGGAGCGTGGAGAAGTTCTTCCTGGTGGCCTCGGTCTTCTACCTCGCCTACCCCGTCACGCTCTTCTTCGCCAAGCCGGACTGGGGCGAGATCGGCACGGCGCTGGTGGCGCCACGCCTCCACGCCGACGCCGCCTACATCGGCATGCTCATCGGCATGGTGGGCACCACCATCGCCCCCTGGATGCAGTTCTACCTGCAGGCCGCGGTGGTGGAGAAGGGCATCAAGCCGGAGCAGTACGCCATGTCGCGGCTCGACGTCATCGCCGGCTGCGTGGTCACCGACGTGGTGGCCTTCGCCATCGTGGTGGCCTGCGCCGCCACCTTGCACAAGGCCGGCGTGGTGGTCGAGACGGCCGGCCAGGCCGCCATGGCCCTGCAGCCGCTGGCCGGCAAGTACGCCTCCTGGCTCTTCGCCTTCGGCCTCTTCAACGCCTCCTTCTTCGCCGCCGCCATCCTGCCGCTCTCCACCGCCTACTACGTCTGCGAGGCGTTCGGCTGGGCGTCGGGGGTGGACCGGAAGTACGGCGAGGCCAGGCAGTTCTACTGGCTCTACACCTCCATCCTGGTCGTCGGCGCGCTGGTGGTGCTGGTGCCCCGGCTGCCGCTCGTCCCCATCATGCTGGTGTCGCAGATCGTGAACGGCATGCTGCTGCCCTTCATCCTCATCTTCATGCTGGTGCTCATCAACAACAAGAAGCTCATGGGCGAGTGGCGCAACGGCCCCTGGTTCAACGCCATCGCCTGGGGGCTCACCCTCGTGATGATCGGGCTCACCATCTACCTGGTGGGCGCCTCGGTCCGCGACCTGCTGGCCTGAGGGGCGGCGCGCAGCGCCTCCACCTCGGCCTCCGGCGCTGGGACCGGCTACGGGCCCACCGTACCTGGGGCGCGGTCGAACAGGCCGGTGGTGGTACGGCCGAGCTGTCCCTCGACGTTGCGCCCCCAGCACTGCACCACCAGCGCCGCCGGATCGAGGGGATCGGGCTTCACCAGACCGCAGCCGTGGTCGGCTCCGGCCGCCGTGCCGCTCGCGGCGGCGACCACGAGGTCGCCGCCGAAGGTGAGGTCGGCGCCGTCGACCTGCGGGTCGGCCCCGACGCCGGCCTGGCCCTGGTCGTTCTGACCGGCGCACTTCAACCCCAGCGCGTCCTTGGCCGTGCAGGTGAAGGCCGTGCCGGCCACGGCGCGGATCGACCGGCGGGAGTTGTCGATCTTGGAGGCCGGGATGGGCGCGAAGGCTGGCGCGCTCACGGCGCCCGTGCCGAGCTGACCCTGCGAGTTGTCGCCCCAGCAGCTCAGCCCGTCGTCGGCGCTGGAGACCGCCCCGGCGATCACCGCGCAGGTGTGGAGACCGCCCACGGCGAGCGAGGCCACCGGCCCCGGCAGGCGGCCACCCACGGCGAAGGGCACCGCCACCGAGGCCGACGGGGCCCCCGTCCCGACCTGACCGCTGCCGTTGGCACCCCAGCACCAGGCCTGCGTGCTTGCCCGGGCGCAGGTCGAGTCGGCGAAGGCCCCCAGCTCCACCACTCCGGAGAGCCCCGGAACCAGCGCGGGCCTGTCCAGGAATCCGCCGGCGGTGCCGCTGCCGAGCTGCCCCTTCACGTTGGCGCCCCAGCAGTGGACCGTGCCCGCCACCAGCGCGCAGGTGTGGTCGGAGCCGGCCACCAGTTGCGTGACCTCGCCGAGACCGGGGGAGACCGGTGTCGGCCCGCTCGAGACGGTGGCCCCGTCGCCGAGCTGCCCGAGGTCGTCGGCGCCCCAGCACCAGACGGCGCCGGCCTGGATGGCACAGGCGTGCCGGCCGCCCACCGCCACCTGGGTCACGCCGGTGGCCATGGCGCCCACCAACCCGGGCGACGGACCGCCGGCGCCGGAGCGGCCGAGCTGCCTGCTGCCGTTTGCGCCCCAGCAGCGCAGCGACCCGTCGGAGATGATGGCGCAGGTCTGGTCGCCGCCGGCGGCCACGGCCGTGGGACGGCAGCACCCGGAGGCGCAGGGGAAGAGGCCGGAAGGGCAGGTGTAGCCGCACCGCTTGAGGCCACCGGCGCCCGGCACGCAGGTGGCGGTGGCGTTGGCTGGCGCCGTGCACGCCTCGCAGGTCGGGCCGCAGGCGTTGACGTCGTCGAGGGGGCACTGGCCCCCGCAGGCGTGGGTCCCGGGCGCCGTGCAGGTGAAGCCGCAGCTCCAGGCGTTTCCGGCGCCCTCCAGGCAGGCCCGCACCCCGCCCACCGGGGCCGCCCCGCAGATCACGCAGGCGTCACCGCAGAGGTCGGGATCGACGTTGTCCTGGCAGACGTTCCCGGTGGCGGCGCACAGGTGCTGGGTCGCCGGGTTGCACTGGTTGCCGCCCTGGACCCTGGGCACACCGTTGGCGTCGTAGAGCGAGCCGCCGCAGGCCCCGAGCACGAGGCCCACGGCAGCGGCGAGGAGCGAGGTCGGGAGCGGGCGGAGCGTCATGGCGGCCTACATCCCGTACAGGACCACGAGCGTGGCGTTCACGGCCGGGCGCCAGGCGCGCTCGTCGTTGAAGCGGAAGGTGCGCGCGCCACCGGTGAGGTCGAGGGCGGTGCGCAAGCGGCCGAGCGGCATGGAGAGGCGCAGCGCCACCGCTCCGGTGAGGTCGCCGGTCTGGAAGTGGCGGCCGTCCTTGAGCCCCTGGGTGTTCCAGCCGCCGCCGAGGTCCAGGCCACCCTCCAGGAGCACGCGGCTGCCGAGGAGCGGGTAGAGGAGCGTGGCGCCGCCGCCGGTGCGGGTGTAGCTGGAGGGCAAGCCGCCCACGGTGACGTCGCCCACGGCGTAGTCGGCGTGGACCACCAGGGAGAAGGGGCCGACCTCGCGCCGCAGCCCGGCTCGGAGCGAGGGGACCATCCCCGCCCCTCCCAGGCCCACCAGGTGGCCGCCGGCACCCAGCCACCACTCGGTGGGGAGCGGGCCGCCCTTGGAGCGGGCCTGCTCGTAGCGGGTGGGGACGAGGCGCGGCAGGAGGCGGGTCTCGCCGCGCGCCAGGAGGAAGTCGCCGCGCGCGCGGCCGTCGCGGGCGCGCCGCTCCACGGCGTACTGGCCCGCCGGGAGCGCCAGGGAGAGCTGGGTGGCGCCAGCCGGCACCTCGGCCATGAGGCCGCGCGGCCCCCGGAGCACGTAGAGGCTGCCGGGATCCACGGGGACGAGCAGCATGGCCTCGGCGCGGCGCAGGTCGGCCAGCACCACGTCGCCGCGCCCGGACATCCTGAAGTCATAGGTGGGGTGCTGCGCGCCGGTCTGGGTGGCGATGGTGGCCGAGACCGTGGCGGTGGAGGTGTAGCGGAAGGCCTCGGCCATGGTGACCAGGCCGTCGCCGTCGGCGTCGCCGGCGCCGCGCAGCGCCGTCTCCAGGTGGTGGGTGAAGAAGCTGCCGCCGATGGCGGCCGATTCCTGCGCCGATTCGCCGACGGCGGTGGAGGCGATGAAGGCGGTGCCGCGCACGTCGTCCACCGGCAGGGCGAAGTCGATGCGCGCCTCGGCCCGGGCGCCCTTCACCTGGGTGAGCATGCCCGCCTCGCAGGCGTCCACGATGACGATGCGGGCCTCGGCGCTGGAGCGGGCCGCCGCGTCCTTGAGCTCGTCGTAGGAGAAGCGCTCGTCGCCGAACTCCAGGCCCGCGCCGCCGGCGTGGCCCGAGTAGTAGACGACCAGCAGCGTCCTCTCGCCCGCGGCCCGGGCGGCCATCACCTTGGCCTCGGCCCGGACCAGCGCCTGCCGGAAGGCTTCCACGCCCTGGCCGCGCTGCAGCTCCACCTGCTCACCTGCGAAGTCGCCCAGCTCGCGCAGCGCGCGCTCGAACCGCTCGGCGTCCTTCTCGGCGAACCAGAGCTTGGCGCGCGCCGGCGACCCGTGGTTGGCGCCGGCCACCACCGCCACCCGCCCGCCGAGCGCGCCGGCCGCGAACGGCAGGAGCAGCGCGGCGAGGGCGGCGGCGGGGCGGAGGGTCACGGCTTCTTCTCGAGGAGGACGGAATCCTGGACGGTGCCGGCCGGCAGGCCGGGGATGGTGCGCATGGTCCTGACGGCCTCGGGCCCGGCGGACACGGCGGCGCGCACCGCCCCCTCGACCCGTGCGTAGGGGACGGGCCCGGGGGCGCAGAGGGCCAGGAACCGCTCCGGCCCCAGCTGGCCGTCGAGGACCGCGCCGCCCGGCAGCTCGGTGGTGCGGACCACCTCGACGCCGCCGTCCCCCTCGGCGGGGAAGATGCGGGAGACCTGGCCGGTGGCGTCCACCGACAGCAGCCAGAGGCGGCAGGGCCTGGCCGGGCGCACCTTGAAGCGGACCGAGGCCGAGGCCGGCACCACCTCACCGTCGCGGGCCGGGTGCGGCCCGCCGGCGCTCTGGAGGAAGACGGCCAGCCCCATGGAGTTGCCGCCCTTGACGCCGAGGTAGTCCTCGGGTGGGCCACCGGGGCCGACCAGGAGGATCACCGCGGCGGCGGCCGCCAGCGCCGGCAGCGGGGCGAGCCAGCGGACGAGATCCCAGCCCGGGCGGCGCGCCGCGGCCTCCTCGATGGCCTCCACGGTGGCGGGGAAGACGAAGCGCTGGAAGTCCTCGCCCTGGCGCCTCATCTCGGTGAGGCGCGCCTGGCAGCGGGCGCAGCCGTCGAGGTGGTGCGGGAGGGGGGTGCTGGCCGGGTCCAGCAGCAGCTTCTCCAGGGCCAGGTCGGATGGGCAGCGGGCGGTCATCGTCAGTTCCTGGAGAGGTAGGCGCGGGCGGTGTCGAGGAAGCGCTCCAGCTTGCGAGCCACGGTGCGGCGGGAGATGCCGAGCAGGGCGGCCACCTCCTCGTGCTCCATGCCGTCGACGAGGACGCCCACGGCGACGGTCTGGGTGGTGTCGTCGAACTGGGAGAGGAGCTGCTGGGCCAGGACCCGGCTCGGGAGGGCGTCCGCGGACGCGCCGTCGGCCAGCTCGAGGTCGGGGATGGCGGCGTCGTCGCCGTGCCGGCTCGAGTTGCGCCGCTGGTTCAGGCAGTAGTTGGTCGCGACCCGGTAGATCCAGGGCAGCACCGTCCCGCGGTCCTCCAGCCTCGACATGTCGCGGACGAGCTTCATGAAGACCTCCTGCGTCGCATCCTTGGCCGCCTCCGGGTCCCTGAGGATCCTGAGGCAGCGCCGATAGACCGCCGGACCGAACTGTCGGTAGAGCTCCGCGGCCCTGCCGCGAGGTTCCGTCACCGTCGGCCTCCTTCCTTCCTGACACTCCGGCTGCCCAGGACGTGCCACCTGCGGGGGGGATTCATCGGCACCGTACGGCCCAGGCGACCGTGGCGCCACGGGTAAATCAGATCTCCAGCAGCATCCGCTCGGGCTCCTCCAGGCACGCCTTCACCTTCACGAGGAACCCCACCGCCTCGCGCCCATCGATGATCCGGTGGTCGTAGGAGAGGGCCAGGTACATCATCGGCCGGACCGCGATCACGTCGCCGTCCAGGACCACGGCGCGCTTCTCGATCTTGTGGAGCCCCAGGATGCCCGACTGGGGCGGGTTCAGGATGGGCGTCGAGAGGAGCGACCCGTAGATGCCGCCGTTGGAGATGGTGAAGGTCCCGCCCGACAGGTCCTCCATCGTGATCCGGTTCTCCCGCGCCTTCCTGGCCAGCTCGCCGATGGCCCGCTCGATCTCGGCGAAGGAGAGCCGGTCCACGTCGCGGACCACCGGCACCACCAGCCCCTTCCCGCCCCCCACCGCGACGCCGATGTCGTAGTGGTCCTTGTAGACGGTGGCGTCGCCGCGCACCTCCGCGTTGACCGCCGGGAAGGCGCGCAGCCCCTCCACCGCCGCCTTCACGAAGAGCGACATGAAGCCCAGCTTCACGCCGTGCTTCTCCAGGAAGGCGGGCCCGTGCCGCT
>JANNKC010000283.1:0-10978 GCA_031396105.1 Anaeromyxobacter sp.
CCCCACCCGCTACCCGCACTGGCGCTTCGGCATGGAGTACGAGCGGCTCTCCAAGTCCCACGAGTACGGACTCTCCAGGATCTACGAGCTCGTGATCAACACCGAGCCGGCCTACGCCTACCTGCTCGAGTCCAACATGGCTGTGGACCAGAAGCTGGTCATGGCCCACGTCTACGGCCACGCGGACTTCTTCAAGCACAACGTCCACTTCAGGCACACCAACCTCAAGATGATCGACACCATGGCCAACCACGCCACCCGGGTCCGCCGCCTCCAGGACCGGCACGGCGTGGCGGCCGTGGAAGGGCTCATCGATCGCTGCCTCTCGCTGGAGAACCTCATCGACCCGCAGGCGGCGCTGCTGCGGCGGCGGCCGGGGCCGCTCCTGGCCGGCGACGAGGCCGAGCCGGAGCGGCTGCTGGCGCGCGGGCTCCGGGCCGACCGCGAGTACATGCGCGGCTACATCAACCCCCCGGGCGCGCTCGCCGAGGAGCAGCGCCAGCTCGACGCCGAGGCCGCCGAGACGCGCCGCCTGCCCGAGCGGCCGGAGCGCGACGTGCTGCTCTTCGTGCTGGACCACGCGCCGCTGGAGCGCTGGGAGCGCGAGGTGCTCGGCATGCTGCGGGAGGAGGCGCTGTACTTCGCCCCCCAGGCGCAGACCCGGATCATGAACGAGGGCTGGGCCACTTACTGGCACAGCAAGATCATGACCGGCCAGGCCGTCCGGGACGCCGAGGTGGTGGACTACGCCGACCACCACGCGGGCGCCCTGGCCGTCTCACCGGGGCACCTCAACCCCTACCGGCTGGGCGTCGAGCTGTGGCGCGACATCGAGGAGCGCTGGGACAAGGGCCGCTTCGGCCAGGCCTGGGAGGCGTGCGAGGGACGCGAGGAGCGGCGGCGCTGGGACCTCGGGCTCGGGCTGGGCCGCGCCAAGATCTTCGAGGTGCGGCGCCACTACAGCGACATCTCGTTCGTCGACGAGTTCCTCACCATGGAGTTCTGCCTGGCCCAGCGGCTCTTCACCGTCGGCTACAGCGATCGCCACGCCCGCTGGGAGGTGCAGGCACGGGACTTCGCGGCCGTGAAGGCGCGGCTGCTGCGGCAGCTCACCAACGCGGGCCAGCCCATCGTGGAGGTGGTGGACGCCAACCACGAGAACCGGGGCGAGCTGCTGCTGGTCCACCGCCACGACGGCGTGGACCTGCGCGCCGACTGGGCGCACGACACGCTGCGCAGCCTGCAGACGCTCTGGCGCCGCCCGGTGGCGCTGGCGACCCGGCTCGACGGGAAGGAGGCGCTGCTCCGCTTCGACGGCCAGGAGCACTCGCTGCGCTCCGGTGCGCCGGCGTCGCTGTAGGCCCGAATCGCACACCGCTCAATTTCGGTTCACCGGGCGCGCGTGCTAGCTTCCGCCACCAATGGACCGCCTGGACGACGCAGCGCGCCGCCGCATCGGCCCACCTGTCCTGCTGGTCGGCGTGGCGCTCGCCGCGGGCGCGGGGCTCCTCGCCTGGCTGGCCCTCCGCCCCACGACGCCTGCCGCCCCCGCGCCGCTGGCCGCGCTGGAGGCCCCGGCGCCGGTCGCCCCAGCCGCGCCGCCGCCTCCCCCGCCACCCCCGGAGCGCTTCGAGACCGCCACGCTCCGGCTCGGCCGGGACCAGACCATCGGCCAGGTGCTGCCCAAGCTCGGCCTCAGCGCCGCCGAGTCCAACGCCGTGGTGGCGGCGCTGCAGCCCCTCTTCCCCTGCCGCAAGGCGCGCGCCGGCGACCAGCTCCTGGTGGAGCGGCGCGCCGGAGAGAAGGCGCTGCACCGCTTCACCTACCGCCAGGGTCGCGCCGACGAGTGGATGGTCTCCCGCGCCGCCGACGGATCGCTGGCCGCGGCCAAGCGCCCGGTCGTCCTCTCCACCGAGGTGGCGCGCATCGCCGTCACGGTGGCGGGCTCGCTCTACGAGTCGCTGGACCGGACCGACGAGGACCCCAGCCTGGCCGTGCTGGCCGCCGACGTGCTCGCCTGGGACGTGGACTTCTACCGCGACGTGCGCGGCGGCGACCGCCTGAAGGTGCTGGTGGAGAAGACCGCCGCCGACGGCGCCTACCTCCGCTACGGCGAGGTGCTGGCCATCGAGTACGAGGGGGCGGCCGCCGGCAAGAAGCGGCTCTTCAAGTGGACCGCCCCGGACGGCCAGACCAGCTACTTCGACGACGAGGGGCAGAGCGCGCGGCGCGGCTTCCTGAAGACTCCGCTCAAGTTCGCCCGCGTCACCTCGGGCTTCGGCAACCGCAGGCACCCCATGCTCGGCTACCAGGCGGCGCACATGGGCGTCGACTACGGCGCGCCCACCGGCACGCCGGTCTGGTCGGTGGGCGACGGCGTGGTGCGCCAGGCCGGCTGGAACGGCGGCTGCGGCAACTCGGTGACCATCCGCCACCGCAACGGCCTGGAGACGCTCTACTGCCACCTCTCGTCGGTGGCGGTCTCGGCCGGCAAGCCGGTCTCGCAGAAGCAGGTCATCGGCGCGGTGGGCTCCACCGGCCTCTCCACCGGACCGCACCTCCACTACGCGGTGCTGCGGGGAGGCGCCTACATGAACCCGGCCCAGCTCAAGGTGCCGCGCGACGCACCGGTGAAGGCCGCCTGGCTCGGCGACTTCAAGGCGGCCATCGGCCCGCTGTCCGCCCGGCTCGACGGCGAGCCGGTGGCGCTGCGCTGACGAGGCCGGCGGCCCGGCGCTCCACGCGGCGTCGTCAGCGGCCGCGCGTCGGCGCCACGACCCGCACCACCGCCAGGTGCAGCCCGGGCAGGATCTCCGACACCACGTCGTACTCCAGGGCGCGCGAGCCCTCTGGCGTCGAGGCGGCGGCCAGGCCCGCCGGCCGGACGCGGCGCGCCCCCGCCGAGAGGTCGAGGTCCGTCGAGGCCACCTCGGCGGGCCGGCGCCCGCGCAGCGTCTCCGCCCCAACGCCCAGGAGCCGCTCCAGGGCCGGGTTGGCGTCCACGCAGCGCCCCTCCTCGTCGACGATGACCAGGCCGTCGCGCGCGTGGTCGAAGACGGCGCGGGCCAGCCGCTCGCGGGCGCCCAGCGCCGCCTGGGCGGCACGGCCGTCGATGGCGGTGGCCACCACGTTGGCCACCGTCTCCAGGAAGTGGACCTCCTCCTCCTCGAACCGGTGAGGCTGGCGCCCCGCCACCAGCAGCACGCCGTGGACGCTGGCGGTGCTCCGCACCGGCACGGCCAGGGCGCACCGGGCGCGCGCCCCGTCGAGCAGCGGGTCGGCCAGGCGGGTGTCGCGCGCCAGGTCGGCGCTCTGGAAGGGCGCCCCCCCGGCGTGGACCAGCCCCGCCGCGGTCAGCACCACGGCCACCGGCTGGGCGCGCCCGCCGTCGGCCAGGCCGGCCTCGGCCCGCACGCGAAGTCGGCCGTCGGCCGGCTCCAGGTAGGCGCCCACCTCCACGCCCAGGCCGCTGGCGGAGAGCGCGGCCGCCGCGTCCAGCACGTCCTGGACCCGCGGCAGCCCCAGGGCGAGCTGGCTCACGCGCGCCAGCGCCCCGGCGCGCTGGAGCTGCCGCGCCAGCGCCGCCTCTCCTCCCGCTCCGGCCGGCGGCTCGCCGGGCCGCACCTCGCGGAAGGACGCGGCCCGGTAGCGCAGCACCACGTAGCGCGGCTCGGGCTTGGGCCAGTGGCGCGCCTGGAGGGTGAGCCAGCGGTGGCTCCCGTCGGCGCAGAGGACCCGCACGTCCACGGGGAGGCCGTCGTCGAGCGGCGCCGAGCGGGCGCTGGCCATGGCGGCCACGTCCTCCGGGTGGACGAAGGCCCATGCGTTCTTGCCGACCACGTCCTCGGGGCGCAGGCCGATGAACCGCTCGCAGGCCTGGTTGATGGAGACCACCTCGCCGGCGGTGGTCACCACCGCGACGAGGTCGTCGCTGAGCGATGCCACCACCTCGTGGAGGCCGCCCTTCACGCCGGGCGCGCCGCCTCGAGCGTCGCCGGGCGCGCCGTCTCCGGGCCGGAGGCCGTGGGCCTCCTCCAGCGCCGCGATGCGGGCGTACAGCCCCGCCAGCTCGCGGAGCACCTCGGGGGTGGTGGTGAGCGCCATTCGCGGCCCTCCTGGCGACCTCGGGTCAGTGCCGGCGGCGCCGGGCCTTCTCGGCCGTGAGCGGCTTCTCGCCCCAGGTCTTGCCGTGGAGCGCGGTCACCGCGCCGTCCAGCGCCTCGGGCTTGACCTCCACGAAGGCGTGGCTGCGGCGCAGCTCCACGGCCAGGACCTCGGTGCCGGGGGCCAGCGCGGCCACCGCCTCGCGCACCTTGGCCTCGTCCGCGCCGTCCACCTCGCCCAGCGAGAGGAAGATGCGGCTGCGGGCGGGACGCCCCTCGCCGCGCGGCTCGCGGCCGGAGTCCGACTCGAGGCCGACATCCACCTCGCGGCTGGAGGAGACCTCGCGGCTCGGCGTGAAGGTCCGCTCGGCGGCCTCCTCGAGGGTGGCAGGGACCTCGATGGTGGGGATGGAGGCCGGGATCTCGTCCTCCGAGCCCGCCTGGCGGGCCCGCCGGGCCTCGCGCGGCGCCCGCTCCTCCCGGGCAGGACGTTCCTCGCGGGCAGGCCGGGCCTCGCGCGGCGCCCGTTCCTCTCGGGCGGGACGCTCCCCGCCGGCAGGCCGGGCCTCGCGCGGCGCCCGTTCCTCTCGGGCAGGACGCTCCTCGCCGGCAGGCCGGGCCTCGAGCGGCGCCCGTTCCTCTCGGGCGGGACGCTCCTCGCCGGCAGGCCGGGCCTCGAGCGGCGCCCGCTCCTCTCGAGCGGGACGCTCGCCGCGCTCCGTGCGCTCGCGGCGCGGGTCGCGGCCGCCGCGCTCACCGCGCTCGCCCCGCCCCTCGCGCCTCGGGCCGCGGTCGCCGCGCTCGGCGGCCCGCTCCCGGTCCTTCACGAAGCCGGCCTCGACCTTCTCCTTGCGCTCGTGCTCCTGCCGCTTGTGCTCGGCCTTCTGCACGTCCGTCATCTTCTCGATGCGGTGGTGCGTGAAGAAGTACTTGAGCGCAAAGGCGGTCAGGTAATCGCCGTCGGGGCGGGCCTTGAGCTGCTGCGCCAGCGGGATGTAGGCCTCGAAGATGGAGGCGCTCATGGCCTCCTTGAGCTCGGCCACGTGGCGCTCGGTCCAGCGGTGCTTGGCCTCCTCCGGGGTGGGGAGCTTGCGCTCCTCGAAGACCACGCCGAACTTCTTCTGCAGCGCGGAGAGCGTCATGATCTCGGCGCCGGAGACCAGCGAGAGGCTGGTGCCCTTCTTGCCGATGCGGCCGGTGCGGCCGACCCGGTGCATGAAGACCGAGGGGTCCTCGGGCAGCGAGTAGTTCACCACGTGCGACAGGTCGGAGATGTCGATGCCGCGCGCCGCGATGTCGGTGGCCACCATGAAGCGCACCTCGCCGCGCTTCACCTTGGCCATGACCCGCTCGCGCTCCTTCTGCGGCAGCTCGCCGTTGAGCAGCTCGGCGTCGTAGCCGTTGCGGTTGAGCACCGCCGAGACGAGGCCGGTGTCGCTGCGCGTGTTGCAGAAGACGATGGCCGACCCCGGCTCCTCCTGCTCGATCATGTAGAGCAGGTTGCGCGGCTTCGGGTAGGCGTCCACCGTGTTGTAGAGGACGTTGTGGATGTTGTCGACCTTGTACTCGTCGCCGGAGAGCAGGATGGTCTCGGGCGTGGTCAGGTACTGGCGGATGATCTGCTCGATGTCGGCCGGCACGGTGGCCGAGAAGAGCAGCTGCTGGCAGTCCTGGGGCAAGTGGTCGAGGATGCGGGTCACCTCCTCGAAGAAGCCCATGTTGAGCATCTCGTCGGCCTCGTCGAGGACCGACACCATGCACGCGTCCAGCACCAGCGTCTTGCGCCGGAGGTGGTCGAAGATGCGGCCCGGCGTGCCGACCACGATCTCGGCGCCGGCCTTCAGCTTGTCGAGCTGGTCGCCCATGGAGGCGCCGCCGTAGATGGTCACCACCGTGAGGTCGCGGTGCCTGGCCAGCTCGGTGAACTCCTCCGCCACCTGGATGGCCAGCTCGCGGGTGGGGCACATCACCAGCGCGGAGGGCTTGCGCCGCGCGTCCGGGATGCGCTCCAGCATGGGGATGGCGAAGGCCGCCGTCTTGCCGGTGCCGGTCTTGGACCGGACGATGACATCCTTGCCGTCGCGCACCGGGCGGAAGGTTCGGGCCTGCACCGGGGTGGGCTTGGTGTAGCCCTTCTCGGCGATGGCCCGGCGGACCGGCTCCGAGAGGCTCATCTCGTCGAACGACATCTCCGCGACGTAGTCCGACGCCTGCGGGGCGGGCGCCCCGGGCTGCTGCTCGTTCTCCATGTCACCACTCGCTTCGCAAGTGGCGCATGGCGGCTTCGCGGTTCCGCGTGAGGCCCGGTCCTCGAGCGGGACCGGACGCCGCGCCGTGCTGCGAGGCTCGCCATGCGCCGGTGGTCCCCCCGCGGCTTGCGCGAGGGGCGGCAGACCTATATCACATCAGCCGGAGGGGCCCGAATTCCCGCCCCTCGCGCCCCCATGCCGCACGACCACGACGACGAGGCCCCGGCCCCCGCGCACCCCGCCGGGCCGACCCCGCCCCGCGACACCGGGCTGGCCCGCTACGACCCGCTGCGCGCCTACATGGCCGAGGTGGCGCGCCACCCGGTGCTCTCCCGCGAGGAGGAGCACGAGCTGGCGCTGCGCTACCGCGACACCGGCGACGTCACCGCGGCCTATCGGCTGGTGGCCTCCAACCTGCGCCTGGTGGTGAAGATCGCCCACGAGTACCGGCGCACCGCCTTCCAGGTCCTCGACCTGATCCAGGAGGGGAACCTGGGGCTCATGCAGGCGGTCAAGAAGTACGACCCGATGATGGGGGTGAAGCTCTCCTCCTACGCCGCCTGGTGGATCCGCGCCTACGTCATCCGCTTCGTCATGGAGAACTGGCGCCTGGTGAAGCTCGGCACCACCCAGGCGCAGCGCAAGCTCTTCTTCAACCTCTCCAAGGAGCGCGAGAAGCTGCTGGCACGCGGCATCGACCCCACGCCCCAGCTCCTGGCGCGCAACCTCGACGTGGAGGTGACCGACGTGGAGGAGATGACGGGGCGCATGGCGGCCGACGACCTCTCCCTCGACGCGCCGATCCAGGTGGGCGACGAGGACGGCCGTGCCTCCCGGCTGGACCGGCTGGCCACCGACCGCGCACCGGCCGCGGACGTGGCGCTGGGCGACCAGGAGCTGCAGCGGGTCTTCCGCGAGCAGCTCACCGCCTTCGCCGCCACCATCACGGACGAGAAGGAGCGCTTCATCTTCGAGCACCGGCTCCTGCCCCCCGAGGGGACCGAGCCGCTGACGCTCCAGGTGGTCGGCGACCGCTACCGGCTGACGCGCGAGCGGGCCAGGCAGATCGAGGCCAAGCTCACGGCGCGCCTGCGGGAGCACGTCAAGCGCGCCATCCCGGACTTCGAGCTGCTCGGCCCTCCGGCGGATCCGGAGGGCTGACCGGCCAGGCCGGGTCGGCCGCGCCTACCCCGCCAGCAGCCAGCCGAGCAGGATGGCGGCGACCACGACGCCGCCCAGCCCCACCGCCACGGCGCCGCTCTCGGGCTCCAGGCTCACCAGCACCGCAGCCGCCTCTCGCCGCCCGGCCTCGTCGGTGGCCGGATCGGCCAGGAGGCGCCGCGACTCGCGGCGAGCCGCTCCGTGGTCGCCGGCCTCCAGCCGCGTGGCCACCCGGGGGGCCGGCCCGGCCCCTTTCCGCGCCTTGCTCATGCCTGGATGGTAGCACGCACCCCGGCGCGCCCGGCCAGTCCGGGCTGGCGGCCCGCCCCGGCCCGCCGTATGACACGGGTCGCCCCGGAATGACCCGGCGGCCGATCTGGTTCCCACGACGGCCATGCCCACCACCCTCACTCGCCGCCGCTTCCTCGGGGCGCTCGCCGCCGGCGCCGCCGTCGCGGCCCTGCCGGGGCGCGGCCGCGCCGCCACCGCGGCCAGCCCGGTCGCCATCGGCCAGGTCCGGCACGGTGGGCGCTGGGACGCCCGGCCCGGTGCGCTGCGGCGGCTGGGCTGGGAGCTGGCGCGGCGCACCTCCATCGAGACCACGCCCGATCCGGTGCCGCTGCGGCTCGACGCGCCGGGACTGCACCGCCACCCCTTCCTCTTCCTCTCGGGCGACGGACCGCTGCCTCCCTTCTCCGAGGCGGAGCGCGCCGCGCTGCGGCGCCACCTGCAGTACGGCGGCTTCCTGCTGGTGGACGCCGCCGACGGCTCGGACGGCAGCGGCTTCGACGCCTCGGTGCGGGCCGAGCTGGCCAGGGTGCTGCCGGCGGCGCCGCTCAAGGCGATCCCGCAACAGCACGTCCTCTTCAAGTCCTTCTACCTGGTGGACCACCAGGGCGGCCGGGTGCTCACCAAGGCCTGGCTGGAGGGACAGGCGCTCGACGGTCGGCTGGCGGTGGTCTACTCGCAGAACGACCTGGCGGGCGCCTGGGCCCGCTCCGAGCTGGGCGACTGGGAGTACCCCTGCACGCCCGGCGGCGAGCCCCAGCGCGAGCAGGCCTTCCGCCTCGGCGTCAACCTGGCCATGTACGCCCTCTGCACCGACTACAAGGACGACGCCGTCCACCTCCCCTTCATCATGAAGCGGCGGAGCTAGGGCGGGCGGGGCCGAGCCTGGACACCGCCGCCTACAACGACTGGCGCCTTGGCGCCCTGACGCCGCTGCCGGGCTGGGCGCTCGCCGTGGCCGGCCTGGCCGCAGCGGCCGCCGTGTGGCTGGCCTGGCGCAGCCTGCGCGGGGAGGTGAGGCCCGGCCGCCGCGCCGCGCTCCTCGCCCTGCGCACCCTGACGGCGCTCCTGGCGCTCTTCCTCCTCGCCGAGCCGGCCGTGCAGCTCCTGCAGACCGCCCGGGTGCGCCACCGCTTCGCCGTGCTGGTGGACGCGTCGCGCTCCATGCGCTTCCCGGCCGGGGACGCCGAGCCGTCGCGCGCCGAGGCGGTGGCCGCCTTCCTGGCGCGCCACCAGGGCGAGCTCGCCCGCCTCGCCGAGCGGGTCGACGTCGAGTGGTCGGCCTTCGCCGGTGAGGTGACCCCCACCGACGCCGCGGCGGCCCGGCGCGGCCTCCCCGCCACCGGCGGCAGGACCGATCTCCTCGGCGCGCTCCAGGCGGCCGCGGCCGGCAGCGGGGCGGCGCGCCGGCTGGCCGGTGTGCTGATCGTCTCCGACGGCGCCGACAACGCCGCCCTGGCCGGCGGGCTCACGCCGGCGGCCCGGACCGAGCTGAAGGCGCTGGGGGCGCCGGTCAACACCGTGGCGGTGGGACGGGCCGCGCCGCGCGACCTCGCCATCGAGCGCATCGCCGCCGACGACTTCGCCTTCGTGCGCAACACCCTCACCGTGGAGGTGACGCTGCGGGCGCGCGGCTTCGACGCCGAGCCGCTCGTGCTCACGCTGCGGCGCGAGGGGGCGGTGGTGGCCCAGGCGCCGGTCCAGCTCCTGCCGGGGCAGGACCGCTACGTGGTGCCGCTCTCCTTCGCCCCCGACGCCACCGGCACCTTCGTCTTCACGGCGGCGGCGCCGGTGCTGCCCGGCGAGGCGGTGGCGGAGAACAACCAGCGCTCCTTCGTGCTGCGCGTCATCCGCGACCGGGTGCGCGTGCTGCTGGTGGCGGGCCGGCCGAGCTGGGACGAGCGCTTCCTGCGCGGGCTGCTCAAGCAGGACCCCAACGTCGACCTGGTCAGCTTCTACATCCTCCGCACCAACACCGACACGCCCGGGTCGCAGGAGCAGCTCTCGCTCATCCCCTTCCCGGTGCAGGAGATCTTCGGGCCCCAGCTCAAGACCTTCGACGCCGTCATCCTCTGCAACTTCGCCTACCTGCCCTACCGCTCCCTGGACATCGAGCGCTTCCTGCCCAACCTGCGCGACTACGTGCTCGGCGGCGGCGGCCTGGCCATGGTGGGCGGCGAGCAGAGCTTTGGCGAGGGGCGCTATGGGGCCACGCCGCTGGCCGACGTGCTGCCCGTGGTGCCGCTCGACGGGGCGGGCCTGGTGGAGGAGCCCATCGTGCCGCGCCTCACGCCGGAGGGCCGGCGCCACCCCATCACCGCGCTGGGCGCTGGCGAGGCGGCCAGCGCCGCGCTCTGGGAGCGCCTCCCCCCGGTGGAGACGCTCAACCGCACCCGGGCGCTGCCGCCCGGCTCCGGCGCGGCCGTGCTGCTGGAGGCCCCGGGCGTGCTGGTGGACGGGCGTCCCGCCCCGGTGGTGGCCACGCGCGAGCTCGGCGCCGGCCGCACGCTGGCGGTGGCCACCGACGGCTCCTGGCGCTGGGGTTTCCTGGCCGCGGAGACCGGCGGCGGCGACAAGGCCCACCGGCGCTTCTGGAGCGCGGCGCTGCGCTGGCTGGTGCGCGATCCCGAGCTCACGCCGCTCAAGGTGGAGCCGGACCAGCCCTCGCTGGAGCCGGGCTCCCCGGTGGGGCTCACGCTCTCGGTGCGCGGCGTCGACTACGGCCCGGCGCCGGGGCGCAAGGTGACGGTGGAGCTGGTGGCCGAGGACGGCCGCGCCGTGGCCCGCGGCGAGGCCACCTCGGGCGCCGACGGCACGGCCCGCCTCGAGCTCCCCACGCCGGGCCCCGGCGCCTACAAGGTGGTGGCGCGCAGCGAGGCGCCGGGCGGGCCGGCCGAGACCGCCACCACCGCGGTGGCCGTGCGCGGCGCAGGGCCCGAGGACGCCGACGCCGCCCCGCGCCCAGAGCTCCTGGCGGCCATCGCCGAGGCGACCGGCGGCGCCAGCGCGGTGCTGCCAGGTGGCGACCTGCCCACGCTCGCCGTGACCGATCCCGAGGTGGTGGAGATCGGGCGGAGGAAGGATCTGCCGATCTGGGATCGCTGGTGGTTCCTGGCGGGCCTGGCGGCGACCCTGGCCGGTGAGTGGATCCTCCGCAGGCGCTGGGGGTACTGGTAG
>JANNKC010000303.1:0-1711 GCA_031396105.1 Anaeromyxobacter sp.
GCCACCGTGCTGCTCGACGGCCAGCGGACCGAGGTGCGGTGGGTCGACGGCGACACGTTCAAGGTGGACTCCGGGCCGCTGCGGGGCTTCTCGACCCGCCTGGCCGGCTACAACACGCTCGAGACCTTCGGCCCGGTCCACCGCATCGGCACCTCCTCGCCCGAGGCGCTCTGGACGCTCGCCCGCGGCGCGGCGCCCCTCCTGGCGCGCGGCGCCTGGCGCTGCTCCACGCTGGGCCAGCGAGACGGCTACGGGCGCGCCCTGGTGACCTGCCCCGACGCCGCGGCGGCGCTGGTGCGGGCCGGGCACGCCATGGTCTTCGCGGTGGACGGGCCGGCCGACCCGGCGCTCCTCGGCGCGCAGCGCGAGGCCCAGGCCGACCGCGCCGGGCTCTGGGCGGGCGGCGTCCCGAAGGAGCTCATCACCAGCCTGCATGCCGTCGGCGAGAAGGGGCTCGGGCCGAAGGGCCCCTACGACCGGGTGGTGGACACCAGGACCGGCCGGGCCACCCAGCGCCCGCACCGGCGCAGCTACGCCACCTGCCAGGAGGTCTGTGTCGGCGCGGGCCCGCTCCGCTCCTGCATGGTCTACGTGCCCTTCGAGCGGCGCTACCGAAACCGGCCGGCCTGCCTGGGGCCGAAGCCCGGGGAGTAGGCTGGGCGACCACGACCGCGGCCCCGACCCCGGCCTACCGCCCGCGCCGGCGCTGCTGCTCGCGCTGGGCGCGCTGGGCGCGCTGGGCTTCCTTGGCCTCCCGCCTCGAGGCCAGGCCGGCGGCGGCGTCCTGCCGGCCGGCCAGCGCCGCGGCCTCCAGCGCCAGCTTGTGGAAGCCGCCCAGCCGGGCGGCGGCGAGCGTGCCCGCCGCCACCGCGGCGCGCAGCGCGCACCCCGGCTCCTCGAGGTGCCGGCAGTCGGAGAAGCGGCAGGACGCGGCCAGCTCGGTGAGGTCGGAGAAGGCGGCCGCCAGGCCGGCGCCGTCCCAGAGCTGCAGCTCGCGCAGGCCCGGCCCATCCACCAGCAGCCCACCGCCGGGGAGCGTCCAGAGCCGCCGGTGGGAGGTGGTGTGGCGGCCCCGGCCGTCCGCGCCGAGCGCCCCCGTGGCCTCCGCCTGGCGCCCCAGCAGGGCATTCAGCAGGGTGGACTTGCCGGCGCCGGACGGGCCGATGAGCGCCCCGGTCTCGCCGCGGCCGAGCAGCGCCGTCACGGCGTCGAGCCCCTCGCCGCGGGGCGCCGAAACAGCCAGGGCCGGCACGCCGGGCGCCGCGCCCTCCACCGCCGCCAGCGCGGCCGGCACGTCGGCGCACCGATCGGCCTTGGTGAGGAGCACCGCCGGCGCGGCCCCGGAGGCCCGCACCGCCGCCAGCGTCCGCTCCAGCCGGCGGGCGTTCACCTCGCCGTCGAGCGCCTGCACCAGCAGCACCAGGTCCACGTTGGCGGCCAGCACCTGCTCCGAGGTGGCGTCGCCGGCCGACTGCCTGGAGAGCGCGGAGCGGCGCGCCAGCACGCGGCGCAGCACCGCCTCGCCGCCCGGGAGCGGCTCGCAGAGCACCCAGTCCCCCACCGCCGCCCGGCCACGCAGGGACAAGGGCAGCAGCGCCAGCCGCTCCTCGCCGCCGAGCCCGAGCCGGAGCCGGACGCCGAGATCGGCCAGCACCCGAGCCGGGACGAACCGCGCCTCGGCCTCCAGGCCGAGCTGCTGCGAGAAGAACGG